>JBFFBT010000308.1:0-5937 GCA_041560255.1 Myxococcota bacterium | reverse complement strand
GCCCCAAGGACATGGTAACTGTACTTTCCTGTCTTTGCTTCGATCCGGTGGAGAACGTGGCTCAATCGGCCGTCAAGAGCCTGGCGGAGCTTCCAGAACGAATCGTACGTGGAGCACTCGGGGAGAAACTGGAACCAGCGGTGCTCGACCATCTGGCCCATACCTATTTGCAGATACCGGAGTACATCGAAACCATCCTGCTCAACGATCAAACACCCGATGAGACCTTCGCCCGGCTTGGCGGTCAAGTCGATGAACGCCTGCTGCAAATCATCACCGAAAACCAAGTCCGTATTCTAAGACACCCTCCCATCGCCGAATCGATATTGAAAAACCCCCATGTCCGGCAATCCGCCGTAGATCGACTCATGGACTTTGCGGTGCGCACCGGGATGCAATTCGAAGGTTTGGAAGCTTTCGAGCAAGCCAAAAAGCGCATTCTATCCGCGCCGATCGATCCGCAAGAAGAAGAGCGCATTCAACACATCGTGGAAGCGTCACTGCCGGAGGACATGCTCCGAGAAGAGAGCGATGTGGGACCCGACGGAGAATCCGAAGATCAAAATGCAGCCAAAAAAAGCATCTTGTCCCGCCTGTCCACCATGACTTCTTCTCAAAAAGTCGCTCTGGCGCAAAAAGGCAACAAGACCATACGCATGACCCTGGTCAAGGATCCCAACAAAGTCATTGCCACCACAGCCATCAAAAACCCCGGGATCACGGAATCCGAAGTACTGAGTGTGGCCAACAGCCGATCCGTGGCTGACGAAGTAATCCGTATCGTAGCCGGCAACCGTGAGTGGACTCGAAGTTATGCGGTCAAATTGGCATTGGTGCAAAATCCCAAGACACCCATCGCATTCGCCATGCGATTTCTGTCGAGCGTCCGGGCAGGCGACTTAAAAAAAATCGCTTCAAGCAAAAACATACCCAATGCGGTGGCCACCAGCGCAAAACAAATGTTACAAAAGAAAGCCCCGCACTGATCTCGAGCAGCTTGACAGGTTGACGCGACCCACCGGGTTCGGATAACGTATCTCTCATCAGCTTATCGAGGATGCAGGCTTGATCGAGGAAGAAAAAACCATTATTCCGGAAGAGATCGTAGAAGGAAGTGCCAACGCAACCATCGAGCGCGGGACCAACATCGGCCGCTATGTCATCCTCAAGCCAATCGGCAAAGGGGGTATGGGCGAGGTGTTTGCCGCCTATGATGCCAGCTTGGAGCGAAAGGTCGCCATCAAGATCCTCCGCGCGGATGCCCCCGGCAAGGCGACCGCAGCGCGACAAAAACGCCTGCTGCGCGAAGCACAGGCCATGGCCCGGTTGACCCACCCCAATGTCAACATCGTGCACGATGTCGGGCTTTTTCAAAACCGTATATTCATCGCCATGGAATATATCGACGGCTGGACCATCCGTCAATGGCTGCAGGAAAAACAACCCAACCACAAGGAGATCATAGCCGTTTTCATGCAGGCGGGTTTGGGGCTCGCAGCCGCCCATGAGGCCGGATTGGTTCATCGGGATATCAAACCGGACAACATACTCATCGGAAAAGACGGTCGGGTCAAAGTCACCGATTTTGGATTGGTCTCAGAATCCTCCGAGAACGATCCGCTCGAACAGAGCACGGTGGATATGGAAGTTGCTGATACGTATCCGGAGCGGGCCACCCAACCGCTTACCAAAACCGGAGCGCTGCTCGGTTCTCCTCCTTATATGGCGCCCGAGCAACACCAGAGCCTACCCACCGATGCAAAAAGCGATCAATTCAGCTTCTGCATTGCGCTGTACGAAGCCTTGTACGGACAACGTCCTTTCGAAGGTCATAGCTCATCGGATCTGGCCCGAGCAGTAGCAAGCGGCCACATCCAACCAATCCCGACCAACACGAAAGTGCCGAACCGATTACGGGCCATCTTGTTGCGCGGCTTGAACGTGCGCCCGGAACTGCGTTATCCCTCCATGAAGACCCTGCTCGCCGATTTGGGGAAAAACCCCACCAAAACCCGAATCCGGGTTCTGACCTGGATAGGCGTTGTATTGGCCGTCCTGGCTCTCGAATGGGGCCTGTTGCAACGCGTGGATCGAAGAGGCATATGCAAAGGCGCCGAGCGCCACCTGGCGGGCGTTTGGGATGCCAAGGTGCGCGAAAAAGCCAACCAAACCTTTTTGGCCACCGGCCTGCCGAAAGTCGGCCAATCCTGGGATCAAGTCGCCCGCGCAATAGATCAATACACCCGAGACTGGGTCGCCCATCATCAGTCGGCCTGCGAAGCCACCCATGTACACGGCGAGCAATCGACCGATCTGTTGGATCTGCGCATGCACTGCCTCAACCGGCGGCTCCGGGAAATCGCAGAGCTTACCAAGCTGTTGGGCGCAGCAGATCGGCAAACCGCCGAAAAAGCCGTACAGGCGGCCTACAAGCTTACCCCGCTTGCAGGATGCGCCGATACCGACAGCCTCAACACCACCGCGGCGCTGCCGCTCGATCCCGAGTTGCAAAACGCTGTTCGCCAAACCGAAGATCTCTTGGCCAAAGCCAAGGCGCTCGCAGATGCCGGCAAATACAAAGAGGCCTTGGAAACCGCCCAAAAAGCGCTCCAGGCGGCCGAAACCACTTCCCATCAACCCACGTTGGCAGAAGCATACCACCTGTTGTCAAAAACCTATCTCGACAATGGATACATACAAAAAGCCGAGAAGATGTGTATGCACGCCATCTGGGCGGCAACCGCCGGAAAACACGATACGGTCGCAGCTCAGGCCTGGAACCACATGGTCTACATCGTGGGTCATCAGAAAGCCCAGTACGAGCAGGGCCACTGGTGGGCCGACTTCGCCCAGGCGGCCGTCAACCGCCTGGAAAATCCGGCTCTCAAAGCCGAGCTACTCAACTACCGGGGATTGATACTACAGGAAGAGAAGAACTACCCACAGGCATACGACAACTACCAGAAAAGTCTGCGACTTAGGCTTAAAACATTTGGACCCGACCACCCCGAAGTAGCTTCATCGTACAACAGCTTGGGGATTGTGATCAACCGCCTCGGACGATACGAAGAGTCCAGCATGTATTACCAAAAAGCCCTTTCCATCATCCAAAAAGCCTATGGGAAAAACCACCACATCACAATCACCATTCTCAACAACCTGGGATATGCATTACACCGCTATGGTCGAAACCAGGAAGCTATCGACAGACTTCAAGAGGCTCTTTCGATATCCAAAGACCTGCTTCAATCCGAACACCATCTCTATTCAAAGATCTATGAAAACCTGGGTATCGCCCATCTTGGTTTATATCAATATGAAGACGCGATCAAATTTCATCAACTCGCCCTGGATGGAAAATACAAATTGTTCGGAAAGCAATATCATGGAGCTACCCAAAACCTGCTGAATCTGGGTGAGACATATTGTGAAATCGGTAACCTAAACAAAGCCATGATGTACCTCACCAAATCCCAGTCAAACATTAAAAAATATTTAAAAAATGATATCAACTATTTGGGGTTTTTACACCGGAGTCTCTGTAAGATATTTTACAAGCAAAAAAAACTGACTCGAGCATTGTCGGAATGTAAAAAAAGCCTGCAGTACCATGAAGAGCTTACCGGACTCCATCACCCCGAATTGTCCTACACACTGCATCAGCTCGGCCTGGTTGAAGCGGATCTCGGCGATCCGAAAGCAGCGCTTGACCACATATTTAGAGCGCTTGAACTTCGAGAGAAATCCGGCCTGCACGAATTCGAGATAGCGCCTTTGAAATTTGCGCTGGCCAAAATTTTATGGCAATTTGATATGGACCGGAAACAAGCCGTATCCTACGCCCAAGCGGCCGAGCAGATTTACCGACGAGCTCCGGACAGCTTTGCGGCTCAAAAAAAATCGGTGCGCCGGTGGCTCAAGCAACGTGTCGAGTAATCTGCCAAAAGCTATCCGCGCATACACCCAAAAGTAGTTTTATCGAAACTCCCGGCCGACCTCCCGCAGCGCTTCTTTTAGGTCGGCAAGATCCAAAAGCATCAGCTTGCTTTCCGCCATGGCGTACTTGATGACCGCTTCGGACCGTGTGAGCTTCAGCTGCAGCAGCTGCTCTTCTTCCTCGAGCTCCCGCAAAAGCTCTTTTTGATCTTCGTCCTTCGAGCCGACGAGGGCGTTTTTCAGCTTGGTTAGGGTATCTTGTATCCATTGGATATCCCGGGCCATCTTGGAGGCGCTGCTCCCCAAGTCCTTCGAGGCGGCCGCAATGGATACACCGATCGGTTCCAAGACTGTGGTCGCTTTTGAAAATCCACTTTCACCTCCTAGTCCACTGTAACCCGGGTCGTTTTGATTCGTCTTCTTCTTCGGCATGTGACACTCCTCCCTCGTGGATCAATCGTCGTAACCCCTGTGACGCCCAATCAGCCCTCCGGCTCGAACCTACACCTACCTTACGCGACCCGACCTCTACCAGAATCCCAAGGCCGTATACATCCTACGTATGCGCTTCGTCCGATTCCGTCGCGGCCAAATCCTTATCTTGATCGTCCAAATCATCCAGGCTTACCTGATCGGCAAGCAGGGTCATTGCAATCTCCACCGCTTTTCTGGCTTTCTCTTTTATTTTCTCGTCGTTTTTGATTTTTTGGTATGCCTTGAGCACGTTTTGCTCGTAGTTGGCTTTCTCTTCTTCGGCCGCTTGAAGCCTATCCTGCACGGATTGAATCTGGGACCTCAAGTCATCGACATCCTTGGCTTGGTCACAGAGATTTTTCACTTCGTTTTCGAGTTGTTCGATTTGGTTTTTCAACTCCGCGGTCTCATGATGATGACTTCGCTTCGTCTCATCCAGCTCTTCCCGCATATCCGTAAGGGCCTTTTGATGCTCCTCGGTCATGACTTGTATTTGATGTTCCAGTCGGGCGGTTTCGCTGTTGTATTGTTCTTCCCACTCGGCCAATTTGCTTTGGTAGGCGTTCTCCAAGTTGTTCTTTTGCCTCATAAGGCTTTCAACCCGACCGGATATTTCTTTCATTTCCTGCTCGCGGGTCTCTACCAACTCCCGCAACCGATACAGCTCATGCTCCGATCCATCTGCCTTCTCTCGTACATCCAGCAACTGTTGATCCTTGCGGGTGCATTCCTCTTTGAGCTCCAAAATCTCCCGATCTTTGGAGTTGATGGTCGCTTTGAGCGCCAAAAATTCTTTGTCTTTCGAGGTCGCTTGGGTACGAAGCGAACCCAACTCGGTCTCCCGGATTTCATAGGTCCGATGGGTCTCCTCGATCCGTTGTTCGAGCAGCGATAGTTTTTTCCTAAGAACCTCGTTCTCTTCTTCGGCCTCCTTCAGCTTGGTATCCAGCAACGGGTCTGATCCCGACTCGGAAGCGGGAAATGCCGTCATTTTGGGAGGAGGGGTGAGTGGTCTGTCCTGCTCTACGAACCCAAGATGGGCAGTAGGCCGGGGAGAAGCAGTGTCTGCACCCAGATCCGCTCCAACCAAAAAGTCTTCTTCATTGGGCAAATCCAGCAAGTCCGGCTCGGGCAATGCCCCACCCACACCATCACCAAGAGACAAGTTTTCCAGCATCTCATCGACCGGAGCTTCCAACGATGCGGTCCGAGGTAAATCCTTAGGTTTTACAGGATCGAGATCGGAATTCAGATCGAGGATCTCGGCTTCATCCACCTCCTCGACCTCTTTCAGTGATTCAAGCACATCGTTGAAACCCTCCAACTCCTCGTCTTCTCCAATATCGGCAGCATCATTAATTGATTGGATTTCTTTGGGATCCAACTCATCCAATCCCAGGTCATCGCCTGCGTCCAACCCATCCAAGCCAAGATCGCTCGACTCCAGATCGCCGGGAACCTCCAAATCCCCAAGCACATCGTCAAATTCTTCCAATTCTTCTCCACCCGGAGAGATGAGCGAGGCAT
>JBFFBT010000307.1:0-6009 GCA_041560255.1 Myxococcota bacterium | reverse complement strand
TGTTGTAATTGTATTTGTTGTCCAGGGGGAGGTTACGCTGATCGATACGATCGAGTCCCCAGTTGGGGGGGTTATTTTGGGTCGCGCCGATACCGGCCACTCCGTCGGGCTCAACATAGGCAACTCTCGGATCCAGGGCCAGTTCGTTCGCATCCGCTCGATTGATGTTGGCGCAAAAACCTTCCAGGGCATGCTCCCATACCCTGGGGATGCTCTCGCCACTGTAGGTGGCCATCAGACTGTTGGCCACATCAATAACCCGCGGACCATAACTTTCAGGCTCGCTCATGTTTCGGGCAACACCCGGTTTTAGCACCACTATATAGCGATTGGGGATATAATCTCCCACCGACAAGCCTTCATGGGCCTTGCTGTCCGGAGTGAATTCGTCATTGGCCAAATCACCACATGCCGCCAACATCAATGAACCCGTCAATGCCAACAATACGATACTTCTCATTGTATTTCTCCTCCTTTTTCTTCTACCGATGTTGAAGTACCTACACTTCGCAAACAGGAACCAAAATCTCATACCGCCCAATTCGTCGATTTCCTTTTTGACACACCTCCGTCTTGTTTTGTTTCCCCTAATAAAAGAAACCCTCAAATAAGTGAAAGTGTGAAAGACCTGATCGAATCCCTAAAACTAAGCTCTCCCACACCCGAAGCGCGGGGGAGAACAAAAACAAGGGGTTACATATAGATAACTTTATTTTTGAGATTTGAAATTGGCTTCGACAGGCGGGGATTGTGTAAGCTGAACTTTCAAGTCTCTGTTTTTTAGCGACTTGTTAGTTGCGAGCTTCGCAGCCCGAGAAGTCATTTCAAATTCCAAAAATAAATTCAAGAGTTTTGATACGGAAACTAGATAAGTGAACGTGTCAGCATGTAAATAAATCAATTAAAAACATGCAGTTACGTGATTATCCAAGGAACTTGGACCTAAAGACGCATTTAAAGTTAACTTGACATGCATCCTGTTTTATTGTTCTATATATATAGTACATTATTACTATAGTTATTAACAACAAAAGGTATGATTTTGAAACTATCCATCGATACAAAAAGCGGCGTTCCTTTTTATCGTCAGATCATCGAACAGATTAAATTCGGTATGGCTCGAGGTGTCCTGCAGGCCGGAGACAGACTGCCTACGGTGCGTCAATTGGCGGTGGATCTTTCCATCAATCCAAACACAGTGGTTCGCGCCTACCGGGAGATGGAAATTGAAGGCTTACTCAACACCCAACAGGGCACCGGGACATTCATCAGCGATCGCAAAACCGATATCGATCAACTCGAACGCCGACGCATGCTGGATCAAATCATTACAGATTTTTTGGCCCGCGCCTCCGATTTCGGTTTCACCTTGGATGAAGTCATAGAAGGACTTCGGCTAAGAAAGGAGAACCACAAATGAGCCGAACATCCGAATTGCATCAACCTGTTCGTTCGTTTCTGAAAATTAACCTGGAAAAATTTGCCACCAGCAACCGCGCAGATTTTCGTTTTGCTCCCATCAACGCCTTTATTTTGGTGGCAATCTCGGTGGCAGGTTTGATGTTGCATCTGCACTTCTATGGATACAGCCTCGAAGCGGTAAGCATCGGCTTGGGATCGGCTCTTACTCTGGCGGTTTTTCTAAGATTGGCCCAGGTCTGGGAGGCCGTCGTCATTCTTACCACCGGCGCCAGCCTGTGTGCCTATCTCACACTCAGACCAAATAGTGAAATACTGCTCGGCACCATGATCGTGGCTACTTTGTTTTCTCCCGCACTACAAATCGCCTACCAGTGGGAGCGAGCCGTAGTGCTTCGTTTTGGAAAGTTTCACATCATGCGGGCCTCCGGTGTATTTATGGTGGCGCCGGTGATTGACAAGGTAGCCCAATTTGTCGATCAGAGAATCCGGGTCACGGATTTCAGCGCAGAGACCACCCTGACATCCGATACCGTCCCTGTCAATGTCGACGCCATCGCGTTTTGGATGGTCTGGGACGCGCAAAAAGCCGTACTGGAAGTAGAGCATTTTGACGATGCGGTGGTATTTTCCGCCCAGACCGCACTTCGCAACGCCATTGGAAAAAACGATCTCGCAGTTTTGCTGTCCGAACGAGATCGACTGGGTCAAGAAATCCAGACAGTGTTGGAAGAAAAAACCAACGGTTGGGGCATCACCACCCAGGCAGTCGAAATCCGCGATATCATCATCCCCAAAGGACTGGAGGATGCCATGTCCCGTCAGGCTCAAGCGGAGAGAGAGAGGCAAAGCCGTATCATATTGGGTACGGCAGAGACGGAAATCGCAGAAAAATTTGCCCGAGCCTCCGAGCATTATCAGGATAACCCAGTCGCCTTGCATCTTCGAGCCATGAACATGGTGTTCGAGGGACTGCGCCAAAAAGGTTCCATGATCATCGTACCGTCGACCGCAGTCGAAACCATGGGACTGGGTGCCCTGGGGGGTTTGACCTCGTTCGGCAAGGCCGGAATCTCAAAAAAATCGTCCAAACCCGACGACCGCCGAAGTGAGGATGATGACAATGAAAACAATCAATAGAAAAGATATCTTCAGTCAAGGGTTCCACACACACGAAGCTTGAGGGTAATCGAAACCAGGAATTACATATGCGGCATACAAACGAGCTCATGAAAACAACCACGTAGATGATTGTTTGGGGTACTTCGACCGGGAGAATAAGGCGGATCCGATGGTTTTTGACCATAGGGAGGTATACGATGTGGCGGGTGATGACATTGGCGCTGACAATCATAACGGTGAATTTGGTTGGAAAAATCCTTTTTAAACGCTGGAAAACAATGCGAAAGATTTTTTTCATGGCGAATGTGAGACGATAACGCATTGCCGTATTGACCCGATATGATCAAGAGAGCTTTCTCACTATCGACACCTTGACAACTTTTCTTTCATCCTCATGTTTTCACATGATGAGATTTGCACCCAAGACCCATAATCTTACAATCTGGACCATTTTGCTTTTTTTCTTGTTTGCATGGCCCAAAGCAGAGGATGTGCGCGCAAGCCTACAAGCCTCATGCGAACAAGCATGCATCGATACCCATCAGGCTCAATCCTCAGACGCACCCGTATATCCAAACATACTACCGCTCGTCTCATCTGACGATTTTCATAGAAGAAAACCCAATCTCGGCCCTGTCATCCTTTTGGCGCCTTGGTCTTACCCAGGAGTCGATCTGAAGGTAAATCAGGCTGTCTTCTCGGGACTAAGCCCGCCCGCTTCTCTTTTGTCGATATCACCATAGAATAATTTTTCATATCAAAGCAAAAAGATCGCCAATGCGCTCGACATGATTGAGCGTATTGCCGCTCGATCACATAAGGAGAAGCAGGTGCATCAACCCAAATTTTCCATATGGAACAAGATGTTACGCTGGACGGATCGGTTACGGGATCGCCCGGTCGAGTACAATATGAAACCATATTATCGATTGCTCGAAAAAATCGATACCACCAGCCACGACCTCAATCTAAAAAATGCCGACGATGCAAAACTCAAGCAGTTTAGTACCCAATTGATGCGAAAAGCCCGTACGAACGCAGGTACTCGAGATCTGATGGCCGAAGCCTATGCTCTGGCGCGGGAGGCTGCTTGTAGGACGTTGGGAACTCGTCACTACGACGTACAAATGTTAGCCGCGATCGCCTTGGATCAAAATCGTGTGGTTGAAATGCAAACCGGTGAAGGCAAGACTCTTACCGCGGTACTGCCTGCTTTTTTAAATGCCCTATCCGGCCTGGGAGTTCATATCCTGACGTACAACGATTACCTTGCCGAGCGGGACGCCGAGTGGATGGGACCTTTGTACCGTTTTTTGGGGCTCGAGGTTCAATCCATATCCCAGAATACCCCGTTCGAGGCAAGACGCCGAGCCTACCGGGCGGACATCACCTATCTTACCGCAAAAGAAGCCGGCTTTGACTATCTGCGCCAGTGCATAGAAAGAAATCCAGACAACCTCATTTTACGCCCATATCACTATGTCATTGTCGACGAAGCGGACTCGATTCTCATCGATGAAGCCCGTGCACCTCTGGTCATCGCAGGCAATACCCTCGAGCAGCCGGTCGTAAACCGTATCATCTTGAAAAACTTGGTGGATCAATTGAAACCCGGGAAACATTATCTTTTGGATGAAAATCAGCGTAACGTTTATTTCACCGAAGCAGGTATGGATCGAGCCGAAGCCATCCTGGATTGCGGTGACCTGCATCAGCCCGAAAACTTCGAGATCCTCACGAGACTCAACCAAGCTCTCCACGCCGAGGCCCTCATCAAGCGGAATGTCGACTACATTGTCAGGGATGGAAAAATCGAATTGGTGGACGAATTTACAGGCAGGAGGGTGCCCCACAAACATTGGCCGGACGGTTTGCAACAGGCCCTGGAGGCGAAAGAGAGAGTCGAACCACACGATCAAGGAGAGATACTGCAGACCATATCCATGCAGCACTTCATCAAGCTTTACCCCAAAATCGGCGCCATGACCGGCACCGCCCGGCCTGCTGATTGGGAGCTTTGGGAGTTTTATCAACTTCGCACCGTGTGCATTCCGACCAACAAACCTTGTATTCGGTTAGACTTCGAGGATGTATTGTTTCCGGATATCGAGACCAAGCACGCGGCCGTGGTCCAAGAGATCATCAGGGCACATACAAAAGGTCAACCGGTTTTGATAGGAACATGCAGCATTGAAGAATCCGATCGACTCACTGCAAAGATCAGAGCCGCCGGCCTGGATTGTAAAGTTCTCAATGCAGCCAATGACAAAGATGAGGCCGGTTTAATCCGCGAGGCCGCAGCTTTGGGAGCGATCACCGTATCGACCAACCTGGCCGGCCGGGGCACAGATATTAAATTGGGCGGCGCGGACGAAAAATATCGAACCGAAGTGGCGCAAACCGGCGGTCTGTATGTCATCGGCACCAACCGACACGAAAGCCGACGCATCGACAATCAACTTCGAGGCAGAGCGGCCAGACAGGGAGATCCAGGTATGAGCCGCTTTTTTCTAAGCCTTGAAGATCCCTTGATGAAAAAATTCAATCTCGAGAAGCTACTCACCCGCAAAAACCGAAAAAACATCCAACCAGGCAAAAGGATTCGTGATCCGGGTATATCAAAGAAGTTCGCTCTCGTGCAAAACATGATCGAAGGTCAAAATATGGACATCCGCCGCACGCTTTGGAGGTATACCCATTACCTCGAGCAAAAACGCATCCAACACTACGCGCGAAGATTGAGCCTGCTTTCCAATCCGGGAGAAAACCTCCTTACCGAAGTGTGTCCCGATCTCCATAAGGAGCTCATTCAACGACTGGGCCCAAAGACAGCTGCACAAATCGAACAAACTGTCGGTTTATCTACCCTGGACGAGGCCTGGAGCACCTATCTCGCACATGTCGCCACGATACGAGAGGCCGTATACCTCAATGTGGTTGGAAACCGAGATCCGCTACAGGAATATCTTAGATTGGCATCAAAAGCCCACCTGAACATGCAAGAGTACATTGATACGAGCCTATCCGATACATTGAAATCCATCACGAGCTCCTTCGAATGCTGGCCCGCTTTGACAGACGATCTGAGGGGTCCTTCTTCAACCTGGACGTACATCATCAACGACAATCCGTTCGAATGGAGGCTGTCGCTCGCGAGTCTCAACAACGCGGGCGCGGGCGCGTGGGCGGGTGTCCTGGCAGGTATGTTTTGGTTTATCCCCCTGATCTATGCGATGAAAAATCGGTTATTCAAAAGCAAAACCCTGCGCAGGATCGATGAAACAAGCAAAAGGGGCGAAAAACCCATCGCCCCCTTTTATATGGATCAGGAGGGATCCAAACTAAAACACAAAAACACGCTGGATAATGGACACGCTAAAATCCACACACCTGTTTCTTGTCCGCGCAGCAATCGTTGTAGTACTCACACCAGGAATCACACCAACAACCGCCCGAAGCCTGGGAACC
>JBFFBT010000306.1:0-6057 GCA_041560255.1 Myxococcota bacterium | reverse complement strand
CACTGGGTGGCTTTGCTCAGATCATTTTGTTCAATGGCTTGGTTGGCCGATTGAAGCATTTTCGCGGCCATAGAAGAAATTTCTTTGTGTGAGTGAGGATGAGAGCTGGTGGCCAAGCAGTTTTCCAGGATGAGCTTGAGGTGGTTTAACTTGAGAGGCTTTTCGATGTAGGCATTGGCGCCATAAAGAAGCCTTACTTTTTCTTTGTACTCCTCGCTTCTATAGATGGCTGTAATCATGATAACCGGGATGTGACGGGTGCTTTGGGCCGATTTGATCAATCTGCAAATATTGAATCCATGAACTCCTGGAAGCATGGCGTCCAACAAAATGGCATCGGGTAGGCTGGTTTGAAGCTTGCCCAAGGCGATCCGCCCGTCTGCGGCTTCGCTGACCCGGTATCCTGATTTGTTGAGGAATTTACACAACATATGCCGAAGACTCTCATCGTCGTCGACGACCAGTATGGTAGGTTGTTTCGGGGGGTGAGAAGTTTTTTGGCTTTCGTCCGCGGATTTATCGACGTCTTGGTTGGAAAGAAGCACTTCCATGGTCGGCACCAAGCTCGGATCCATGTGAGTTGTGGGGGGGCGGTGGGGCTCACTGAAATGCACGATTTCACATATACCTCCATCCGGCCATGAGGCGCCCGCAGCGACTTGATCCCCGACGATAAAGGTATTTTGGTTATCTTTGTTGAGCTTGTAGAACTTGTCGGTGGTTTTCTGGAGCGGTCCGAGCAACGCGCCATGCTCGATGATCCGTTCGCCCGAAATAAATTTTACCTCATCGATTTGATGGTTGTCATTGGGATCTGCGAACGCAACCACCAGGTTTTTCTTGTCACGAAAGACGGAAAGAGCTCTGAGACGGATGGCTTCGTGAATCGGGATGGCTTTCATGACTTCGAGAGGAATTACAGATTGGGATAATACCACAAATGGGAAACCCTGCTGCCGGCTCAGCGCCCGAGCCAAATCGGCCTCTTCGGCAAAACCCAACTCCAGGCATTGACTTGCCAAACGCATTCCGCTGTTGCTTTGCTGCATGAGTGCGGTATCGAGTTGGGAGGCTGATATGAGGCCTTCCTCGACTAAAATTTTTCCGAGTTGTTTTCTCAAAACGAAATCCCTTACCTTGTAGATTGTGTTCGGGCCGACCCCCCGCCAATTCTATTCATATACTAAGCATAGCTCGAAAAAAAGATCCAGACCTGGAGGTAAATACGGTGTGCTAAAGCGCAAGGCAGAAAACTTAATGGATTTCGAAAAACACCGAGTTGAATCTCACGGATTTATGGTGTCTGTGCCCAGCAAAGATGGTTTGTTTCCTGACTTTGGGTTTTGGTTTGTGGTTATTCGGTTTGGGTGTTATCAGAACTTTCTGGTTGCGAATCGGAGGCTTCCCTTTCCAGAAACTCATACAATGTTTTGGCGAGCGGCGACAATACCCGTTTCCTGGATCGAGCCAGAAAAAACTTTCTCTCGAGTACGACGTTTTGTATGGGCACCACGCAAAGCGTTTTGGACGCCAACTCCGTGGCGATGGCCCGAGAGGACAGAATGGATACACCCAGATTCTCTTGGATGGCTTCCTTGATCGCCGTGGTGCTTCCCAGTTGCGCAACCACACGTAAAGTTTCCAACTCGGTGGCTTCCATTTTTTCGAGGTAATGTTGCAGCATGCGACGGGTTCCTGAGCCGGATTCTCTCATCACGAATGGTTCGGTGAGCAATTCTTTAAGCGTTATCGGGCCGCTTCTGGACCAACGATGTTCGGCCGATACCACCAGCACCAACTCGTCTTTCCATGCTTCTTTGAAAACCAATCCTTTGGCTCTTGTTCTGGCTCCTACCACCCCGAACTCGAGCAAACCCTCGGATATTTTGTTGGAGATTTCTTCGGAGTCACCGATCGCCAACCGAATGGTCACGTCGGGGTACGAGGTATAGAATAGCTTAATCATTTTGGGTATGATGTATTCTCCGGGGATGGTGCTGCCTCCAATGTCGATGTCTCCTTTTTTGACTCCCAAAAAAGCTTCCAGTTCCAAACAGGTTTTCCTTTTGAGATCCAGATGCTTCAATGCACATCGATAAAGCACTTCGCCTGCTTTGGTGGTGTTGATTTTTCTGCCGGTACGATCCAACAACCTGGCCCCCACGGCTTGTTCCAACGAAGCCACCCGCTCGCTTACCGATGCCTGGGCCAAATGAAAAATCTGGGCGGCCTTGGAAAAGCTTTTTTCCTCGACCACTTTGCAAAACACTTCGAGCTGCCTAAGATCAAAGTCGATACCAATTTTCTTCGCAATTGTTTTCATGTGGATTTCCCCGGGCTAATTTGTTTGTTTAGGCGTCGGTGTCGATTTTAATGTATTTAGGGGTTGCACGATACTTTCTTGCGATCATCGACGATTTCCGCCAGAACATCGAGAATCGCATCGGCGGACATCTCGTACAAATATTTTTGCCCATTGATAAAAAGCGCGGGTGTAGAGAGAACCTGGTTGCGCAATCCTTCCCGTTTAATCTCCACAAGGCTTTGTCGGGTTGCCGGATTTTTAAATACCGTATCGAAAGCGTTTGGATCCATGCCGGTGTCAGAGGCCCAGATGCTTAGTTTGTCAACCTTGAAAGAATCAAAGTTGGAAAATAGACGCAACACATAGGGCCAAAAATGATTCAACTCGGATGCTGCCATGAGCCCAAGCCCTCCTTCAATCGAGCCCGGGTGATTTTTTATGGGAAAGGGTTTTAAGAAAAGACGCACGTCGCCCTGCAAAGACCCGGTCGTCACTTCATGATGCAGAGTCGGTACAAGCTCTTTGCAAAAGGGACACCGGGTGCATGCATATACGACAACCGTTACCGCCGCGTCGGCATTACCTGCCATCATGTTGGATTTGGTGGAAATTTCGACCGGTTTCGAAAAGGACAGCGCGCTTCTTGCGCGCAACATGAGCGCCGATCTGATATCTTTGGGGTTTTTTCCGGCACGAAACATCCGGCAGATGTCTTTTGCAAGCCTCAAAACCAATGGAGATGGATGCGGCTTTTGCAGACAGCTTTTAAACGTCGCGTCACAACAGGCATATGGATGCAGGCTTGAAAGCAATTGAGAAAATGCAGCTTGTTTTTCGGGGCTGAGCCGGCTGCATATTGACGGATCAGCCTGCCCGGGGGACGAGAGCAAAGCCGTACTCATCGCCAGTGCCGGGAATAACCAAAGAGCATAGTTTTTCATAACGATTTACCACCCTAGGATTATCTCGGGCCGATCGAATGGATCGACCCTGTTTCCAGGGAAGAAGTAGAGCATTCGAATCGATTGGAGTCAACTCAAAGCTTTAGAATCAGCGGTGTAAATCAAAAAGGGGAGGAAAAACTGTACTTTCGGGTTTATACCAGCGACACGCGCCGGTTTACCTGTTCGGTCAAACAGGTCACCCATCGGTGTGGCAGCTGAAACAGTCCTTGTCCTGATGATGTGCGTTGGGATGGCAATCCATACAATACTGGGGTTGTGGTGTCGGGGTTGGACCCGGTGTTGGTGTCGGGGTCGGATTCGGCGTTGGTGTCGGGGTCGGATTTCCGTCACAAACCTGTTGTTTGTCCGGGCAGCAATCGTTGTATTGAGAGCACAGGTTGTCGCACCAGCATCCATCCGGAGATTTTTTACCGCAGTAGTTGCCACCCGAAGGGTTTTTACACGATTTTCCGGGCGCGGGAGTCGGTGTGGGCGTCGGCCCGGGAGTCGGGGTAGGAGTCGGGCCGCCGTCACAAACCTGTTTTTTGTCTTCGCAGCAATCGTTATACTGGACACACAGGTTGTCACACCAGCAATTGTCGGGAGATTTTTTACCGCAATAGTTGCCACCCGAAGGGTTTTTGCATGAGCCGGGTAAAAATGTTTCTTCGGTGGTCCTATCGTGGTTGACGACCCTGGTGGAGTCGTCGTTTTGGGCGTCGATCTCGTCCATGGGTCCACACCCAAAGACAAAGATCATGGCTGACACGAACGCCGTCAATCCGATACATTGCTTCATTTCAGTAACCCTCCAAAACTTGGTTGATACAAAAAGCCTGATTCCCTTCATTTTTCTTCGCTTGGTTGCTCACAGCCTCCTTTCGGTATTATTAGGGTTTGTCCAACTAGTATTTTGTTTTTTCCGAATCTAGTATTGCCAAAACACTAATATTTTTAGATAAATAAAGTCAACCTAGGTGAGTGAGAAAATTTTAAACCAGTTTTGAAATAATCAACGTTTGGGTAAAAATCTATTTAGTCAATTGAAATGATTCTATAAATTGTTCTTGATTTGTTCGAGAGATATCGATGGTATCGATAGGTTGTATACCTTTTTCCGCACAAGAATACACTCGACTCAAAAATCTGATGTATATTAGGATAGAGATCGATGTTTTTTTGTGATTCGGCGCAGATATTATCGATACAAAGAGGAAGAGCGTTCGATACTCAATATTTACCAGCGACACGCGCTGGTGTAGCCACCCGCTCAACTCGGTCACCCATCGGGGTGACAGCTGTAACAGCTTTTATCCGGATAATGGGCATTGGGGTGACATTTGAAGCAGTAGCCATTATCAGGATGGGGAGTCGGACTCGGATTCGGTGTTGGCGTCGGCGTAGGTGTCGGAGTCGGATTGGGAGTCGGTGTCGGGGACGGATTGGGAGTCGGTGTCGGACTTCCGTCACAGACCTGCTGTTTGTCCGGGCAACAGTCGTTGTACTGGGTACACAGATTGTCACACCAACATCCGTCGGGAGATTTTTTGCCGCAGTAGTCGCCGCCGGAAGGGTTCTTGCATGATTTTCCGGGAGCGGGAGTCGGTGTGGGGGTCGGTCCGGGTGTCGGAGTAGGAGTCGGTCCGCCGTCACAGACTTGTTTTTTATCCTCGCAACAATCGTTGTATTGGACGCACAGGCTGTCGCACCAGCAATTGTCGGGAGATTTTTTACCGCAGTAGTCGCCGCCCGAAGGGTTTTTGCATGAGCCGGGTAAAAATGTATCTTCGGTGCTTCTGTCATGGTTGACGACTCTGGTGGAGTCGTTGTTTTGGGTGTCCAATTCGTCCATCGGACCACACCCAAAAACAAAGATTGTTGCCGACATCAATGCCAGCAACCTGATACATAGTTTCATTTTTGTAGCCCTCCTTAGATTGTTATTACATACGTTAAATCTGTTTACTTCACACGTTCATCGCTCACTATTGTTGTTTTTCTCCTCCTTTCTTTTTAAATTGGTTTATTTCTGTGAAATTATTAAAATTGAACATGGTAAAGACACTAATATTTCCGGATAAATAATGTCAATTGGTGTTATGAAGTTAATTTTAAACCGTAATTACACTAGGAAGCTGGATAGGTTAAAACCAATTTATCTAATTGAATTAATAAACTTATATTAAAAATCTAGCTCTTTTTATATATAGGATTTGTCGATAGTATGAATTCATTTTACCTGGTATTCAAGATACAAAGCCGCTCATAGCCGTCGAATAGATAGTTTTTAAAATTAAAACCTTTAAGTAGTTATTATTTCAAATAACTGGATTATTTCAATAAAATATTAAAATATCATAATTTTATAGAATGAGCCAGGAAAATATGTATAATATTTATACAAACAAGCATATTTCGTTATTAAGTTATGGCGCCTTGTGGAGTTGTTGGTTTTCTGTCAATATAGAACCGGCCAAGGAAGTAGAGCAATAGTAGATGGTTTGATGAATTTTGCTTGGAAAGTTAAGTGCCGGCGATGATAGAGAGGGGAGCCTTCGATGCGCTACATTTACCAGCGACACGCGCTGGTGGAATAGCTCCCTCAACTGGGGCACCCATTAGGGTGACAGGTGAAGCAGTCATCTCCTCTCTTGTGCGTGGCGGAATGGCACTCGAGGCATTCGACCGCTTTGGGATGAATCGCAGGATCTTTACCACATCTTGCGTTGAGCGGTAAACCTTCGACGATGCCGCCTTCATTGAGGATCATGATGTAGACGTTGCCGTTTCCGTTGACCTCACAATGCT
>JBFFBT010000305.1:0-6113 GCA_041560255.1 Myxococcota bacterium | reverse complement strand
GGTGAGCATGATGACCGGCATCTCGGGCCAATGTATCTTTATTTGCCGAAAAAGCTGATCTCCCGATATTTCCGGCATCTTGACGTCCAGGACTGCAACATCGAAACGTTCATGCTCGAAAATCTTCAGACCGACCTCCGGATCCTGTAACGTAGTGACGTCGAATCCGCGCCTTCGCAAAGCCTTGGCGGTCGAATTGAGAAACTCGATCTCGTCATCCACCAAGAGCAACTTGATTGTGTTTTTTGGCTTGCTCATCTTTCACTCCTTGCTATGCGTCCAACTGCCGCCGCTTCCTGATCTGCGGCGGGCAACCGAATGGTGATCGCGGTTCCCTCTCCGAGTCGACTGCTTGCGGTGATATCCCCTCCCCAACCGCGCACGATACCGTAACAAACCGCCAACCCCAACCCGGTTCCCTTTCCCGGGGGCTTGGTGGTGAAAAAGGGTTGAAATATCCGTTCCAAATCCTCGGCCGGGATCCCACTCCCGTTGTCAATCACGTTGATGCGTATCTGCTTTCCTTCCCGTTCGGCCTTTATCCGGATAATGCCGCCCCCTCGGATGGCATACAGCGAATTGTTGATCAAATTGGCGATTACCTGCTCGAGCTCGGTCGGATCGAGCAATCCGGGACAGAGGCCTTTCTGCACATCGAGTTGGATGTCGACGTTACGGATTTCGGCTTGTTTGCGCATCAACCCGACGATCTCATCCAAGCGCTCACCAATATCGGTCGCCTGAAGATAAACATCACTTTTGCGGCCGAATTGAAGCATTTTGGCGGTAATGCCGCCGCAACGCTGCACTTGTCTCTTGCTGCGTTTCACCGCCTGAACAATCTCATCCCGCCAGCCGGCTTCGGTCATCTCTTCTGTGATGAGATCGCCTATATTGGTCAACTCCGCGCTGATGATGGCGAGTGGATTGTTGATTTCATGCGCAAGCCCGCTCGACATCTCGCCCAAAGAGGCCAACTTGGCCGAACGGAGCAAATCCTTGGATAGGGCATCCCGTTGCGCATCCGCCTGTTCAACTCGGCCGATCAAATGCGATGTGGCCAAGACCGTAGTTACCACCACCAACACCACTGCAATTGCAACCGCCAAAAATCCCAGAACAACGGCATGATAAACCGGTGCTTGAATTTCGGACTCTTGTTGCTGGGCCACCAAAAGCCAACGCCCCCCGTTTACCCAGGTGGTCGCCCGGACTAATACTCCGGCATCCTCGCGCACCCGGCTTACCGAAACCCCTTGATGCATACCCAATGATTTGATGGATGAGGCCTCCATGACATGTCCCGACTTGGGTGGCGTTTGGTACACGCCCGCTGCGTTGACGACAAACACATCTCCCGTATCCCCCATACGACCGGAGCCCACCAAGCGGTCGAACACGTCACTGCTCATGGTTGCGCGGATCAACCAGTTGCCCGACTCATCCTGCCTGCGTACCGCCATGACGAAATGAGGCACCTTACGAAATCCCATAAAGACATCACTCAGGTAAACACCTCGAACCATGACATCTTTAAACCATTGCTCGCCGGCGTAGTTTTTATCCCCGAGATCATAGGGACCGACATACGCAAGATGCTCTCCGCTCTCGAAAATGACACCCAAATCTATAAACGCCATGCCATAACTGTCGTTGAGGGTGGAAAGCAACTTTTCGAGCATGTTTTTGTTTTCCAGCTCATGCCGTCGATGGGTCCGAACTACCAAATCCAGGGCGCGTAATCTTTCGGCCAAGTATAGATCGATACCCTCGGCATGGGTCTGAATCACCCGCCTATGCATCTCGATGGTTTTTTCTTCGAGCAACTTCCCATATGTCAGCAAAGACCCGATGCCCACCAATCCCAAAGGAAGTAAAGACACTCCCAATAAAATCGCGATAATACGCCAGCGAAGATTTCGGCTATTGTTTTTCTGTTTCAATATTTCGCCTCTTTCTGTTTACGATTTTGTACCAACTCTTTGCGGTCTGGGTATCACGATGGTTTTGAAAGACGAGTCGAGCTTTCCGTGTTTCTCCGGTCATAAAATTTACTACAATCGATTCATTTCGATCGGGAAAATCCCAGCAATTTGAAAATGTAGCAACAACCTTTACATCGATTTCACAATCCGGAGGATTGCCGAAATGTTCACACAGGCTTTCAATATATGATCAGTACAACCACCCGCGCAGTAAAGACGCTACGGTCATGGCGGCAGAAAAGACTTTGTACACATTCGACGATCTGAAAAGCCTGTATCAAGGCAGTGTGTTTTTACGCAAGCTGCTCGACTCGTCACCCGACGGAATCGTCTCGGCGGACATCAACGGGCGTATTCTTCTATTCAACCGGGGAGCCGAGCAGATCTTGGGTTATGATCGAGAAGAAGCCCTGGCCGGAGTCAATGCAGCCTGTTTGTTTCCCCAAAACTCTTTCGTTGAGATCGTTCGTAGGATGCAAAGCGGGCCCCAGGGTGAAGCCAAAAGCCTTGCACGTCAAGAAATGTATTGTATCGCCAAAAACGGAGTCAAGATACCGGTAAGTCTCACAGGCGGTATCATCAGTAACGAATCCGGCAAGGATTTGGCCGCCTTTAAGGTGGTTTTACACAATCCTGCCGCCGTCTCTTTATTGGATCTCAAAACAGAATCCGTGGTGGGACAACCGGTGAACCAAGTCATACAAAACCACGAAGCCGTAACCATGGTATCCAAGGTTCTCAACGATCTGGTAGCGATCACCCGTGAGTTCGAACCCGGAACCATCTCCCATTTGCATCTACGGGCCTGCTGCGCGCCCGTCAATACCGCGACCGGGAAGATCTTCGGATCGGTCACTGTTTTTGAAGATATCACCGCAAAAAAGCAACTGGAGCAAATCAAATCCGAGCTCGTATCCATGCTGGCGCACGAACTGCGCGCTCCTCTGGCCGCCATTTCCCAATTGATTCATGCCACCCAGGATTGCACCCGAAAGCAACGCCGCAATCATTTTCTCAATCGCATGCGGGAGCGTACCCAAGGACTCTTGCAGATGATCGAAAACCTTCTCAGTATCGCCAGATTGGAATCAGGCTCGACGGTTTTCACTCTGGAGCCCATAGAGTGCGACCAAGTTCTCGCATCGGCTATCGAGACGATACGCCCGCAAGCCGAGAGCAGAAACCTCGAGCTTACCCACCTCAAATCCGCAGAAGCATTGTGGATTAATGTTGATTTCGATCCAATCCGAAGTGTTTTCATCAATATCTTGGACAATGCCGTCAAATACACTCCGCCCGGAGGCCGGATCGACATCACCACACAAAACCAAAGCGGTTTCGCGCTCGTTCAGATCACCGACACGGGTATCGGCATCCCCAAGGAAGATTTACCCCAGGTGTTCGACCAGTTTTATCGCGTAAAAAACAGCGCCACCCGCGGTATCACCGGATCAGGATTGGGGTTGCCGCTGGCGAAAAGAATCATCGAAGCCCACCAAGGAACCATCCAAGCAAGCTCGAAACCCGACGCCGGAAGCACATTCACGGTCAAATTACCCCTCTTGGATGAACCCATGAAAAAGTAATATAACTCATTGTATGTTATAGACTATCGATCGTTTGTGACGTATTGACACTGATGTTTCTCAATCGTTGGTTATATCTTCTTTCTTGAAAAAAACTTCCAATACCTCTTGAGCCCGTTCAATATCAGTAAGCCTATGCCTAGAAAGGAGATCCACAACCTTTTGTATGGCCTCCCGTCGTCTGGCGTCTTCGCCTTCCGGAACCACTGCCAAGAGATCCACCCACTCAACCTGATAGAGCTCGGCAATCCTTACCAAGGCATTGAAATCCGTCCACTGCGTACCCCGCTCCAGACGGCTGATGGTTTCCGGGCTTACCCCAAGCTTTTCAGCCACCTGCGTCTGGGTGAATCCCGCACGTTTTCGTAGTGTCGCGAGCCGATCTCCAACCTGTTCCTGTGTGACTCTTTTCATTGATTCAGCGTTATACATGGAGTCCGGTCATAGAGACAGTGCGTCATACGTTGATTTTTATATTGGAAATCATCTTATAACGATGTATTTTGTCTTACAGGTCAACGTTACACGAAGAGGAAATATTCATGAAACCACGAAAAAATAGAACAATGTCAGAGCAGTACCAAAACCTAGCAATCCTTCTGGTTGATGACGACCCAAAACTTGTCGCCATGTACACGAGATGGCTTGATCGGCAGGATCTCAGAACCGCCAATACCAAAAACGACGCCCAGGCACACCTGAATGTCGGTTTTGTTCCGGACATTGTGCTTGTCGACTATCAACTCGGTGACATCGCATATGGAACCGAGATATTGTTGATGATCCGGAAGAGCTGTCCTCACACTCTACGGGTGTTAATGTCCGGAATCACTGATCACATTGACACCCATGACATGACGGATCTGGCGCACTTGATCGTCAGTAAGACATCACCCATGATGGGTGATTTACTACGAAACCTCGGATCCGGCATTATACCGGATTCTCTTGCGGCCGCATGGTCTCACGTGACATATACCTCGGTGAAGGCATGCCGGGAGCGTGAGTCATGAAAACGACATCACATAAACCAGTATACAGGGTCTCTGATCCTGATCTTTTGGAAGGGTTGTCCAAGATACGGGAGCTCCTTAATCTGAATCTATCAAAACTGGAGGCGATCAGTGCGTTCGAGCTTATCCACAACTTGGTGAAAAAGGCTTATGCGATAGGATCACGGCACACGTTTACCGATCTCACTGGGGAACATGATCTTATCAAGTAGCGGTAGGAGAATACAATACTTAGATTCGTCTCAAAAGATCGTGTTTTGCTATGGAGTCACGGAGGAAGAGAGCTCTTCGGTGGTTGCAAAACCGGTATCGCGCTATTCAAGACACTGTTCGACTTGAGTGGCTCACCGCCGGAGATCGAAGTGCAAGGGCATTGATGTAGCCGAGAGTCGAGGTCGCCCTCGGAGTGAAATGCGGACAAGTCGGCTCCAACCTCAGTCAAGACGACCTGTGCGACACCAGCGTTGATTCCGCCGATTCGGGTAAGATCAAACTACTTGAATGATACTCCCACGAGGTTGGTTTTTAGGAAATATCTTCCCGTGTGTAATGAAACGACCATCCGAATGGACATGGTTTCATTCCTACAAGGATAAAAGCACCCTTATAGCACTCCTTCTATTTGAATACCGATAAGATTTTCAATCAACATCCAAATCTTTGGTTGACGAGTTTGCTTCTTGTGACTCTTTAACTATCAAGAGTAGGAATTTTTTGGTTTTTACCGACAACCAGCAGGTGAAAGGAGATGGTGAAGAGAATGTCTCGTTTGTACGTTGTCATATCAATGCCACACAAAGGAGAGAAAGGTGAGAATGGAACATATAGCAACAATGCGTAGAATGTTTCAATTTTGGTTGGCCGTTTTATCCTTAGCTGCGCTGCTCGCATCCTGTGGAGGGGAGGAAGAAGAAGAAAATGAAAAACCCAAGCTTACATGTAAAGCATCCATCGCTCCGACACGTTGGGACTATATCGTGGACGGAAACAAACTTACGATAACCGATAATGCCAACAATTCCGTTACGATATACAGAATGGGAGATGGCGGCGACATCTACGGAATTTGGCTGTTGGGACAGGATACAAATACACATCTCAACCTGACGATTACTGGTAAGATGAAAGTCGCGGAAGGTAAGGTATATATCATATCCCAGTGCGCAAGCGGATCTAGATCCGCGACGGTGCAAGTCGTGAGCAATGCCGAAATTACTGATTCAACCGTGACGATTCTGGAGGCCAAATCTAAATCAGTCGAGTTTTGAAGGATGTTTTCAAGTTATCGTTCGGGTGATCACACCAAACTTCAATGAGAAGCACTCTGGTCCAAGATAGGTTTTCAGAGTATACAATCTTTTGTGATCCTGACATGCTTTAAATCAGTCAGGATCCACGTACTCAATGCTGGATTCCGGCTTGAGGATTGCCGGAATGACGATGTTGGCACACTCTTTAAAAATGGGTACCTCGTTTGGAACGGTTGTTTGTCTTTCAATAAATTCAATAATTTATTTCGTAATAAGCAT
>JBFFBT010000304.1:0-6170 GCA_041560255.1 Myxococcota bacterium | reverse complement strand
GGCAGGGGATTTGCTCGAACCGATTCCACAGGTGCCGGGGGAGGGGGAGGGGGAGGAGGTAGCATGATGATTTCAGCATTATTCTCTGTCTCCACTTGGGGAGTTTCGTCGATTGGGGCCGCTTCGGGGTGTACAACGAAATCGGGAGGTATCGAGGATGAAACCATGGCCTGATCGTATTTTCGTTTGCTTTCCGGGTTGCTCAGGATTCGATACGCGTCGTCGATTCGTTTGGTCAATAGATCGAGCTCTTCGGGTAGAAATAGAGAGTAGGTTGCCACCGATTCGGAACGCAGGTGGCGGCGGACGCGCTGATACGAGTTGAGCAATTCCTGTTGGGTTGCATACTTGGAAACTTCCAAAAGCTCGTAGTAATTTTGTTCCCGGTAGTCTCTCATGACTCTTCCCACCGGGGAGGTTGGTTGGCGGCTTCTTTCATGCGTTTGACCACACATCTGGCGATTTTCCATATGTTGGCGGCGATGGGGGAATTGGGCACGGTTTGAACCAAAGCCTGTCTCAAGCGGACCGCCTTCCAGACGGCATCATCGTAACCAATGTTGCCCAGCACATCCAGATCGATGCCGAAATATTTTTTACATGCCATGCGAACTCCATATCCCAACTCCTCGTCTTCTTCCGAACGTATTTGATTGGTAACCAAAAGAGGTCTGAAATTCTCCAGCCAATGAAGATAACGCCTGCCTCGAACCGGATCCATTTGATTGATGGTGCGAATGAGATCATAGGGAGTACGGATATTTTTAGAGTTTCGATCCTCCATGGCTTCTTCGATAAGCTTTCTGAAGGTGGGGTTTTTTTCGTTGTGTCGTAACGATCGGTAGAAAGCGCTTTTGATGAATCGGTAGCAATTTTCAAGCGAGGTCGGCTCAGGTACGATGACGACAATACCAAGATCGGATATCAAGAAAAAGTCTAAAACATTATATGAGCTGCCCGAACCTAGATCCAAGATGATGATGTCCGTGTCGATTTTGGAAATCTGCTTCAAAAGTCGCAGTTTTTGTGTGTATTTGATGTTGGCCGAACCGAGGAAATCTTGTGCCCCGCTGATAAGCCCCAGACCGGTGACGCCGGTCTCTACAATCGTATCGTCGATTTTCTCAACTCTCCTTTGCACGAAATCGGAGAGAGAAACTTGAGGGTATTGTATACCCAGGCAGGTATGCAGGTTGGATCCGCCCAGGTCGGCATCCACGAGTACCGTCTTCAATCTATGTTTGGCAAGACAAATACCTAGATTGGCGGTCAGCAGGGTTTTACCGACCCCGCCTTTTCCGCCCCCGACCGAAATTACAATGCAATCCCGCTGGCTTTCGCCCTGCGCTTTTTTTGTTGTAGCTGGTTGTTTGTTCAATTGCGCAAGCATGCGGATTTCACTGCCTCTGACAACGTAATGAGTTGATCATCTCCCAACACGGTGCGCACATCCAGTACCAAGCGATCTTGATAAAGCCTTGCGATGACTGCAGGGTTTCCCGCCCTAAGCCTATGGCCGAGCTTTTCGGGGCTGATATCCTGGGATTCGATTGCCACACCGAATCCAGGTAGTTCCACCAGAGGCATGGCCCCACCTCCAACCTTACCGGTAGAGGGGCAAACCTCGCACTTGAGCTCAGGATTCCGTTCTTGAATGTAAGCCGCCAAGCATTCGGCTTTTACTTTGAGATCATAAGGTTTCGCAAATAACATACCTATGACCGGTATCGTGCAGGCTTCTTCGATACCTCCACGGTAGGCGGCTAGAGTCGCCGACAAACTGGCCAGTGTAAGTTTGCACACCCGCAATGCTCGGGCCATGGGATCTTTGGCCAGCATGGATATCCATTTTTTCTTTCCCAAAAGAATGCCGCACTGGGGTCCGCCCAACATCTTATCGCCGCTGAAGCATATTAAATCCGGATCGTGCTTCAGGATGCTTTGAATGGTGACGTCTTGTGCCGAAGGGTCGAAAGATTGGCTAAGGAGCATGCCCGAACCCAAGTCCATCATGAAAGGCACGCCGGTTTTTCTGGCAAGCTCACAAAGTTGCTCGACTGAAACCTCTTGGGTAAAACCCACCAACTCGAAGTTGGAGCGATGTACTTTAAGAAGCAGCCCCGTGTCGGGGCCCACGGCTTTTTGGTAATCAGTGATGCGGGTTCGGTTGGTGGTTCCGATTTCCTTCAGTTTTGCACCCGATGCTTCCATGACATCCGGAACTCGGAAAGAGCCTCCGATCTCGACCAGCTCTCCCCTTGATACCAATACATCTTTTCCCGAGGCGATGGCTTTCAATGCCAGATAGACCGCGGCGGCATTGTTGTTGACCACCAAGGCGTCTTGCGCTCCGGTCAACTCCAACAAGGTGGGTTTGATTAAATCCATGCGGCTTCCGCGTACCCCGTCTTCCAGGTTGTACTCCAGGTTGGAATAGGTGTTGATGATTTTGTTCAATGCCAGAAGGCTCTTTTGGCTCAACGGTGCGCGGCCCAAGTTGGTGTGAACAACCACACCTGTGGCGTTTATCACCGGACGCAAGGGCTCCTTGGTCCATTCTTCGAGGGTTTTTTGTACTTCCGGCGCACTGATGATGATGCGTTCTGGAATGGTTTTTCGTGAATCTGTCAACAATGCTTGTCTCTTGTCGGCCAACACACGGCGTATAGCTTCGATGAGCACAGGCCTGGGATACATTTCCAACAGGGGTTGGATGTCTTTTTGGGAAGTTATCGACTCCACAGAAGGAAGTCGCCTCAATAATTGGTTTCGATCAACCACACAATCACCTGACACGATATCATTACTCATGGTATGATTTTTCCCCTGCAAGATCAAGGAACCTGTTCGGATCCTTCTTGTCCTTGATGATTTTTTTTGATTCCCAAGCTATTCAGTCGAGAGGTAAGTGTCGTCGGCCGAATCCCTAAAAGCGCTGCAGCGCCATCTTTACCATATATTTTCCAGTTGCACCTTTTCATCGCGGTGATCAGGTTGGTTTTGAACGCGGCTTTCATTTGCCTTTCACTCAGTACCGTACCTCCGGATTCGATCTTGTCTGCACCCCGGGTTGAACATATACCAAAATCATTATCAACCATGCCGCCGAGTAGATCGAATTTCAATATTCCTGTGGCGCGACTGCGTATGACGGCCCTCTCGATAACATTTTGAAGCTCACGAACATTCCCGGGCCAGTCGTATTCGAGCAGTTTTTCTTTTGCAGGCTCAGTGAGATGGATTTGTGCGAGGTTCATTTTGTTGCAGGCTGTTTTGAGAAAATAACCAGCCAAATCGGGTATATCTGGTTTGCGTTTTCGAAGTGGAGCCAATTCGATGGGGAAGACTGCCAGTCGATAGTAAAGATCCTCCCGAAAACGCTTGTGCTCGACTTCTTTCATGAGATTGCGGTTGGTGGCGGTGATGATTCTTACATCCACCTGGCGGGTTGTGTTCTCTCCAACTCTTTCGAAACAACCCTCCTGCAATACCCTGAGAAGCTTGCTTTGCAAATCAATAGGGATCTCTCCGATCTCGTCCAGAAACAGAGTACCTCCGTCGGCTTGTTCAAAACGTCCCATTCTGTCGTTGACGGCATGGGTGAAAGCACCCCTTACATGGCCGAAAAACTCACTTTCATAGAGATCTTTTGCGATTGCGGCGCAATTTACCTTGATGAGCGGCTTGTGGGCTCTGGGGCTCAACTTGTGGATTTCACGGGCGATTAGTTCCTTGCCGGTTCCCGATTCACCCAGGATCAAGACGGTTGCACCGGTCGGGGCGACCAATTTGACCTGTGATAGGACATTATGTAGTGAGGGACTGTTGCCGATGATTTTTCCAAATGGTTGGCTTTCCTGCATCTGCTGGCGTAAACATTGATTTTCTATCTCTAATTTATTTTTGAGGGTTTCGATCTGTGTCATGGCCCTGGAACCGGCGATCGAATGGGCTGCCAGGCTGGATACCATACTCAGCCAAAAATATCCTTCAGAGATTTCTTGGATGGAAATTCGGCTGAAGATGCCGATGACTCCGAGGGTTTCATGATTGGCAATGAGTGGTTGCGCACCGAGGCTGATCCTGCCGGTTCCTTGAGCCCATGTGTTTTTCGAAAGCCATTCGGGACGTAGGCTCAGATCATCCAGGCCGATACCCTTTGCCGAAGTCGCAACCCGTCCGATGGTGTCTTCGGAAAGCAAGATCTGTCGATACATGGAGCGTTGAAATGCCGATTTGGCGTTGGTAGAAAGACCTGGACCCGGCGCGCAGGCGATGAGATGCAGGCGGGTATTATCCAGTGCGTGCGCCTCGGTTTGGGTGCGAACGGGATGGATATCGGATGTGTCGAGCAGCCAGATCGCACTCATGACGACATGGGCTCGATTGGAAAGCCTTTCAACTGTGAGGTTTAAAAGCTCGTCAATCGGGCGCTTTTTACCCATTTGCAATAACAAGTCTTTTAGAGAGTCATATTCGGGGATGGTTTTTGCGCTCACGGTATCATCTTAAACGTAATATCGTTGGATAACAACGAAAAAACGATAGTAACGGAAAACCGTTGAATTGCAGATTTTCAAATCGATCAAAAAACCTAAATTTCCTAAGTTGTTGGGTTCGTTCGTCGATGGGCACATATTGTGCAGTTGAGGTGGGAGTTGTTTGAACGCTTACGTTTGAACCTGAAAGGAGGTCACATCGCATGGGGCGTACATTCAATCTCAATGATCATCAGCTCGCGAGGATAAAGAGACCGGATCCGTATCCGCTTCATACTCTGGATAGGGTTGATCGACCGACTACAAAAATCGATGCCGAGCTTGTTCGGCGCGTGGATGAACGCGCTGGTGGTTTCTTCCGTGCAAAGATGGGTGCTTTTGGAGAGAAAATCAAAAATGAGTACCCGAGATTTGTACCCAAGTATCCTTTGTCGGGCTCTTTGG
Organism: Myxococcota bacterium; assembly: GCA_041560255.1. Classification (GTDB taxonomy): domain Bacteria; phylum Myxococcota; class B64-G9; order B64-G9; family B64-G9; genus JBFFBT01. Next base: position 1,227 of record JBFFBT010000304.1, on the reverse strand, counting down.
TAAGCATGTGTGGTGCATTGGGCCAAATGGTGGACGCCGATGGCATGTGTTATGATGCAGCCGATACGCCCTGGGGTGTATCTTCCTGGACTCCCATGCAACCGGCAGCTGAGAAAAAAGCGCCGGGTACGCACGACCCGGCTTTCATGTCCCGGCACATCAAGGAAGCGGCCTATTTTCTGCGGGCCGATATGGTGGGTATTTGCAGACTGCCGGCCTATGCGGTGTTTTCCCATGGAAAACATGACGGCAAGGAGATAGTGCTCGAGCATAAATATGCCATTGCCATTTTGGTGGATCAAGACTGGCCGACTTCCAAGGCTACGAATGGTCATGATTGGATCAGCAATTCGATGAGCTTTTTGGCGTATGCGACATCAGGGTTCATAGCTTGTGTTTTGGCTGATTACATTCGCAGGCTTGGATATCGATCCAGGGCACATCATGCCATGAATTACCAGGTGGTCGTGCCTCCCATCTTGTTGTGGGCAGGATTGGGCGAAATGTGCAGGGCGGGGGACATCGTGCTCAATCCGTTTTTGGGGGCGCGTTTCAAGGCTGCGGTGGTCACGACCGATCTGCCTTTGAAGGTCGATCGACCCATTGATTTCGGCCTGCAGGATTTTTGCAACAAATGTGGCAAATGTGCGGAGAAATGTCCTTCCAAGTCCATTACTTATGGAGGCAAGGTTGTGTTTAACGGGTATGAGCGCTGGCCGCTGGATGTAGAAAAATGCACTTCCATGCGGGTGGGCAACCAGCGAGGATCGGGTTGTGGCACTTGTATCAAGGTATGTCCATGGAACAAGCCGTTTACACCTTTCCATCGTGCCGTGGGTTGGATCATGCGAAAGGTGCCCGTTTTGAGAAAACCGGGTGTTTGGCTGGATGACTTGTTCGGTTACGGCCGGCCCACCTATAGGGATAAATGGTGGTTGGATTTGGAGAATGTCCGCGGTGAGCTCAAAACAGCGGAAAAAGCGGATCGGGGTTGATAAAAAGATAGACGTCGGCGTCCACGTTTTGTATTTGAGGGGCTTGTGTACATAGTGTGAAGAAATAACAGGAGGGGCTGTTTTTGGTGTGTTAGTAGCCGAGGATGGCCACATCGTCGATTTGAACAGTCTGGGGGGTATCGTAGACGCCGAGGAAGACGAACATGCACTGCATGGGTTGGGTGGGGTCGGTCGTGGTCCAGTCGAAGTTGAGGTCGAAGTGGTTTTGGTT
>JBFFBT010000303.1:0-6213 GCA_041560255.1 Myxococcota bacterium | reverse complement strand
GATAACCTCATCGGGGTTCATAGACAAAGCACGCTGAAGCCCCAGGTAGCCATCCCGGGCTAAATAATGATTGAAATCCGCAGGATTGATGATACCGCAATTGCGCAACGCAATTCTTACCTGCGGTTTCAGAACCGCAAGATCAAACAGCTTGGGTATCCCGGCGATCTCCTCGTCTCCCAGGGTTCCCAATGCCAGATCCGCCAGAGGTTTACCGCCTGCCACATGCTGCTCCAAAATGCGAGTCAATGTTTTTCGATCGACTTTCGCATAACAAACCCGGGGCTGATCCGGAAGCTTGACATCTACCAGCGGCTCCGCAAAACACATACCGATACAGCCGGTCGGGATCACATCCACATCCAGCTTTAATCGTTCCAATTCGGAGTTTAAAAACCCTTGCAGATCACTGACACCAGCCGCTAATCCACAGGTAGCGCTTCCGACAAACACCAAGGGCCGATCTCCCCGACTCAATTTGTCCCAACACGCGTTCGCTTCTTTTCTTCGAGCTTCAAGATTCACGATATGAGCCTCCTACGCTGTATGGCATGGAATCAAAACAATCTATTTTTTCCTTCCGGCCGGGTTTTTTTTGGTTTTGAAAGATTTTTTTTGAGCCTTGGGGCTTTTCGTGATGGTTTTTTTGACCTTGGCTCGAACCAGCTTGGATGAGGATTTTTTGACTGCCTTCTTTACGGGTTTCTTGACTGTTTTCTTCACTGGCTTCTTGACGGGCTTCTTCGCAACTTTCTTTACAGGTTTCTTGGCAATCGTTTTTGTCGGTTTTCTGACCACTGATTTTTTTTCTTTGATTTTCTTGACCGGCTTGGAGGTCTTGGAGGTTTTAGAACCCACTTTCGCACTCTTGACCGACTTCACACTTTTTTTCGTCAACTTCCGAGCAGGTTTCGCATCAGTCGGCTTTGGCGCTGTAGGTTTTCGGTCCGATCCGGACGGTTCGACTTTTGTATTTTCGATCTCTTTCACGGGTCTTTTGGAGGCAAACGAATCCGGATCTTCGGTTTTCCAAATACTATCCACGGTTTTTTTCAGAGAAAGGCTGGTCTGGCGTCCATGGGCGCGGTTGTCGACAACCACCAAAGGAGCCAACGCACATGCTCCGACGCACGCCACCGTCTCAAGGGTAAACAACATATCCTTCGTCGTACCACCGGCTTTGACTTCGAGATGCTTTTCCAACTCTTCGACCAGCCGACCGCTACCCCCAACATGACAAGCCGTACCGCGGCACACGGTTACCGTGTGCTTTCCTCGGGGCTCAAAATGAAATTGCGCGTAGAAGCTGGCAACACCATATATTTTGCTTTCCGAAATACGTAAGTACTTCGATGCGGCTTTCATGGCTTTCGGTGCCAAATAACCCGCATCGGATTGAATAAACTGTAAGACTGGAATGAGATATTGAGGGTCGGCATGAAAACGCTGGGCTATCTTGTCACACCACTCCTTTTCACAACCTCCATCATCACAACCACAATGACCCATTCCTTCGTCAACAACACGCATCGCTTGTTGATAAGACATGCTCTCTCCTGCAACAAGTTTGGTTCGAACAATAGGTTAACTGAACCGAATTAACACACCCGGTACTGTATGTCAACTCCACAAGACAGGCAGGGTATGCTTACAAAGAATATCCCTACTCTCCAAAATAGGTTTACCGACTTTCTGCAAACCTATTTTGGATCTGGGTAAATGAATATGAGTCAATGACTGTCGATGGCCAGATTTGCCAATCTATCGGCGTGCTGGTTCTGCTCGCGAGGAACATGGACGACTTCTACGTGAATACCAAATTTTCCGATGAGATCTTTTGCCTCAAGATACATAGGCAATAGGTCCTTGTTGCGCACCCGATACGCTCCATTGAGCTGCTTGACGATAAGCTCCGAGTCCATACGTATGGTCAACCGCTTGGGTAAAAACCGCCCAAGCTCTCTGAGCCCGATCACCAACGCCTGGTACTCGGCCATATTGTTGGTGGCCTTTCCCAGGAACACCGACTTCTCTGCAATGGTTCGACCATTTCTCGAGACCACCACGACACCGGCTCCCGCCGGTCCGGGGTTACCCCGGGAAGCTCCATCAGTGTAGAGACAAAGATCTTGATCCTCGGTTGCGTCATTCATCCGCGGAATTTCCATCTTCATTTCCGCTGTTAGCTCTCAACCCCTCGAGCGCCTTTTCATAGTAGATGATTCTGTGACAATGGGGGCAGGTTTCAATGTTTTCTCCCCGCAATACGATGATGTAAAGCTGAGGAGGGATCCCCATATTGCATCCGCGACAATGCTCGTCAAGCGCCGGTACGACGGCGACGCCATCCCGCCGGGTACGAATGGTGTCGTACTGCCGGTACCATCTGGCATCTACTCTTTCTCTGGCTTGGGTGCGCGTTATTTCTTCTTTGGCAATATCCGCATTGATGGACTGCAGTTTTTCCTCGAGATCGGCCCTTTCGGTAGAAAGGTTTTTCTCGAGATCGGCCAGATCTTCTTCCTTTCTGGCAATGCCGGACTTGAGATCTTCTATCTCTTGCATTTTTCGAAGAATCTCATCCTCAATACCCAGATTGGCTTTACGCGCCGATTCGATCTCCCTTGACAAGGCCTGGTAATCCCGGTTGTTTTTTATTTCACTCAGACGGGCTTCCCATTTTTTCACCTTTTCTTTTTCGGACTTAAGATCTCCCTCGGCAAGCCTTCGGGTCATTTCGGCTTCGTCACACAAGTTGCGATCATCATTGAGCTCTTGCCGCTTGGTGGTAAAGAGGTCTTCAATTTCCTTCAATCGCTCGGGTATGTGTTGACGATCTTTTTCCAGTTCTCGAATTCGGTTATCAATTTCTTGTAACTCAACCAAAGCTTTCAACGTCAGCAAGGGCGTCACGATTTCCTCCCTTGAAGTTCATAAAATGAACGAAATAAAAAACGCGCCCGGTTTTTTTTCCGGGCGCGTTACACGATTCCTCTCGGCTTCTCACCTTTTCGGTGCCTCTTTTCAAAACACCTGGCATCCCTTCCGGTACAGCTCCAAACATGGCAGTGAAGCTACATCTCACAAGGCAACCTGTCAATGAAAAAAATCTATAAAAATGGGCCCACCAGGATTCGAACCTGGGACCGACCGGTTATGAGCCGGCAGCTCTGGCCGCTGAGCTATGGGCCCTCCTGCTCACTCTCCATCGACAAAAGCCTTGAGTCTTTTGGAGCGAGAAGGGTGTCTGAGCTTTCTTAGTGCTTTTGCTTCGATTTGTCTAATTCTTTCTCGAGTCACTTCAAAATCCTGTCCCACCTCTTCCAAGGTGTGATCCGATTTTTCACCTATTCCGAACCGCATACGCAAGACTTTTTCTTCTCTCGGCGATAACGTCGCAAGAACACGGCGGGTTTGTTCTGATAAATTCATATTCATCACTGCATCGGAAGGTGAGGTTACCGCCTTGTCTTCGATAAAATCGCCCAAATGGCTGTCTTCTTCCTCTCCAATCGGAGTTTCGAGAGAAATCGGCTCTTTTGCAATCTTGAGAACCTTGCGCACTTTCTCGAGAGGCAACTCCATTTTTTCGGCTATTTCCTCAGGAGTGGGCTCCCGCCCAATTTCTTGTACAAGATATCTGGATGTACGGATCAACTTATTGATGGTCTCTATCATGTGAACCGGAATTCGTATGGTTCTGGCTTGATCGGCAATGGCCCGGGTAATGGCCTGGCGAATCCACCAGGTTGCATACGTGGAAAATTTATACCCCCTACGGTACTCAAATTTGTCCACGGCCTTCATCAGTCCTATATTGCCCTCCTGAATCAAATCCAGAAACTGCAATCCTCGGTTGGTATATTTCTTGGCTATGGAAACCACCAACCGCAGATTTGCTTCCACCAGCTCGCTTTTGGCTTTTTCGGCTTTTTTCTCACCATCGAAAATAGCATGGTATGTTTGTCGTAAACGATCTACCGCCATACCCGCTTCTTGCTCAACCCGTTGGCATTTTCGAATGCTGGTGCGTATGAGCCTTTCCATTTCGAAAAATTCTTCTTTCCGAATCCCAAGTTTTTTACACACCCGCACTTCAGCGTCTTTCGATGAGCGTACCTCACGGATGGTGCACTTCAAATCTTTCAGGTGCATATTGGTTCTGCGCTCACAAGCCGCAATGTCGCCTTCGGCCTGTTCCACCTGTCGGATGAGGTTTTTGAACTTGGACACAATCTCGTCCAATTGATGCTTGACCAAACGAATGTCCTCGAGTTCACAAAGCATCTTCTCTCGGTTGCTGATGATGCAATGTTGGTATTCTTGTTTCTTGGTACCGGACAAATTGCGATTGGATTTGAGCAGTGCTTCAACCCTTTCGTTCTCCGACTGATGCTTTCGAATTTGCTCGATATGCGCTATGACCCGAAGTGTTACCTTCTCTTCGTCCACTTCGGCCATTTCTTCCTCGAAATCTTTCAACACTTCTCGAATTTTTACTTTGCCTTTTCGCAGGCGATCGGCAAGATTTTGTATCTCCCGCATGGCCAAAGGCGACTCGATCACCGCCCGCATGACCTCTCGCTCGCCTTCTTCGATTCTTTTGGCGATCTCGACCTCTCCCTCCCGGGTAAGCAAAGAAACCGAGCCCATTTTTCTCAAATACATACGCACCGGATCATTCGTCTTGGAGCCGCCACTCTCTCCGTGCAACACATCGCTCCGGTCAGAATCATCCGTCAGGTATTTCTTCTCATCGACAGCTGTTTGGGGTTCATCTACCACATCAATATCCGCATCTCCCAAAAAGCTCACCAAATCATCCAACTGATCGGTGGACATCAACTCATCGGGTAGAATTTCGCCTACCTCTTGAAAGGTAACAAAACCCTTATCTTTACCCTTCAGGAGCAACTCCTGTATGTCTTTCCTTTCTTTCGCATCCGTCAAAACGGCATCCGGCAGGATATGTTCCGCCTGTCCGACCAATTGCTGGTCATGTACCCGCATGAACGGTTTGGAGTATGGGCGTTTTTGGTCTTTGATGGCAGCCTGCAAGGTGATGCCTTCTTTCGGATTGACTGAAATGGATTCGTCAGCACACTCTTTGGGCTGGCAAGCCGGATCGTTCATCGTCTCCACCACCTTGTTCGGGGAGCTTGTGGGCTCGATCTTCGGGTTCCCTGCTTGATTGTCATCCAGATTACTTTCTTCTTTGCCATGCGTCAAATTGTCTAAACCTCGATCTGGATCACACAGATTTTTATCGTCGCTTCTCGTCTCGTCCATGGTCATCACGCCCTCTCCACCACTCACTGGTTCAAAACCTGAAGCGACTCCTTTTCTTTCATTAATTGTATCTTTTGCATCTTCATTTGATCGCTCTCGGTTTTGCGGCCTGCATATTCCGCCGAGCGGATATCGGCCTGTAATTTTTGAAGTTGTTCCTTTACCCAACGCAACCGAATGGTTCGAATGCAATCATCCAAATGCGAGCCGGCTGTTTTTTCGGGAAATTCGACGTCGTTCATCACCTTGGGGCTTACTTTCGCAAGCAGCTTTTCGTCACTTACCAATGAAAGCATCGAGGCACTCGAGGCATCGGGCGCACTTTTTAGTAACTCTCTAATGATGTCGCGTACTTGATGGGAATCCAACTTGTCCAAACAAGCCCGCTCATCGATATTTTCCAAAAGGTATGGATACTTTATCAGCAACACCAAAAATTCTTCTTCTTCGCGCCGAACGGAACAATCCTGGGATGCGCGATGTGAAATTCCGGGCATTTCAACAACGGTGCGACCCTGGGTGCGTTCATACTCCAAAACGGCATGATATAGAAATTTTTCATCCAACCCAAGCTGCTGTGAAACCCAGCCGATGTAACTGGACAATTTGATCCTATCTTTGCATGCCGCCAAGAGAGGAATGATCTTTCTGGTTTCTCGGGCGGTTGTTTCGATGTCTGCGCTCGAATTTTGTTTGATCGATACGGCCAGAGACTCGATGGTCGATTTGGCCTCTTCCAGCAACTTGAGAAAGCCGACTTTTCCGTGCCGCCGAACATAGCTATCGGGGTCCTCTCCCTTCGGTAATGTCACCATGTAAGATGACGCATCCTCCCGGAGCAATATCTCACCGGACCTAAGCGATGCTAAAACACCGGCTTGATCGGCGTCGAATACCGTAGTGACACTATCCGAAAACCGCCTG
>JBFFBT010000302.1:0-6281 GCA_041560255.1 Myxococcota bacterium | reverse complement strand
TTCGATCAACTTCAGGGCATCGTTTTCTTCAGGTTTTTGATCCGAAGATTTGGCTTTTTTATTTTTACCGGCAGAACGGGAGGTGCCTCCATTGCCGGATTTTGTAAAATACGGCAACATCCAATCCACATCGGTAAACGAGCTTACCAGTTTCGAAGTATCCCGGACGGTATCCTGCATGACCGTCTCACATAGGGATTCGACTTCGTCCAGCAACTCGAAGGCCTTGGGCTCTGGGAGCATCTCGTAGAGCTCACCGGCCGATTGAACCGCCTGCCGGCACTCACCCTGGAACGCATGCGCCAGCGCCAGCGAGTGGCATACCGCCGGATGATCGGGGGCTTGGCGCGCAGCCTGCATGATCAGAGCAAGAGCCTCCTTGTGGTTGCCTTTGGCAAACAGCGTCCAGGCCAGACCCAGATTCCACCAAGGGTTGGAGCGGGTTTTTTCTATCTCGGTTTGACACAGCTCCAAGGCGTTGTCCAAATCAAACAATCTGAGCTGCTGAACAAATTGGCTCCAGTTTTCGCTGTCCGGAATCGAAGTAGACAGTTTCGATGATACTTGCCGATTCATCACGGTTACACCGCCTTGTACAATAGCCCGTAGGTAATATGGACAATGGCAAAAGCAAACATGATGATGGTCAGGATGGCATGAATGAGGTTCCAGTGAGACAGCATTTTCTCTGCTTGCTTCAAATAGCCTCGAAGTCTTTGGTTGTGTCTCCAGTCTTTCAGAAATTTAATGGTTTCGCGCCGTTCCCGCCTGCTTTCAATATGGCGCAGGCCGAACAATTTCATCCAAAAAATCCATAAGCAGTCGAAACAATCCCGCCATAACATGCCCAACAGGCTGACGGGGTGATGATCGATTTTTTGCCGCCACTTGCTGCCGTTGAGTCTGCTTTCGGCAAACCGGCGTTTGTGCTCCAAGGATTGTTTTTCCCAATCCACCAATCCCAGCCCCGAGTGAACCCGGGTATAGAGATACCGGCCGATCGCGCCCGATACGATCACCAACCACATGCTGATACAGGCGATGCCCACCCAGCGATCCAGACTGAACATGGAGTGATAGGTAACCAGAGTCGCACCGGCAAAACCGACCCAGATATGTAATGACAGCAATTTGTTACGGGCGACGATTCTTCGAAACCAACCCAGACGAGACTGCAATGGATAGAGCAGGGTAAGCAACATGAGCCCGGTTCCGATGTATCCAAACCAGTGACCCAATCCTTTTCCGGATCCGAAGCCGATTTGCTGGGATTCAATTTCATTCAGCGTGTGCCAGATCGCTTGTAAGCTACGCTCCGGCATGGTATGGCGCAGAAAGCTTTCGATCCCCAGGGCAGCCAATAAGATCATGATCATGATACCGTACCAGGGAAAGGCGCGCCGATCGTGCTTGAGCGCCCGGTGCTCTCGGATGCCTTCGAGAAACGACATACCCGAAAAGTGGGCTCGGTGGTTGGTTTGATCTCCCTGGTCGTCAAAAAACAATTCTGAGGGTGTAATTTGCACCAGGGCCTTGGTGGGACAGGCTTGAACGCAAGCTCGGTAGCTGTATGCACTGCAACCGTCGCACTTTGAAGACAATTGTCTGGTCCCGCGGGATGCAGCGAATGCGGCCATCTCCTTCGAGCCGGGTTTTAATACCCGGATTCCGGTTTGTTCGAGAAAGCTGGAGGGAGGGTCCGATCCGACCATCGCGAAGATGATGTCATTTTTGATGATGAGATTTTTGTCTCCGCTGTTCAGGGCGACCTGGTTACTTTTGACATGTTGGAGCTTCGAGTTGAGGATGACCTTGATTTCGCCTTGCTCTTCGAGCTGTTTGAGTCGGTTTCTGTTTTTGGTCTTCAGTCTGAAAAATCGATCTCTACGATAGCTCAGGGTGACTGTGGTTCCTGCAACTTCCGCCAGGCTGCAGGCTGCCTCGACGGCCGAATCTCCACCACCGATTACCAAGATGTGTTTTCCTCTAAAATCAACGGGATTTTCAAGCTCGTAGCAAAACCTGGGTCCGCATTCGTCCTCGACTCCCAGTTTACGGGGTGACCCCCGCATACCAATGGCCAGTACGACGTTGGGCGCTTGGTAACTCTTTTCGCCTGCCAAGATCTGGTACATCCCATCAGGCGCTTTGATGATTTTGGTGACCGGGGTGTTTTCGACCAACGCGAGCTGATCCTCCTGGACAATCCGGTTCCATTTGTCCAAGAGATCTTCTCTGGTAGTGTCTTCAAACCATAAGCGGCTCTGGTTTGACAAAGAAGCCGGTTCGGCCATGATATGTTTGCCGGCCGGATAGCTCCTGATGGTAGCGGCAAATCGATTTTTTTCGATCATTACGTAACGTAATCCAAGATCTTTACACTCCAACGCTGCGGCCAAACCGGCCGGGCCGGCGCCGACAATCACGACATCCAGATCGGACTTCGGGCTTTTGGCTCGCGAGCTTTTCCTGATCGAAAAAACGGAGCGTTTGCCGGCATTGATGGATGGTTTGATCAAAGACTCTCCCGCCACGTCGCCGACCACGTACAACCCGGGGAGGTTGGTTTTTCCCAAGGCGTCGCATTGAGGCAGGGGTGTTTCGAAATCATCAACAGAATAGGGGACTTCTATCAGACTTATTCCGTTGAAAGAACATGCCTTGGCACATTCGCCGCAACCGATGCATTTTCTTGAAATGTGCATCAAACCGGTGGTCTCGTCTTTGGTAATCGCGCCGATACTGCATGCCTCGATACAAGCCTGGTGGACGCATTGGTTGCATCCGAAAGGGATCAAAAGCTTTCCGAGCTGTAGGCCGTTACGGGAAAACCGTGCCGTACCATGTCGTTTGGCACACGCCTTCATACAGCTTTCGCAGTTGAGGCAGATATCGAGTTGAACGACCCTGAGGGTGGAAGCCAGAAACAGATTGTTTCTCAAGAAAAAATCTTGCACCATTCTGCGGGTGGGCACCTGTTGGCTTTGAAAGTGATTTCTGATTAACCTGTTGTTATGTTCCTGCTCCTTGGACCATTCCGGGTAGGCCAAAAGGAAATCAGCCAACACGGGTCTTGCAACTCGAAACAACACGGTCGGCATACCGGCTATACAATCTATCTTGATATGCTGGCTCTCTTTGTGTTTTTGGAGATAAGCATCTGAAAAACAATCACCTTTTGAAAGGTAAGTGATATAATCCGTGAGGGTGGAGCAGAAATCCGGACTCGGTTCGGATGACAGCGGCTCGAGCGACATGTTGGAGATGACATTTAATCTGCCTTCCAGCACAAAGTAGTAGTATTCCTCATCAGAGCTTGAAGCATTTCGGAAAAGTTTCTTTCCTACATCCAAGTGGAGGGTTTCTCCCTTTGCAGCCAAACGCTCGAGCGCATCATCCGGGAGCTTTGAAAACGCCCGGTTTGCACGAAGAGCATTTTCCAAGCGAGCTTTGGTGCGTGTAGGCGAAGCGCTACCGGTCATCTTCGAACCTCCATGCCGCATGGACGGTAGCAAGAATGGTAGGTTTCACGCCGAGGTAGACGCATAGACCGGGAGCAAAGGAGCAGGGTAATCGTGTCGAATCGTTCAACCATACATGACCTTCCTGGCAGATAGAGAGGCAGAGGCAGACACGATGCCCATCAACTTACGTTTTGTGTACAAACAATGAAGCCCCGTCAAAGACGAGGCCGCCTACCTCGATACCACCTCATTTCCTATGTACGGATACCTCTGCGTCCTCTCACTCCGAACTTTAGTATAGTTAGGATCATGACTCGTGTCAATCGAAAACCTCTTGAAAATATGTGGAAGAAATATTGTAATTATTTGATATTAAAAAACATTTTATATTATTTAGTAGGGATGTAGCCCGGCTTTTTCAGAATATTATTTGCTCTAGAGTCGTGGAATTTGCATTGGGGCTTGACAGTCGTTCGAGCATGCTTATTTTTCGGTTGTGAACAAAAAACGGGCTGCACGGGGAAGGAAGCACGGGATAGGTGTCGGGAGAGGTATGTGAGCGGTAGGCTGCAAACAACAGATCGTTGAGTACGATCTGCTACTATTCAATACAGGAGGTAGAAAGTCATGTTGACACGTTGGTTTGGAGACGAAAATGTATGGAACCGGTTCAATCGTATGCAAAATGATATGGATCGGCTTTGGAGCACGTTCGGGTCGTTGTCACAAGCCCAGAGGGGCGTGTTTCCACCTATCAATATTTATGATGACGGTGAGAGCTTCATCGCCAGGGCCGAGTTGCCGGGCATCGACCCTGTAGACATTGAGCTGTCGGTAACGGGCAACACTCTTACGATTCAAGGTAAAAGAGAAATTCAGCCCGCGGACGAAGGATGCTGCTATCACCGCCGAGAGCGCCGAGGTGGACAGTTTCGGCGAGCCGTGACGCTGCCTGCGGATGTTGACGGGAGCAAGGTCAATGCGGTTTGCACAAACGGCATTCTGGAGATCTTGTTGCCCAGGTCCGAGCAATCCAAGCTTCGCAAGATTAAGGTGCAATCGAAGTAATTCGAGGAGGATGCTGTCATGACCGAGAAGGAAAAAAAAGAACTTGAAGTAAGCAAAAAGAAAGAGATCGAGCTGAGCGTCGGAGAACCGACCCGGGATGATGTCATGTATGTGCCAGATGTGGATATCGTAGAAAACGATGAGGGGATTGTCCTATACGCGGATCTTCCCGGAGTCAAACCGGAAGGGTTGGATGTGGATGTGCGGGAGGGAGTTCTCAAGCTTACCGCGAAAGTCGATCCGGTGGTTGAAAAACATCGGTTGGTGTACGGTGAGTATGGTATTGGTGGCTATCAGAGAAGCTTCACGTTGGGCGAGCGTATTGATGTCGAGAAGATCAACGCCAAGATGAACAATGGTGTGTTGACTCTTACTCTACCTAAGGTAGAGATGCATAAACCTCGAAAGATCAACATTCAGTCATAACCGATCCTCATCTGTATGGATGGATAAAAGCCAATTGTGATATTGAGCAAAAGTTCGGCGCCCGCCCGGAAGTCTTACGGGCGGGTATTTTTTACTACCGGCTCAAGTATCTATGGGGGTTGCGGCAGGCGCAAAACCTCGATTCTCACCGGGGCAAGACCGGTTTTCAACAAGCCGATACGTTTTGCGGCAGCCTCGGAAAGATCAATAATACGACCTTTGCGATGCGGGCCGCGATCGTTGATGGTGACGATGACCTGCCGGCCGTTGTTTCGGTTGGTGACCCTGACGATGGTGCCGAAAGGTAACGTGCGGTGGGCGGCGGTGAGGGCATGCTTGGAGAAAATCTGACCCGAAGCGGTCTTTCGGCCGTCAAATCGGCTTCCATACCAGCTTGCCAGCCCGTTTTGGGCGCCCGATGGATGGGTATCGAGTCTTCGTTGCGGTCTGTATGAGGAACACCCTGAAAAATATGCTGTCGCGAGAAGACAGGCATAAGCCAAGCAGCTTTTTCGAAAAATTAAGTGTTTGGCTCGGTGTGTGTCCATTAGGGTTTTTTGGGTTTGGGTTTGTCCGCGCTTGAGAGCACGACCAGGTTTGATTTGTCGTTTTGAAACCTGAGTCCGGAGTGCTTTTTGCCGATTTCCTCGATAGATATGATGGTATAGATGGATAGATGTAGGCTTTTCACATCTTCGAATCGTTTTTTCATGGCTTCTTCATCGGGTTTGACCAGAAGAGAGTCGGATTCGAACAAGAAGTCGGATATTCGTATGAAACTCAATCCCAAGCTCGAATCGCTGATGGATTTGGCTTTGACGGTAAGGATCTTGTCCTGGGTCGGATCCCGATAGGTCACCATGAAGAAGTTGTTACGGTTGCTTTTGCTTTCCATTGTTCTTGGGCCCGTTTGTGTGTGTCGATGTTCCTTGGAGCGAAATGCTCCGGATTCATCAAAAATATGCGGGTATTGTCCCGGATGCGATGGGTGGATGTCAATTATAGATATCGGGTTTTTGAAGTTTTGAGAGTAAAAAAAGGCTTCTTGCGGAAACGATCATCTCAACCGGGACTTGTCTACCTGGATTTCAAACGGTATATCCGGTTTTTTGCAAACCAACATGCTCGAGGAAGGGTACAATACCGGATCGAGTGAATGCAGATGGATAGAAATTTCAACCCCAGATCAAAGTGTTGTATTTGTCTCGATCTTCATTGTACATACCACTGTTTTTCAATTGGATTCGAAAGACGAGATGGTTTTCTTCACTGGTTTGTTTGTGGATATATTCTAGGTACAGCTCATCTTCGAGCGTTTCTCCA
>JBFFBT010000301.1:0-6283 GCA_041560255.1 Myxococcota bacterium | reverse complement strand
GTTGAAATGCTCTTTTTCGGGCGCATGTTTTGCAATCCTTTTGAGGGTTTTCTCTATGTTTCTTGCAATATCTGTCATAGCACTCTACACGTTTTAACCCTTTGTTTCAAGCAATTATGAGTTTTTCAGGGACGACTATTTATTTTACTCGTCATTAGGATGTTTTTTGTCTTTTTACTCTTAAACTCCTGTGTAATGGTTCAAATTGATGTGGATTAAAGAGCAGACAGGTAGCGTGCACCATACGAATACATAGCCTATGGAAATCTTTAAGGTATTCTACTCTTCCTTTATTAAATCCGAAGCCCAGCACAAAACGTTACCGGGGAAATGGTCAACCAACTCCAGGAGGTTTTTGGCTTGTCGTGTCTTTTTGGCACCGATCTGACCATCATTATCATCCATGAGCCATTCATCAATATAGTCGATGTCTGAGTAGTCGAAATCATCAAATATGCCATTGTCTACCGGGAAAGGAGTCCTGGCAACCTGCTTTCCGGCCAGCCGAGGAGGTGGCGCTCGGGCAGGTTTGCAGACAGGAAGTCGTGAGGGTAGACTAAGATAATTCAGGATCTTGACGATGACATCATCTTGCAAGATTACAGCAATGATGGTCTTTTCACCCCCACATTTTTCACATATCTGGGGATCTATTCCATAGATTTTTCATATCAAGCGCGCCCAACTTCGTCTTCCCCGTGCTTTGGTACGTGCAGGCATCTTCAAATTCAAGGGTACTTTTTCATGTCCAAGTCGTTTTCGCACCTCCGGTGCACAGGCTCCGTAGTGCCGCACTTGATGCTTGCGAGCATGGGGAATATGTTGAGACAACCATGCGATGAACTCCACCGCATCCGTGCTGATATGATCCGTGTTACGGCTCTGATGCATTTTGGGCGCCTGATAGTGCACATCCCCAGAAAGGGAGTTGTAGTGAATCCCCCTCATGGTAAAGGGATGTCTATACATGTACAGCAGAAGATCTTCGAGGGAGTGCCTGTTCTGAGCTGAAATCCTTATGGAGGCATCCAGTGAGAATCCACTGTGTTTCCACGAAAGCATGCACTTACAAAGTTCTTCAGACAGATGGCCTTGTCGTGTGAGCCAGGTAAGCACCCGGTGGCGAAGTACTTGGCATAATGCTTGAGTATCTTTCTTTCTGAAGGAAGCCTCCATCCGTTGCGCATAAATGCTGATGGGGATGATAGCTGTCCGGCAGGGTACCGAAAGTCTGATCCAAAGCAATAAATCCAGGCTCCAGGTTTGGGTGGCCGGATACCTCTCGCATGAACAGGGCAATCTCATTAACCACAATCTGAGACAATCCCTTGAACAAGCGTGGGTGAAAGCGAAAATAAACCCTTAATGCTTTTGGTATACTAAACACCCATTGTCGATAGGGTATCTTTGGTAAAACTTCCTCCATGACCCAATCGACCCAAACAAGATGCCGTTGACCAGCATGATGATGTCGAAGCGGCGGCCGCCTTCCTTGACCGGGTAGACCCACTGATTGGTGACCACGTAATCGTTGTTGCTGAGATTCTCGAAGTCGATCAGGCGCACCGGCGTATGTTCGCCAGGCTCACCGAAGGGCATGGATTTCTCACCCCGCAGCCATTCGGCGAACAACTCGTTGGCCCGCACCAGGCCTTCGCTCTGTACCGACAGCGGAATGGTCCGCAGGCGGTAGAGCACCTCGTCGGCGCGGTCGGGCTGGGCCTTGATTTCCGGGTTCAGGCGGATGAGGGCGTCGCGCACCATCGACTCCACCAGCACGTCGGAGTGCTGACGGGGCAGCTCCTCGGCGGCCACGAAGCGCCATTTAAGGCTTGAAATCTGAAGGGTGAGGTGTGAATCGAGATAATCAGCTTGCGGTTCGGCAACGCACCACTGATTATCCCTGTCAGACAGCGTGTCCAGCACGAGTTATTCAACCGTATTTTCCTCATTGAAGTAGGTCATTTCTGTCCACCTCCTGCCAATGAGGAAAGTTTTCTGCTCGTCAAACGTGCCAGAATGTCATCACTGCCCAGTTTCGCTTCGGCCAGCTTGCGTGCAGCAAGCTCCCTCCATTCAATCACTCCAGGCGACCGGAAAGAGTCCCAGAGCGCTCGCATTGTTGTCATGCACTCTTCTGAAAACTTTTTGAAGTCTTCAACGCTGATGTAAAAAACATCCCCCGTATGAGGTTCCGCAGCGAAATGCAATTTGTCCGACGTCGAGCAGAACACGACCAAGAAACTTACTCCTGGGTGTTCTGCTGCGAGGGTGTCCGGATGGGCCTTGGCCTGAAGTGTTTTCTCTTTTGAAACGACAGGGTTCTCTCCAGTTGCCGTGTAATCCTCAAAAACAACGCCCTGTCGCCCAAAGATCCACCACGCGTCCGGGTCGCCGGATCGCTCAGTATTCCCCGATTCAAAGCCCAGCAGGCGACCGAGCTTGACCTGCGCTTCTTCAAACGGCTTCGCCTCCGTGCTTGAAAGCCCTTCCCGGATGGCCTGGAAATATTTTTCGATTTTTACGCTGCCGGACTTTCCAAACCGTTCAAGAACTCCTTCTATACGCTCGATGCGCTCTCCATAAATGACATCGACAGGTGCTTCCTGTGTCTGGTTGGAGAGCTGCTTTTGAATCTGTTTGAGCCATGGCAACATACTGGCGCATGAAAAGGCAGCAGAAAAATGTTCTTGAGCTACCGGTGCTTGCCCCGCCTGGTAGGCTGCTGAGCCAGCAAGGTAGTTGCAAAGAGCAGAATATCCCTTCAGATCGTGTCCACCGGCAAGGCTGGCCAACACGTCTTTTGCGGAAGAGAGAGCTCTGTCAAAATCGCCGGACCAAAGGGCATCGTGAAATTTCACTTCATGAACAACAGAGTTCCCGAGCGGACTTGCCGATGGTATGGGCGATTGAGTCAGTTTGTCTCTTGTTTCCAATATATGGTTATCGGCCGATTTCCACTCTGGCCCGTGGGCAACGAATATGTCGATGTTATCCCCCAGTTCAGACGGATTATTGACTTTTGATTGTTCGACACCAAAATTGACTTCGGCCTGAAGTTCCGGATGCAGTGTTTCTCGCTTTTCCGGCATGTGGAAATACTGATGCACCTTGTCGCCGATAATCACCACGAGCGCGTAGTCGGTTGATGAGCGTGTGCATCTTCCTACCGCCTGAGTTATCCTGGTGCGGATGCGAACCTGGAAGAGGACAGAGGCTCCAAGGCGTCTGATGATGAAGCGCTCCTGCAGATTTGTGGATTCCGGAAGACCATAGATGATCAGGTATCTGCATTCGTCTCCGATTAAATCGATTCCGTCATACCTGTTCGCCAGAACCGCAATGGCGGAACCGGCCTGGGTGAATGATTTCTTCGACGCCTCCAATTGTGCAGCGTCAAAGAGGGTATGACCCTGCGTCGCTGGAAGTGCTTTAATGGCTTCTCTGACTTTATCAGCATCACGGTTGCTTGGGGTGAGCACGAGTGCTCTGTCAAATTTCGTAATCCAGGAAATCGCGAGACTCAATGAATCCGCTTCATCCCAATTCCGCATAGGAAACACGAAAAACCGTCGACCGATCCCCTGCTTATCCCAGCCCTCTGGAGCAGGTATCCGTTCGATTTTCTTGCGTCCGAAAATTCTTTCCAGATCCCCGCCTTCTCCGAGAGTCGCGGACATATATATGCGCTGCCGCGCATTCTGAAACGGCGCAAAGCTCTTGGTGGGCGCAATAAGAGGACGAATGAGAATGGAATTGCTGGTGTAATAGAGATGACAAGCGTGGAGATGATCTCTGATCATGCGCCATCGATAACCGTATTCCTCCGGGCTCTCATCGTCTCTGGAGGCATTGTCAATCGCTGCCGTCAGAGCGGTCCTGCAATTGAGTAAATATGGCGTCGGAATCTTATTCACGAAAGACGTATCAAGCGATCCCTCATTACCCTGGTCGTAACGGAGCTGGTCATTTTCCGTGGTGTAAGGCGCGATGATCTGCCAGATTGCATCGAAGGTGGATTCATCTTGATAGCGCCGGACCTCCAACGACCAGAAACTCGACACATAATTCTCGGCGGCGTGGGCATCGTCAAAAATGAGTGTATGAACGTCGCTGAAAAACGGATTTGTGTTGAACAGAGCGCTATAGGTGGCAACGCCTATAGATTCGCAATTGTTGAAAGCGGTCTTGTCGGCCTCCGGGTACTGGTGCTTGGACCCCGAGAAATCAAGGGCGTTGATTCCGTATTTTTCTTTGGCCTGTTCAACAACTTGATGGACAAGCTGTTTGGTAGGACAGAGCAGTACGCATCTCTCCCGTTTCGTTCTTCTGCGCCATTCTGCGATCAGAAGACCAACCAGGGTCTTGCCGCTGCCGGTGGGCAGCTCAAGTGCGATATCACGATTGTCGACATGGTCCATGTAGTTGCGGAGCATGTCGGCTTGCTGCGCAAGAAGGCCTTCTACGGTACGGTCCCGCAGGTCACGGAACAACGATTCAGGATCTTTAATGGATACCGAAGACTTCTGAGGGATTTTAAAGGCCATGGAGTAACCCCGTGCTCCGCAGAAATTAAATTGCAATAAACTTAACGAAGAACATTAACCCAAAAACATAATTAATAATCAACCGATTTCAGCAAACTGATCGTAACAACCATTTTGAATGTGGATACCAATAGAATTTGGGAATCAACATACAATTCGACCTGCCAAATCCATGTGACCAAAACCAAGCATCGACAACTGACAACAACGGGATTCTATGCAACCAGTCTATAATCGTCGTGCAAGCCGTTGAGAATCGGATTTGCAACCAACCTACCCTTCTCAGGTTTGGGCTTCAGCAATTCTGGATCTGGATCGGGTATTCCATGTATACATTGATGAACGCGCCCGGCATTATACCAAGAGAAAAACTCTTTTAGAGTTAATCTCAAATGCCTTTCATTCCAAATCAACATTCGGTCCAAACACTCTCTTCTAACTGTCCCAATTAATCGCTCAATATGGGCTGAAGCATTTGACCGAATATTCCATCATTATCGTGTATAAGAAATCGAGGAGTCTCATTGTCCATACATGCATTTCTGATTTGTTGCTTGACCCAATCCAACGATGGTGAGTTGGTCACATTGAAATGAACCACTTTTCTGGTGTCCAGCTGCATTATGACAAATACATAGTAACAGGCAAAGTTGATCGTATAATTTGTGAAAAAATCACAACACCAAATTCCCTTTGCTTGGTTCTTCAAGAAGGTGCGCCAACTTTGGGTGTCCATATCCCTTGGTTTTAGATTCCGTTTGGTCATGTACTTCCTGATCGTTGTTGGTGAATACTCAATACCAAACTTGATTTCCAACTCCAATGCAATCCGGTCTTCACCATAATCTGGATGATCAGACGAGATTCTCTTGATAAATACCTGATGCTCTTTTGGTATCTTTGGCCTGCTCGGTGTCGATTTCTTTCTCCAGTAATCTATAAATCTTCTTTTCTGCCAATGGATTACAGTTGCTGGATTAACGATGACCAGCTCGGATGCCCAATCTGCCCAGATTCTTGTAAGTAATGACCAAAACCGTCTATCCCGGTTTTTCAATTTTGGCTTTTTGACTTTTCTTCGGTAGATGTTCAATTGATGACGTAGGGCTGTTATTCGGAGCAAGGAAGTCCGATGGAAATAGACGAAGAAAATGGCATTGGCGATCTGAATAAAGACGATGACAATTAAGATTTTCATGCTTTTTAGCTTGTGGTGCCTATAGGAAATAATCCAGTAAAATCAATCGGGACGAATAAGTGCGGAGCACGCCATCGTGTCGTACGAGAAATAGCCATACCCCGTCGTTCTTTTCGGTTTGACAATCAATTCTTTCGACACTTTATTACAATGCCTGAGCATGCCTGAGATCAACAAACCTCAATAGTTGCTCTCAACGTACACAATATTTTGAGGCTTAACCAAAACACCGGAAAAATTGAAAATATCTTATAGTTCGGGAGTGCATCTTATGAACTTGAGCATTTGGCATAAAGATTTCAAGCGATGCTCATCGATCACCGGCAGGCAGTACCAACACACCCAATCTCCGGGTGTTGTGGCTGTACGAACCGGTATTATTACACATAGTTCCGCCGCCTTCACCCCATTCGGCTTTCATCCAATAATATCCCGGCACGAGATAGTCCAATCGAACCAGGTGAATGATATCATCCTCTGGATCTTCAGCCGGACCACCCAAAGGTTGACTATGGGTCCAGTTGGGATCTATGCTCAC
>JBFFBT010000300.1:0-6329 GCA_041560255.1 Myxococcota bacterium | reverse complement strand
TTATAGACTATTACAATCAAAAGAGATCTTCCGTTCGATTCTATTAATTTTATTAGTTGAATATCTATACTAATATTATTCACATCTCAACAAGAATGATTCTATTTTCTACGATCCCATCAATACGACTTGACTTTGGCCTCGTACTGTCATAAAGATATAAATTTGTTAGTGTTTTGTATTATAAACTCAAGTTTGGATATGCCGGCATGCGCGCAATCGATGAAAAAATCTATACGAACCGTTTTCCCGAAAACGAGATCGAAGCCCGAAAACGTATCTGGGCGGTATTGTGCTCGAATTATCTTCAGCGTTTCGTGCATACCGACGATACCATCGTAGATATCGGGGCAGGATTTTGTGAGTTTATCAACTGCATCCAGGCACAAAGGAAAATCGCTCTGGATAAGCAGGACATACGCTCTCACGCCGGTACGGATGTAAAAGTCGTCCAACACACCAGCCAGATGCTGGATAATACGGTTGATGTGGTCTTTATGAGCAACTTCTTGGAGCATCTGCAAAGCAAGGAAGAGATCTCCCAATTTTTACAAGAAGCCTACCGAATGCTGAAGCCGGGCGGCAGGATGCTCATCATTCAGCCTAACATCCGTTATCTATACCGGGAGTATTGGGATTTCTTCGATCACTTGATCCCTTTGAGCGACAGGAGTCTGGTAGAAGCTCTCGAGTTGGTAGGTTTTCATATCGAAAAAGTCATCCCACGTTTTCTACCTTACACCACCAAAAGCAAGCTGCCCCAACACCCCTTGCTCGTGCGTTTGTACCTCAAGTTTCCGATCTTATGGAAAATCATTGGAAAACAAGCATTTATCTATGCATGTAAGCCGACCGAGGCACCGTCATGACGATACCTGTAAAGCTTTTCTACCATTTGAGGTTTCTTCAAAAAACCCCCAAAGCATCGATTCGAATGTTATCCGGGTTGATACGAACCCAGCTTTTGCGCCAGAGGCGGCTTCGTAACTGTCAGCTCGCTCTGACTTTTGCCTGCAACCACACCTGCAGCATGTGTTCGAGCAATCTCCTGATGCAAAAAAAACCTTTGCTCGATATGCAACAATGGAAAGACACGGTGGATCAGTTGCATGATCTGGGTTGTGTGCATTTCGATCTTACCGGCGGGGAACCTACGCTCAAGGGTCTTGACTTTTTGGAAGAGTTTGTCGGATACATCAACCGAAACCGCGACTCTATCGTATCCATCGCAACCAACGCAAAGCTCATCGATCACAGGTGGATTCGAAGGCTCAAAAACGCCGGCCTCAACAGTTTTTTGCTCAACATTCAATCTTTGGATGCCAAAACACACGACGAGATTGTGGGAGATCCGGGCAACTTAGAGAAAATCAAATCCTTGATACCCATCATCAAGGCCGAAAACCTCAACATCTGCATCAACACCTGCATGGGCACCTACAATCTGGACACCATCGAAGAGCTCATTCGTTGGTGCCAAGAACAAAATATTTTCGTGCTGGTCAACCTGGCAGCCCCTACTGGAAGACTTTCCGGACAAGAAGTAAGAATTACCGGATTGAAGGACCGATATTATCAGTTGCTGAAACAATATCCACTGATGCGGTCGGATACTTCCTACAATTTTCGAGGACCCGATTTATGCCCCGGAGGCATTGAAAAGATTTACATCACGGCCTACGCAGATGTCATGCAATGTACCTTCTGCCAAATCAGCTTCGGCAACCTGCTGGAAGAACCTTTGCGGGTCATATACGATCGCTTTTTTGAGCATCGCCTCATTCGGGAGAAGTACATCTGTAAACATTCTTTTCATGAGGAATTTCGGCAAGATTGGATAGAACCGGTCACCCAGCAGGACGCCTACCCGCTTTCCTGGAAAAAGCACCCCAACAAATCCAAGTATTTGGACACGGAGTAACATCAGATCGGCCGAAGCCGAAACGTCATAATCCCCCAGATAAACCCCAAAAGTCCTACCAGCAATGCGTACAGATCCTCCATCCGGACATAAAACTTACCCGCGAGCGTTTGGCGTAGCTCCTCACCGTTGTTTTTCACCCAACGCTGCACATAACCGTAACGATGTCCTCGACTTTCGAGTAAAATCTTTGTCCAAACCCGCCGCTGGGATCGCACCAACTGACTCTGAAGAAACAGTCTACCCGACTCGGCTCTCTTGATCACTCCGGCGCTTTGACTGGGCTTTGCATAAATATCGACTTTGTCCGCAACAATTTTCACAAAGAGATGATTCGACCGATACACTTCTTTTTTAAAATATGATCCAAAATCCAAACCCACTATCCGGATCAATCCAAACATCACCAACCAGAACATCCCAAACCCGAATGCTCCCTTGAGAAACATCAAATACCGGGTTGAGACGCGATGAATCCGGGGGCGTATGATGACCACCAACTCAATGAGAGCCAACAAAAACACCAAAGGAATCACGGGATGAGGATCCAACAAGTAAAGCGAAAAAAACTCGATATCGGCAAAAAAATAACGCAAAAAATAATGCCAACAACCCCACAAAGCCAGACAGATGACCAAAAAATACACCAAAAGTTCGATTTTTTGCCTCATCGGCATGGCCGGAATCCGGGTGGTTTTGACTTGATCGGTGATATCCGGATGCTTGAGCCAATTGCACTTGTAAATCACCAACGCTTCCCGCTTGCCTTTGGGCACAAATTTGCATCTATCGACAAAAGCCTTTTTTAGATGGGTATCCCGTATGTCTTGAACCACCGACTCCGATACCAATATCTCTCCACCCTGCGCTCGGCTTTCGATCCGGGAGGCCACATTGACCACATCTCCAAACACATCACTCTGTTCGATGATGGCCCGCCCGGTGTGAATGCCGATGCGTACGCGAAATTTGTATTGGCTCGATTTTCGTTTTTTGGTGCGTAAAAGCTGTTGCATGGCGATGGCGGCGCACACGGCATCCTGTGAGCTTTTAAAAGATGCCATGATAGAGTCGCCGATGGTTTTGATGATGGTACCATGAAAAGAACGAACAATTGGAAACATCAGCTTGTTGTGGGCGTCCACCATCATACGTCCCGCCGTATCACCATACTTGTCCCAAAACCGGGTCGAACGCTCAATATCTGTAAATAAAATGGTGGTCGTGCGTTTGGACTTTTCAATATGCCGCATAATGCTTTTTTCGGTGTCATTGGACATACTGCCAACCCTCTGAAACCATGCCGACCGCACGCATACCGTCGTTGGGCGCACCGAAGCGCCGGACATGGTTTCTTACCAGATACCGGGCGGTTGGAAAAGCTCTTCTTATTAATTTATACGCAACATTGCACATGCCCCTGGATTTGACTATATTCTTTCGAGTTATGAAACAATCTGGAGATAAACTCATGCAAAACAATGTGTTAAACCAAAGCAACCGTACGATGAAAACCACAAGACGCATCATGATTGCAGCCATGACCTTGATGTGTACCTGCTCGCCGACGAAACCCCATCACCGACCCTCAAAAATCTCCATCGATCCGAAACCGCCGGTGGCCAAAAAGATTTCAAAGCACCTCCAAACACATGGTCATACTCGTATCGATCCCTATTATTGGCTCAATCAACGGGACAACCCCGATGTGATAGCCTACCTGGAAGCCGAAAATCGCTACACCCAATCGATGTTGCAACCCGCTCAAGAATTGCAGGAAAAACTGTATCACGAAATCACGGGTCGTATCCAAAAGGACGATTCTAGTCCACCGCTTTGCTCGGGTGATTTTTGCTATTACAAACGGTATGAAAAAAACCTGGAGTATCCAATCTATTGCCGAAAATCCAACCAGGCAACCGCTGAAGAAAAAATCATTTTGGATGTCAACAAGTTAGCAAAAAATCACAATTACCTTCACACCAGCGGAGTCTTACCAAGCCACAATCATCACTACCTGGCCTTCGGGGTGGATACGGTAAGCCGGTTTCAGTACAATCTGCAGGTGAAAAACCTAAAAACAGAAGAAATCCTCGAAGAATCCATCCCAAATACATCGGGAAGTTATGCCTGGGCAACCGACAACCAGACATTGTATTACACACGCAAAGACCCGGTCACGCTCAGAGCGCATCGGGTTTATATGCATACACTGGGACGCGATCCGAGCTCCGATACGCTGGTATATGACGAAAAAGATGAGACTTTTTCGGTTTTCGTCAAAACCAGTAAGTCAAAAAAATATATCATCATTCACTCGAGAAGCACCCTTGCAGATGAGGTACGCATCCTCGAGGCCGAAAACCCGCAGGGCAAATTTCGGGTATTTATGCCCCGACAACGGGGGATTGAATACAGCGTCGAGCACCTGGGAGATTGGTTTTACATCCTTTCCAACTGGCAGGCCGAAAACTTCCGCCTGTTGCGTACCCCAACGACGGATACAGAAAGATCGAGCTGGCAGGAAGTGATACCGCATCATCAAGATGTCTTTTTGGAAGGTTTCGATCTCTTCAAGGACAACTTGGTCCTGCAAGAGCGCCATCGTGGCCTTACCCGCATTCGCATCCGTCCCTGGAATGGACAGGGTCAGCACATCTTACAATTTGATGAGGATGCCTACACGGTCTATCTCGAGGAAAATCCCGAAATCGACACCCACTTGCTGCGTATTTCGTATTCCTCTTTGACTACTCCTGACTCCATTTATGATTACGACATGCACTCACGAGAAAAAATACTGAAAAAACAGGATCGGGTTATCGGACCTTTCGATCCCACCTGGTATGAAAGCAAACGCGTGTACGCTATCGCCCCGGACAACACCAACATACCGATTTCCTTGGTTTATCGAAAAAACCTAGATCTATCTCAAAGAAATCCTCTCTTGCTCTATGGTTATGGATCCTACGGCGCCAGCATGGATCCTCATTTTCAGATCTCACACTTGAGCCTGCTCGATCGGGGTTTTATTTATGCCATCGCTCATATACGAGGCGGACAGGAAATGGGCCGCAAGTGGTATGAAGACGGCAAACTGCTCAAAAAGAAAAACACCTTCACCGATTTTATCGCCTGCGCAAAACACCTGATCTCGATAAAACTGACTTCCAAGAAGAAACTTTTTGCCTTGGGAGGCAGCGCCGGCGGACTGCTGATGGGAGCGGTCATCAATACGCGGCCTGATTTGTTCCGCGCGGTAGTAGCCGCGGTGCCTTGGGTGGATGTGGTCACCACCATGCTGGATGACAGCATTCCGCTGACCACCGTCGAGTACGACGAATGGGGAAACCCCAACGACAAAACGTATTATGACTATATGCTTTCTTATTCTCCTTATGACAATGTCCGCGCTACAGATTATCCCGCACTGCTCGTAACCACCGGACTGCATGATTCACAGGTGCAATACTGGGAACCGGCCAAGTGGGTCGCGAAACTCAGAAGCATGAAAACCGACCGCAACCTACTCTTGCTGCATACCAACATGGAAGCAGGCCACGCGGGTGCGTCCGGTCGATTGCGTAGATACAAGGAAACCGCCATGATGTTTGCATTCATGCTCAATCAACTCGGCATCAACCAATGAAAAAGTCCGCCATCGGCCCGATTCCAGTCACCATCGTCGCGGCCGGCCGGTAGAGATTTTTGGGGAGGTAGCTAACATGGGCTCCGATCAGGCTGAAAAATTATATCAAAAACTCAAACAGGAAGCTGAAGCATCCGGTTATTTACTCAATCCCGACAAAGAGTTCGTGCTGGATTTGATGGCAGGATTGCTGACCAATGAAAAGCGATATGGATATTGGGCTTGTCCCTGCCGATTGGCGGATGGCGAAAGGAGTCGGGATCTGGATATCATCTGTCCGTGTGACTACCGCGATGTGGATTTGGAGGAGTTCGGGGCGTGTTATTGCGCCTTGTACGTTTCGGATAAAATCGCAAGTCTCGAGAAATCCCTGGAACCGGTGCCCGAAAGGAGAAACCCAATCCAAGCCGATGACCAAACCCGGCATCAGCACGAGTGTACTGGTTTTACACAAAGTGGTATTCCGGTCTGGCGTTGCAAGGTTTGCGGTTACCTGTGCGCGCGCGCCGACCCACCTCTCAAATGTCCAATTTGCAAGGCAGATAAAGATCGATTCGAGCGCTTTTCGTAATGGAAAAACTTGTAAGGAGAACTTCCGCCATGGATGTCAACATACGCTTTGCAGGCGCAGCCGGACAAGGCGTGCAAACCACTTCGGATCTTATGGGAAAAGCCTGTCTGCGAGCCGGCTTACATGCCTATCTGTACTCGGATGCCGAATCCAGGATTCGAGGCGGCCTAAACTTCTCCCATCTGCGG
>JBFFBT010000299.1:0-6333 GCA_041560255.1 Myxococcota bacterium | reverse complement strand
GGATCCAACTCTTGATACTGAATTAACTGGCCGTGAGAACCTTGATTTTCATGGACGATTGTATGGACTGGGTAAGAAGGAGCGCGAAGAACGAATTGCTGAAATTCTTGAAGTTGTTCAACTGACGGACCGTGCTGATGCGTATGTGAAAACATATAGTGGTGGCATGAAACGCCGACTTGAAATCGCCCGAGGTCTCCTACATTATCCCAAAGTGCTTTTTTTGGACGAACCAACCCTAGGGCTTGACCCCCAAACCCGTCGGGCCATCTGGGATTATATCCAAAAACTCAATCAAGA
This sequence comes from Myxococcota bacterium, assembly GCA_041560255.1. Classification (GTDB taxonomy): domain Bacteria; phylum Myxococcota; class B64-G9; order B64-G9; family B64-G9; genus JBFFBT01. The sequence goes on along the minus strand of JBFFBT010000299.1, from coordinate 6,033 downwards.
ACACAACGTTACAATCATTCTCACTACCCACTATACCGAAGAAGCCGACCATCTATGTGATAGGATTCAGATTATTGATTTTGGAAAAATCGAAAAAAATAAACCCTTCGATGGTACGGATTATTTTAACGGGTTACACGGAGCCCAAAGATCTGATCGACGCCATCAATAGAGGCGAGGTCTATCGCTATATTACCAAACCTTGGGATCTCAACGATTTACTGTTCACCATCCGCAATGGATTGGAAAGCTATGCGTTGCGAAGAGAGAAAGAACAGTTGCTCAACCACCTCAAGCTGCGTTTGAATGCCATGACGGTTTTCTTGGATTTGAGCAAGGAGTTCGCACATACCAGATCGTATGAGGAAATTGTGCATACGGTGGTCAAATACCTTCCGTATATTGTGGATTTCGACGTATGTGCTTCCCTCATAGAGCAGGGCTCGAGTCGTGAGGCTCTGTTGAACCTACACACGCAGAAGCCGGTACATGAAGATCTCTTGTTTGAAGCCCGCACGAGTGTATTGGACGCTTACCGAGAAAGCTGTGGAAGAATTCTGCGTGATTCGGATTTGCTCATCCATTTGACCGGGGAACGTTCACTACCGCAGGATGCAAGAAATTACTTCGCGTCCAAGGTGCATGTACTTTTAAAGAGTGAGGGAGAACCAGCCGGATTGATTCAATTGTTTTCTTTCTCCCAAGATGCGTTTCGGGAAGATACCCAGGAAGTTTTAGACATCTTGGCAAACCAGGCATCCGATACGATTCGATCTCTTCGGGTTCAACTCTCGGTCGAACGCCAGCGACTGGAGTTGATGCTCCAAAGCCTCGCAGATGGTGTCATTATGGTTGATGATCAAGACAGGGTGTTTGTCATCAATCCAGCCGCCCGGAGATTGTTGCACCTCTCACAGGAGACGCCGGTCAATACGCGCTATCTCAAGGATACATTGGGTTTTTACCCTTTCGACTTGGTGCGTGGATGGAACGATGCAGATGGCAGTACCGTGAAAGAAGAGATCAAAGTATTCGATCGTATTCTCCATAGCATCGTCTCGCCGGTCAGATTGGATGATCGACTCATTGGTGTAGCGGTGGTGCTTCGAGACATTACTGAAGAGAAAAATATCGAGGAGCGTAAAGAAGAGTTTGTCAATATTATCAGTCATGAGCTAAGAACACCCTTGACCAGCATCGGCGGGGCATTGGATTTGCTCATCCATCGCTTCGCAGGCGATGTCAACGACAAACAAGACCGCTACCTGCGACTCGCAAAAAGCAGTTGTGACAAGCTCAACATGATCATTGATGAGTTGCTGGACATATCGAGATTCGAAAAAGGCAAATTACAATTGGATCTCAATCCGATCGAGCTATGTCAACTAATCCGGGATGCCGTCGAAAATTACAACGCTGCGGCTCATCAAAGAGAGATTGATTTGGTGCTCGATTTGAAACAAGAATCCATCGAGATCGAAGCGGATAGAAATCGATTGCATCAAGTACTGAACAATCTCTTATCCAATGCGTTGAAATTCTGCACAAAAGGCGGCTTGACTAAAATTGAGATCATTCAAAATGAGGTCATATCGGATTTCATTGCCGTCAGTGTATTCAATGACGGCAATGAAATCGATGAAAAAGATCAAGAACGTATCTTCGACAAATTTGAACAGGCACGCAGAAACCGGGATGGAAATGTAGTTGGATCCGGTCTTGGGTTGAGCATCTGCAAAGGAATCATCGAGGCCCACGAGGGCTGTATATGGGTGGAGAGTGGGAAAGGTCAGGGAACCAGATTTATTTTTACCCTACCGGCTCGACATTCAGGAAGTGCATCGGAGTCTTCTATCAGAAAAAGTGCTCTCAATACGACTTCCGGCTCATTGGTGAGATTCAAGACACCGCCCCTTATCCTGCTGGCACACAACGAGTCGCAAGTCGCTTTTTTACTCAAAGGCTATCTTTTAAAAAATGGTTATCGTGTCTTGATCGCCGATGACGTGAAAGAAACCGTCAAATTGGCTCGAGAGAGACACCCGCATTTGATTGTGATGAACATCGGCGAAAACACGCTCAATGGTCTGGAAATAACTGATATTTTACAACATGATCCGGAAACCAGAGAAACGCCTGTGCTGTTGATGTCGAGGGATGACCAAGAGGAGGAATCCTACCGGGTCCAGGCTGCAGCGTTTGTAAAAGAGCCCATACACATTCAAGTGTTTGCTCAAACGGTCGAAAACCTCCTCGAGGCTCGAAACATCGTCAAGCGGTTGTACAAAGTATTGATCGTTGATGACGACCCGGCCATTCGTTCGGTGTGTCGTGAGGTGCTGGAGAAACAGGGATACGCCATTCTGGAAGCCGAAAGTGGTCGCGAAGCGTTGGAAAAACTCTCCAAGAACAGCGTAGATGTTGTCTTGCTCGATGTCATGCTTCCAGATTTCGATGGATTTCAAGTCACCGAGAAAATCCGCGAGGATCGTAATACTGCGGGAATACCGATTATCTTCATCAGCGCCCGTGGTGGTACATCGGATAGGGTCCGAGCCCTCAAACTGGGTGCCGATGATTATATGATCAAACCATTTGACGCATTGGTTTTAGGAGCCAGAGTCGAATCGGTGATAAAAAGAAAAGAACGCGAGTTGGATTCGAGCCCTACAACCAAACTGCCCGGCAGCATCGCTCTGGAGCGGGAGCTGGGTCGCAGATTGCTGTCAAGAAAAGGATTTACTCTGTGTTACTTAGACTTGGACAACTTAAAAGCCTACAATGATTATTATGGTTATGCCAAAGCTGACGGGGTCATCCAGCAAACCGGTGATTTGATCCGTAAGGCGGTAGAACGATTGGGAACTCCATCTGATTTTGTTGGACATATTGCAGGAGATGATTTTGTCTTGATAACCGAGACCAAAAGACTCGAGTCAATCGCCAACGAGATCATTTCAAGTTTCGACCGGGTCATCCCATTGTATTACCACCATGAAGACCAACAAAAAGGCTATATCGAAGCCAAAGACAGATTTGGGCAAATGCGACGTTTCGGCATCATGAGTATCTCTTTGGCCGCCCTGCATGTAGAGCCCGGAACCGTAAAGAATCACGTTGAAATCGCCGAGCTGGCGGCACAGATCAAGAATCGAGCCAAATCGATGGAAGGCAGCGTTTTGATACAGGAGACCACCAAAGAGGTCAGAACCGATCCATGAAACTCTACCAACAGCTCATGATGTTTGTTATGGCGGCAACAATGATACCGCTTTTGGTAGGATTTGTGGTTCTTCGACACAATGAACGCCAATTGGAGTCCAGATTACTGTTTTCGAGAACCGAGTCTGCCAACAGACTGGCTGAAATCGTACACCGTCAAATGAAAGAAATCTTGGAACGGGTAAAGGCTTCGCTGGGTTTCTTTGCTGTGGAAGCCATGAATCCCGATGAAATGACCGGGTTTTTGGGACTTTTATACAAACAAAGTGATGACATCACCCAAGTTGCACTGGTGGATGCCGACGGTCGGGAAATGACCAAGGGAGTCTATCTCGATCACCCCGAGCGCTATCCGGAATATGTTGGAAGGTTGGCGATCTCCGACAGTGACCATCAAAAGTTTTTAGGTGAGCTGGCTTTGAAGCAAGCTTCGAGAGTAGATGTCGGCACCGTCGTGGTTGGAAGCCCGCGTCCATTTTCAAAAACAGCTTCACTCGGATTGTCTCTGGTGATCCCATGGTCGGATGGGTTGAAATCGAGCAAATGGTTTGTATGTATCGAGATGTCGCTTGCCAGAATCTCCCGTCGGATAGTTGAAGCGGGAGACACAAATGGATGGCAGGCCATACTGGTGGATGCAGAAGGCAGAGTGATTGCGCATCGAGAATCTTCTCTGTCGTTGGCTCGAACCGATATGTCGGAAAATCCTGCTGTACGGCGGTTGTTGGTCAATGAAAAAAATGGTGCTTTGATCCAACAAGGCGAGCTTTCGGCGTTTTCCTTGGTCCCGGATTTCAATTGGGGTGTGGTTTTGTCTCAACCCCGTCACGAAGCCTGGTCAGAAATGCGAAAATCTCGTTTAGTAACAGTGATTTGGACGAGCGTGTCCATTTTGGCGCTGTTGGTGTTGGGTGGCTTATTTACAGGGAGAATCACGCGAAACCTGAGAAAGTTTGTGTCCGGAGCAGAGGCTTTCGGACGAGGCGAGCTGGACACCAGAATCGATCTGCGCTCAAAGGACGAGCTGGGAGTTCTGGCAAGTACCTTCAATCAGATGGGTGTTGAGCTTAAAAAATCCAGGGAGGAAATTGAAGCTTGGAATCGCGAGCTCGTCAAGCGGGTCGAAGAACGCACGCGTGAGTTGGAGCAAGCCCATCAGAGATTGTTGGAGACCTCCAAGTTGGCTGCAATTGGTCAATTGGGGGCCGGGGTGGCGCACGAAATTAATAACCCATTGGTCGGAATCCTTGGGAATGTTCAATTGATGATGACAAAATGCGATCATAATGACCAAGATGTTTTCAAGACACTGCAAAAAATTGAATCCGCGGCCAAACGATGTCGTGATGTGACCCAGAATCTACTTCGTTTTTCCCAACCCGAATCCGATTCTCATCATGAATATTGCGATCTCAAACAAGTTCTTTTGGATGCGTATTCTCTCATCGAACAACAGACAATTTTGAGCGGCATTGAAACCATATGGCGGATCGATCCAAAAACACCCAAAATATTAGGGGATTACCGCCAGCTTATGCAGGTCTTTCACAACCTGTTCGCAAATGCCCGAACAGCCATGTCTACGGGAGGTACCCTGACCATTTCTACCGAATCTACAAACGGCACCCAAGTGGAAGTTCTCGTGAAAGATACCGGAAAAGGAATTCCCACCGAGCATCTCGAGCATCTATTCGAACCGTTTTTCACAACCAAAGACGTTTGGACCAATACTGGTTTGGGTCTTTCGTTGGCATACCGAATCATTTCCGATCACGGAGGCGACATTCGGGTAGAGAGCCGACCGGGCATTGGAAGCAGTTTCAGCGTCTTTTTGCCGATAACGGGGGCTTTGTCGTGAAAGGAGGCAGGCTCTTTTTCGCATTGGTTGCATCGTTTGTCGTGATGGTGTCTTTAGCGTATCTCATGTTGTTCGAGCATGGCTGGTTTGAAAACCCTGGATACGAATCGAGACCCAGGGCGCCGGAACGAATCCAGGTTGCCGTTGTTGACGATATGGAACCCATCTCCAATGCCTCCTTGTCGGTCGTCAAGCTCGAAGGCAAAGTAGAAATCATGCAAGCCGACGGGGCTTGGAAACCTGCCAAGCAAGGGGAGTTGCTTGAATCCCATGATAAAATACGCACAGGTTCGGCCGCCAAAGCCTGGTTGGAAATGCCGGAGTTCTTTTCGGTTGTCGTGGATGCAGGCTCGGAATTCGAAATCGGATTGCTGGCAAAAGGAGTGGTCAAGTTTCTGCTCGAGAAAGGCATGATTTTTGCCGAGGTCATGGACGATCCGAACAGGTTGTTCGAGATCAAAGCATCCACCACCACAGCCAGAACCAAAGGAGCCAGCTTTCAGATGATGACCAACAGAAACGGAAATGTTTCTTTGGGAACCACCCGTGGCATGGTCGAAGTCGAAGAAACCGGTAAGATCATTGAGGTTGATGAAGGTTATCTAACTCGTATCGTAAGAGGCAAGGGACCTCAAGATCCAATTAAAATCCCTACTGGAATGCTTCTGAAAGTACATTGGCCCGAAGAAACCAAATTTTCACAACCCAACCTCGAGATCACCGGTCAAACCTCTCCGGGCGCCCGGGTACGCATCAACAATGTGCTGGTCTTGGTGAACGCCAAAGGAGAATTCAAAAAGAATATCCGTTTGAGAGAAGGGAGCAACCGCATACAAGTCGAATCCTACGATTTGGGGGGCAAAAGCAAAACGACCCAATCGCCAAACTTTTTTCTCGATACAAAGCCGGAGTCGTTTCGAATCGAAACCTCACCTGAAATGTGGAAGAAAAGC
>JBFFBT010000298.1:0-6381 GCA_041560255.1 Myxococcota bacterium | reverse complement strand
TGTTGTAATTGTATTTGTTGTCCAGGGGGAGGTTACGCTGATCGATACGATCGAGTCCCCAGTTGGGGGGGTTATTTTGGGTCGCGCCGATACCGGCCACTCCGTCGGGCTCAACATAGGCAACTCTCGGATCCAGGGCCAATTTGGCCGCATCTTCGCGGCTCATGTTGACGCAGAAACCTTCCAGAGCATGCTCCCATACGCGGGGGATGCTTTCACCGTTGTAGGTAGCTATCATGCTCTTGGCTACATCAATAACCCGGGGACCATAGCTTTCGGGCTCACTCATGTTTCTCGCAACCCCATTTCGTAGCACAACAATATAACGATTGGGGATGAGATCGCCAACCACCAAACCCTCGTGCGCCTTGTTGTCTGGATTAAACTCATCATTTGCAAAATCACCACACGCCACCCATACAAATGAACATGCTATCAACGAAAATACAAAACCCTTGCCTCTCATGACATACTCCTCCTTTTTTTTCGCTCTTGCGATAGGATATTCGCTCCAAAACCGTGTTGTACCAGGTTGCCGTCTTGAGAATTGACTCATTGCAGCACAGAAGCTTTATGATCAATCCCTGACGGAATCCATTGATATTGGTTCATATTTCTTTTTTTAATGCACCTCCTTCTCGGCAATCTCTCCCTAATTCGTCCACATTGTAAAACCCGCGAAGAATCGAAAGGGTGAAAGCTTATGATCGAGATCGTCGAGCAAATCTACTTTGGATCAGTGTGATGTGTTATATTGATTTTCTCGTAAGAAAAATACGTCAAAGGAGGATGCAAATGTCCGAAAAAAAGCCAGCCATTGGTCGGCGCGAGCTTCTCCAACTCGGGGCTAAGGGCATGACTTGCCTAGGTATCATGGGATTCGCGGGCAGCCAGGGATGTACGTCCGGGATCAAAACAAACCGGCTTCTTTCTTCCAGCAAGCTGAAAACTAAAATTAAGACTGACAATCATACAGTTATACAACGCACCCTGGGCAAAACCGGTATTTTGCTGCCGATCGTCAGCATGGGAGTCATGAACGCGGACAACCCGGCCCTGGTGACAAGAGCGTTTGAGAAAGGAATAAGGCACTTCGATACGGCCGCCTACTACCAACAGGGCAACAACGAGATCATGCTCGGCGGTGTATTATCCCAAATGGGAGCTCGATCTCAAGCCATCATCGGCACCAAGGTATACATCCCAAAACAACAACGCCCGTACATGAGCCCCGCCGAAATCAAATCATATTTCCTGCAAACCCTCGATCAGAGCCTCCATCGATTGCAAAGCGATTATGTCGATATCCTCTATGCCCACAACGTATCCACCCTTGAGTTTCTCAACAACCCGGGCCTGATCGAAGCCTTGCAAGACATGAAAGAACGAAAAAAGGCCCTTCATGTCGGCTTCTCCACCCACACCAACATGACACAGTGCATCCTGGATGCAACCCAAACGGGCCGGTTTGATGTCATCCAAACCGCTTTCAACTATGCCATGGTATCAGATGACGAGTACATCCAATCCATGATCCGGGCTGCAGACGCCGGTATCGGCCTGGTTGCAATGAAGACCCAATGTCAACAACCCTGGTACAAGGAGGGTTTGGCAGCGAAGCAACAACAGTATTACGAGGGCGAAATCAATCATACCGCTTTATTGAAATGGGTCTTGCAACACGATTTCATCACCACCGCCATTCCGGGTTTTACCACATTCGACGAGATCGAGTTGGATTGGACTGTGACCCAAGAGATTCAATACGCTCCCGAAGAACACCGGTTCTTACGAGATCGTAAAGTCATAGCAGCCTTGAGGTCGGCCTGCCTCCAATGTGAGAGCTGCAAACCCACCTGCCCCAAAGGTGTGGATGTGCCCAGCTTGGTACGCAGCCACATGTACGCATTTTCCTACCACAATCTTTTGCAGGCAGCTCAAACTTTGAACGAAACCCAGAACCTCAAAAAACTTTCAGACTGCACTGCGTGCCCGAAATGCGTAGCCCGTTGCAAACGCAATGTCGATATTTCAACCAGAATCCATCAACTCAAAAGCGTATTTGCATAAAACGTCTCTGCATTTATTTATCTGTTTTTCGACGATCTTCAACTGTTGTCAACTCATACGAGCATTGATACTCTTTGGGCATGTTCGGCCTGGTACGTTATTTTCGTCGCAAGCTTTTAAAAAAGCGGCTTTTTCCAGAGAGCTGGCTTGCCATACTCGATACCCACGTCCCTTTTTATCACAAGCTCGACGAATCCGAGCGTGAGATATTTTTGGAGTACACAAAAATATTCGCTTGGGAGAAGCATTTTTTTGGAGCCAAAGGATTTGAAATCACGGACGAAGTCAAGGTGGTCATCTCTGCCTGTGCAATTCGATTGGTGTTGCATTTGGATCTTTCGTACTATGATCGTTTGACCGAGATTATCGTCTATCCATACGCCTTCAAGCACCCCAACGAAGAAGGATCGTATTTGGGAGAAGCCCACAACTGGGGCACCGTGGTATTGAGCTGGCCCGCCGTATTATCCGGCCTTGCCAATCCATGCGATGGACACGACACCGCTTTGCATGAATTTGCTCATGTTTTGGATCGAGGCTCGGGAGGTTTTCACGGTACGCCTACGTTGCGAGCGAGTGAGAACTACGCGCCCTGGGCGCGGATCATGAGTCGACACTTTCTCAGGCTACAGTCCGGATCCGACCTGGAGAGAAAAGTATTGCGGGATTACGGCGGCACCAACGAAGCTGAATTTTTCGCCGTGGCAACCGAGAGCTTTTTCGAAAAAGCGCCTCAAATGAAAGCGTTGACACCCGAATTGTACAATCTATTGCAAAGTTTCTACGGCATCGATCCGGCGCAGACTTCCACCTGTACATACGACGAATAAAAAGAAAGGAACCCTCAATGAAACAAGCGCTGACGACCATATGCATCATGCTGCTTTCATTGTCATCCAACCAGTGTGCTCATGCGAAAAACCATCACCCGCCCAAATCGCAGCGGTTAACCACCCTCACAGAAAACCAAGTCGACACCCTCATCAACAAGTGGGTTGAAATGTGGAACAATTATGATCTTGCCGCCGTAGACGCACTGTTTGCGCGGGATGAGCGCTTGAGCTATTTTTCCTCGGAGAAATCCGGAGTCATCCGGGGCATCCAGGCACTATTGGAACATCATCGAGGATTCGGCTTTTGCATGGGTGGGAAGAAACCAAACCATCGGCTTTGGATCGAAGATTTGCATACCGAGCTGTACGAGTCTGCGGCGGTAGGAACCGCGGTATGGTTTTTCGAAAAAAATACCGGAAAAAGACAAAGCGGACCGGTAACTTTTGTAATCCACGTAATTGCCGGAAAACCCAAGTTCGTACATATGCACTTTGCAAACTACACCCCGACCAAGCCGAACGAGGCCCAAGCGATATCCCTGCTCGGCAGGGTCTTGCATGCTCCAAAGTTGGATGATCCCACCCGCAAGAAATTTGAAAAGAGCTTGGAGATCGCTCGCAACAATGTACAAAAGAATCCACATGATGCCGAGGCAATCATCTGGTACGGCAGAAGAACCGCATATCTGGGAGAGTTCCGAAAAGCCATTGATATTTTTTCTGCAGGAATAGAAAAACACCCTCATGATCCGAGGCTTTACAGACACCGAGGACATCGCTATATCACCATAAGGGAATTCGACCGCGCCATCGCAGACTTCGAGCGCGCAGCCGGACTCATTGCAAAAACCCCTGACACGATCGAACCCGACGGGATGCCGAACGAGCGAAACATCCCGGTCAGCACACTACATACAAACATCTGGTATCACCTGGGGTTGGCGTATTACCTCAAAGAAGATCTGAAAAACGCACTTAGGGCATACCAGGAGTGTTTGAAAATCTCTAAAAACAACGACATGTTGGTGGCTACCACCCATTGGATGTACATGACCTTGAAAAAATTGGGGCAGGATGAAACCGCCCAAAAGCTTTTGGAGCCAATCAAAAAGAATATGGATATCGTCGAAAACCAAGGGTATTACCGGCTGCTTCGTTTTTACCAAGGCAAGCTCACTGAAAAGGAGTTGCTCTCGGGCTCGTTCTCTTGGATTGACGATCCGGGAGTCAAATACGGCCTCGGTACTTGGTATGCATGCCATCGCAAACCCCAAAAAGCCCTCAAGATATTCAAGGAAGTTATCGAATCCAGCAACTGGAGCACCTTCGGTCATATCGCTTCCGAAGCCCAATTGAGTAGAATGTAAAAAACCACACATCTCATACGACGCCCATAACCAACTGAATCCCATATTAAATACTTGTCACCACGGTCGGACCGAGCATAGATTGAGCCCCATGAAATGGCTGCTCGTCTTTCGACGTACCGTATATAACCACAACTCATTCGCTCCACTACTGCGCGGTATGGTCGAGTTGAAATTGAGCAGTTATTATGATGTGGGCTTCGCCGATCAAATCGAATCTATCCCGGCTACCACCAAGTTGATCGCTTTTTCTTTTACCACCATAGACATACCTCGTATCAACCAGGAAATACAATGTATCAGAGAGAGATTTGCAGATCGGGTGATCCTTGCGGCCGGCGGTTCCCATCCGAGCGCGGATCCGAATGGAACCTTGAAGTTGGGATTCGATGTTGTGTTTGTGGGTGAGGGAGACGAGAGCTTTGCTCTGTATTTGAAAGAGCTCATAGACCACCCCCTTCCTGAACCCAGGATAAGATCTCCAATTTCGACTCTTTTCGATTTGAACACCCGCATCCATACCGCGGCCGAATACGGTTTGTATCCGTTTGTAGAAATCTCCAGAGGTTGTCCATACGGATGCCGTTTTTGCCAAGTACCTTTGCTGTTTGGAAAACGCGTACGCCACCGCAGCCCCGAGGTTGCGGCCCAGGGAGTAGAACAAGCCGTCAAGGCCGGTTACCGGCGCATTCGATTTTTGTGCTCAAACGCTTTCGGTTACCGTGGCGGAGATGCCCAAACCCGGGAAGAAGCGCTTGAAAAACTGCTTCTTTCCGCAAAAAATACCGGCGTAAACCAACTCATGTTGGGCAGCTTTCCATCCGAAGTAAGACCGGAGTATGTACAACCCAAGCTCCTCGACTTGATCAAACAGCATTGTTTCAACCGCACCATCGTGCTCGGCGCTCAATCCGGAAGCGATCGTGTCCTCGACCTGATGAACCGCGGTCATACTGTCGAACAAGCCCGGCACGCCATCCGCTTGATCCATCAAAGCGGGCTTACGCCGCATGTAGACGTGTTGTTTTGTTTTCCGGGTGAAAGCCACGAGGAAAGGCTCTTGACCGTGGATCTCATCGATTGGTGTATCACGCATCAAAACGCCCGGGTGCACGCTCATGTCTATCTGCCTCTGCCCGGCGCCGGCGCCTGGCCGCTTTTCCCGGAACCCCTTGAACCCGAAATATCCAACAAGCTTCACGAGCTCGAAGCCACCGGACGACTGGACGGAGACTGGAACCACCAGAAGGCCCAGGGTCTCCAAATCCTGCAATGGCGGCAAGCTGGTTTGATTCTCGTCTGAAATCGATCAAGCAATGATTGAGATGATCAATCGTCCCGATTGTTTGGATCGGTATTCAAAAGATGTTTTTCAAAAAATTGAAGCGTATGACCATACATCAATACCCGATTTTTCCGTTTTCTTGCTCCGTGACCTTCGTCTGGAAAGATCATCAGAGTCGAGTCAACGCCTCTATGAACCAGACCTTGATGAATTTGAACGGCCTCGCCCACCGGGACTCTTGGATCCGTGGCGCCCTGTATATGTAGTATCGGGGCTTTCAGCTTATCCATATGCGTGGTCGGAGACAGCTCGAGCAATGCTTCTCGGTCCTTTTCGGGATCTCCGTACTCGCTTGCGCGCAATATTCGTCGATAGGGCGCCGTGTTTTCCAAAAAAGTTACCAAGTTGCTGATACCCACGATTTGTACGCCGACATCATAACTGCCCGCAAAAATCGTCATCCCTACCAGAACCGAGTACCCTCCGTAGGAACCTCCATAAATACCCAATTTGGGTTGCTGCTGGTTGATGGCAAAGCGTTTTTTGGCCCATCCGGCGGCGTCTTGAATATCGGTGATGATTTCCGCCCGTTTGGGTCCATTGTCTGCATTCAGCCAGGCCTTACCGTATCCGCTGCTACCCCGGACATTGGGTTCGATATAGCTAAAACCGGCCTCCATCACCAATTGAGATCGCCAACTGAAACCTGGTTTGGTCTGTCCTTCGGGTCCCCCATGAAAATGGACGATGACCGGACAGAGCTCGTTTTTGCATCGTTCGGATTGCCTTACCCAAACCGGTATCTTGGTACCATCCCTGGCCGGGT
>JBFFBT010000297.1:0-6430 GCA_041560255.1 Myxococcota bacterium | reverse complement strand
TCGTCCGCCTCCACACGAAATACATCGGTTCGGCACCGGAATGCTCATGCCGCAATAGTGACATCTCAAGCAGTTGTCTTTTAAATGGTGCACCAAAGAAACACTGCAGTTGGAACATTTTACGCTTTGCCCGCAATCCTTGCAAAGGGCATACGATGAGTAACCCCTGCGATTTAAAAATAATATAGCTTGACGGCCCTTATCCAAGGTCTCCGCCAGGCGCTCGGCCATATCCTGGCTGAGGGTTTGTGATTTTTCGATTGGATCCAAAAGCGTATGTTTCAAATCCACGACTTCGATCCGCGGCAGAGGTCTATTGAAAATCCTTTCACCAAGACACAACAAGGTAGAACGCTCGGATCTGGCATGGGAAAAACCTTCCACCGAAGGTGTAGCCGATCCCATCAACACGACCGCCTGCTCTTCCCGCGCCCTCACCATGGCAAGATCTCTGGCATTGTATCCAATTCGCTCGGATTGCTTGTACGATCCGTCGTGTTCCTCATCCACAACCAGCAAACCCAGCGATGCGATCGGCGCAAAAACCGCTGATCGCGCTCCGACCGCCACCCTGGCACAACCCGATTGGAGTCTGCGCCACTCGTCCAACCTTTCACCCTCGCTGAGCCCCGAATGTAAAACAGCCACTTGATCTCCAAAACATGCCATGACCCTGGAGGCCAGTTGGGGAGTCAGGGATATCTCGGGAACCAACAGGATAGCACCGCGACCATGTTCCAAAGTTTTTTGTATGGCTTGCAGATACACTTCGGTCTTGCCACTACCGGTTACCCCATGCAACAAAAAAGCCGCATATTTTCTGAGCTGTAAAGCATTCGAGACGGCATCTACGGCCCGTTGCTGCCCGGCGGTCAAAGCATGGATCTCTTCTGTCTCACCCAACTTGCTCAAGATCGGTCTGCGCGCACAAACTGAAGAATAAATATCTAACAATCCTTGCATCTGCAGGTTTTTCAGAGCACCTGAGGCACCAGAGCCGACAACGGCCAAGTCCGCAGTCCTCACGCAGCCCTTCTCCAAAAGAAGATGTACAATCTTGGCCTGTAGTGGGGCTCGGCGCTCGAGATTTTCTATCCAGCCGGCATCAACATCCCGAACAAGCCGCGCCATCCGAATTTGTTTCTCTCCACTGGTTGCTCCCTTTTTTTTCATCTTGGGAGGCAGCGCCGCAAAAACCATTTCACCCGGAGGAACCAGATAGTACTGTGAAGCCCATAGCAAAGTGCGCACCATCGCGGGTTGAAAGAGCGGTTGCGGCTCCACGATCCGTTGCACCGGTTTAATCTGCACGCAACCCAGATCGGGTTGCTCGGAGTGGGAGATCGTTAGGCCTCTTTTCACACTTTTTCCAAACGGCACTTCCAAAAGAGATCCCACTGAGCACAATCCATACAAATGTTCAGGAACTTGATACACAAACAATTGATCGACCGGCGCAGCCACGGCAACATCGACATATCGAGGAGTCAAGAGATATCCTTTCCGGTTCTCAACTCTGACTCCCAACCTTCCCATAGCGGACCCACCGGGCTGAGATCGGCATCATCCATGATGAAAAATCTGCCGCGCATACTTTCCCTCGGGATAGAGCTCGAAAACAAGCGGATTGTAGCAGCGTAGAACATCAACAACAATGCATACAGGAAATGAAATCAAATAAAATCCGCATCTCCCATCACGACGGTCCAATTTAGTGGGTTGGTCCACATTTTTTCAAGGCGAACCGGACTGAATGCACGTCCTACAAACACGAGGGAGGTGCATGGAAAGCCGGAAAAACCCGCAGCTTTAAAGATATAATCGAAGAACCCGTCATCCCACCCCTTAAACTCGATGGTCTCGGCACATCTGAAAGTGTAATACCGAATGATTTTCTTTAAAAAAAGCACGGACTGGCGAAGATGCCTGGTCTTGTGAATAAACTCACAAATCTCCACCTTATCCCGACAATCTCTGCAAACCGCGACCGCTTCGAGCCGCCCGCGTACCTTGAGGGCATGAAACTCATAACGGTACAGGGGGTGGCGGACATATCTCCATTCGAGGTAATCCGAATTTTTCCAAATACTTAATATCTGGTAACGCCGGCTTTCCTCGATCAAGGCATCGACATCCTCCGGGATGGAGGTTTGCACATCTATCCGGATTGGATCTCTCATCATCTTTTTTCGCACCGAAAACGATCCCAGGTTGCGCAATCCAACCAAGGATCTTACCGCTTGATCGAGATATTTTCCGATAAATTTACGGTAACCCAAGCGATACACATAGCATTTGAGCGTCGCGATATGAAATCGTCCTCCAAACCGCATCAAAGCCGGATAGGCCAAGCGATTGGGAAATCCAAATACTGCCGATATTCCCATGTCCGCGGCCAGATTGGTTGATTTTTTTATAATATCAACAAACAAGCTCGTGCCCCGGTAGGCCGGATCAATCATGGTGTCACAGCTCTGGACGGCATCAAGGTTTTCGCCCAAAAAATTGATGCGGTTTCGCCTCAACGCCACCTGACCCACAATCCGATTCTCTACCTCTGCAACGGTTATGCATCCGGGTCCGGCAACATTGGATTCGTACTGCCATCGCCAGAATGACTCGGCTTGTCGTACTCCAAATACATGAACGAACAATTCGAGGATTTGATGCGTGTCTTTGGGCTCAAACGCCCGGATATTCACTCCACTCATAGATTTTCATTCTTTCCCATCAACGATTGCATATCGTCAATTTCGGATAAGATATCATAAAATAAAAGAAAACCAGTCTTTCAAGAGTCTTTTGGGGGCAATTCTACAAGCATTGGTTCGTACGTCATGGATCGCTTGAGGTCAAGAGAAAAAAGATCATAAAAACCGAGTCGCAAAAGCAACGATCCGAATCGAAGCCGTATCCGGACTCAAACCGAAAAGATCCGATACATATCATCTGCTACGGATAACGCTCAATACACATATACGAGACCGACATTGCCTGCCTCATGAACACCTTGTTTTGCCGACGGAACCCCAACGACGGCGTGATCCTTGTCAACAGCCACGGTGTAACCAAGGTTGGCTTTTGCAGTCACGATCTCGGCAGTCAAACGCTTTTCCAAACTCCAATCGTTATCGCCTATTTCTACGTAAATATACGCTGCACCAGACTCTATCGTACCGGCATCGGCGCTCTCAAAGGGTGCGCCGACCATAATGAAACCATCTCCAATGCTCAATGCGTAGCCGAAACTGGCATCATCCTGGGCGTGATCCCCCGCAGTCAACCGCAGGCCCGCATCAAATTTTTTGTCTGGTCTGCGTTGATGGCGATGGAGCATCCAAAAAAGGACTCGGGCTCTGCATGGTCACCGGCGGTAAATCGAGTGCTTCTCACCCAGGTATTTTCTCCCGTACGCCGAAACAAATAGGCGGCCCCTCTGAAGTTATCCTGCGGCGCTCCAACGAGCACGTAGTCACCATGATTGCGACTGTTTCTCCAAACTGCGCAAATGCCTCGGCATCCGCCTCTGCCGTAACTTTGAAGCCTTGATCCCACGTGTTGGGACCGATACGATGAAATATATACGCCGCCCCCATACTATCCTGGGTTCCGTTTTTAGCACCTGGGGCGCCTACCACCAAATAATCGCCATCCAATGCTGTAGCCAGACCAAATTGTTGAGCTATCTCAGCATCATATGCCTCGATCCGGGCTGTACGACCACAGGTTTTATTGTAACGACACCTTTCATTTTCTCCACAGCATTGGCCGTTACGGCAATCATGATTACAACGCATGCATTGAGTAGGGTTGACACCGTCCGACTGACAGATTTCGTCTGCTCCCGAGCAAAGGCTTACATCCAACCAATCCTCGTCTTCGATCGTCGCGCCGGTGCAGTCGGGAGCATCTGTGCTGCAATACCGGACTACCTCCTTCCGCTGGGTCTTGTAGCCCCTACATCCACTGCCACTGCATCGATATATGTACCAACTGTCACATTTCTCTTGCCCGCCTTTGAAAAAACCGTCAGGACCGCAACATATCCCGGAGGTACATTGAACACATTGTTCTCCGTTATCGATATAATCCTGATTACAAGAGCAAACGATCTGCTCCTCATCATTGACGGAGCAAACGTTCTTATGAGGCTCATTGCATGGATTGGGATCGCAACGAGCCGGCTCCAAATCCACATCATCTACACAATTCATTAACATAATTACGAAAATAAACCCTATAAGCTTTGTGCCAAAAAATCTGCCGTTCATCTCTTTTCATCCTTTCCAATAATCTATCGAATTTCCACATCCACAAACCCGGCAAGAAACAGCCACACAGCCAACGTCACACTACCCGCCTGTGCGAACCCCTCCTATATAAATATGCGCATTTCAGATTTGAAACCGGGTGGATTTGAAACCCTGCTGTAACTCTATGGAAAACTTGCTGTCTTGCGATACGAAATGTATGGTTTTTTCAATCCGAATCCGACACCGACTCAGTGGAGTGTTCCTTGCCGTCAAAACGCAGGATCGCAGGCTTGTCACCAACTACGGTTTTTACCAACACGGGCCGATTCCAAATATGCTGAAGCGCTTCCAGGGTGGCCTGAGCCCAATCCATTTTCAACTCCAACCCCTCGAACCGGTGTTTCAAAAGCAGCTCTCCCCGGTTTTGGTGGTTGAGATCCGCCAACTCGACGTAGGGTTGACCGAAATTCGTCAATCCAAACAAAAGTTTCTCTTTGACTTTCCGAAAATCCCGCTCGGTGATCTCCCACTGATTGGCACGTTGGTTGAACCCATATCCGAAAAGCTTCTGTGCGTAACAAAACTCCTCGTCCAAAAACTCGTCAATGAAGGTGACATCGTTGTGCAAGGCTCTGACCTCGAAAATCTTCCTCCGCCCCTCTGCCAAGTATTTGTTCCAATGAGTCTTTTTTTCAAGATCCTCGCACTCCTGGTACTCCTTCCCGAAGCGTCCCTTGTTCCATTTGTCTTCAATATATCTGAAAAGCTCGATTCCCAACTTATAGGGATTGATTCTTCCCGGCCTGGTTCCCAGGGTAGCCGAATGGTGATCTGCAAAATCGATCACTTCGGCATCTGTCAATGCCCTTCGGGTCATGATGGTTGAATGCCAATAGGATGCCCAACCTTCATTCATAATCTTGGTCTGACCTTGGGGTGCAAAGTAATACGCTTCTTCACGAACCATCCCCAAGACATCTCTTTGCCACCGTTTTAAAGGAGCTTTTTCCATTAAACATAACAAAATGTCACGTTCGGGACAGACGGGTTCAAGCGCACTTTTGGCCTGCTGCTTCTTGAGCTTTTCCTTCTGTTTTTCGATGTAATCGGCAGGATTGATGTAAGGGTCCAGATAGCTTCTTTTCACCGGTAGCTTGTGAGTTTCCGCCGAGTTTGCCGGCTTGTCTTCGCTGTTGTCCCTCGCATGCAGAACCTGGGCGCGGCGCCTGATCATGGGAGCATGAATGTCTATCAAGTTCTCCAACGAAAGGCATCTATCAATAAAAGTCTCAACTTGCTCAACCCCGAATTTCGACATATAGCGCCGAATTCTCGTGCCGTGGTTGGCCATCTCGTTCATCATTTTACGATTGGTGCCTTTGAACCACACATTGTTTTTGAAAAAATCACAATGGGCATAGACGTGCGCCATCACGATTTTTTGATCCACCAACGAATTGCCTTCCAGAAGGTAGGCATAGCAAGGATCATTATTAATCACCATTTCATAAATCTTAGACAGACCATAGGAATAGCTCGTCTTGAGCTGTTCGTATTCCATACCGAAACGCCAATGCGGATAACGGGTCGGAAATCCACCGTAGGCTGCAACCATATTGATTTCGTCATACGATAGCATTTCGAATATGACGTCAAAAAAATCCAACTTGAATTCAGCAGCATACCCCTGGATTTCTTGCTGGAGTTGCTGAAGATATCTCGGCAGGCTCACAACGTTTACCTACCTTTCCCAAGAAACTTCCGGATGGAGCCGATGATGGCTTCGCGATCAGGAATTTCTGAAAGTACCAGCTTTTCTTCGTTGGCAAAACTCTCTCTCAAATCCTTGATAAACTGACCAGAGCCGTATGGGCTTTCCACCTGCCCATATCCAAATTGGTTGACCATGGGGAAAATGTTGTTTCTCAACAGCTCCATGCACGCCTTCGAGTCTTCCGACGACCAATTATCACCGTCACTAAAATGAAACGGGTAGATGTTCCACTCCCCGGAGCCGTAGTCTGTCTCGATGATCTGCGCGCACAACTTGTAGGCCGAAGAAATCATGGTGCCCCCGCTTTCCCGGGTATGAAAGAACGTTTGTCGATCCACTTCGCGGGCGGCTGCATCGTGAGTAATATAGCGCACTTCCAATCCTTCGTACTGGCTTTGCAACC
>JBFFBT010000296.1:0-6743 GCA_041560255.1 Myxococcota bacterium | reverse complement strand
TTTGCATTGAACGACTCCGAAGCCCGAATCTTTCATACACGTCACGAAGGAGGCGCTGCATTTGCTGCCACTGAGTCCTATTTTGCGTCTGGACGTCCCACGGCGGTCTGTGTTACCACCGGCCCCGGGTTGTTGAATGCGTTGACTGGGATTTTCGCGGCCAAATGGGATGGCGCCAAAGTAATTCTTATTTCTGCGTGTACAAATCCTCAAAACAATGGACGTTGGGCCATCCAAGAAACCAGCCATTACACGATGCCGATGGACGGATTGTTCACTTCCGGAGTGATATTTGATTATGCAATACAAGTGCAGGATTGCAAAGAGCTCGATCAAATAGCCAGACGCCTCGAATTGGGTTTGACCCGACCACAGGGATTTGTGGCCCATATCAGCCTGCCTGTAACTATGCAGGCTGCCAAGCTTCGATTACGTAGGGATACGACCTGTACACAGGTTATAGAGACTCCCTGTTGTACGGAATTGGTAGACAAGTGCCTGAAAACTTTAGGAAAAGAGCATTTCGCTATTTGGGTTGGTTTCGGTGCTCGGCATGCATCGGACGAAATCCGATATCTTGCGGAAAAAACCGGGGCTGCCGTGATGTGTACGCCCAGAGCGAAAGGAATTTTTCCCGAAACACATCCACAGTATATTGGAGTGACCGGCGCGGGTGGAAATGAAAGTGTCGAAGAATACTTTCAATACAACCGACCCGCATACACTTTGGTTTTGGGTACCCGTTTAGGTGAAGCCTCATCGTTTTGGGACCAAAAGTTGTTGCCTCAAAAGGGGCTCATCCAAGTGGATGTCGATAAAAACAGTTTGGGAGTAGCTTACCCGTGTGCTCCCGTCATAGGTGTTCTCTCAGAAGTGAAAAGCTTTGTCCGGAGGCTAGCGGAAGCGATCGATCCAGTGGGTATACAGGAAAGATGTGTCGTGCAATCTTTGCCCAAACCTGAAAAAATACAATACCGAACAAGCGGGCCCATAAGACCTCAGGCTCTCATGCAGGCCATACAGGATGTTATCATTCGTAGAAGTGATGCCCTTGTGATGAGCGAATCGGGCAATTCGTTTAGTTGGGCTAACCATTATCTGCGCTTTCCATCCCCTGGTCGGTATCGAACCAGTGCTGAGTTTGGTTCTATGGGTCATATGGTGACAGGGGTTGTTGGAGCGGCACTAGCGAAAGACGCCAAAGCGGTGGCGCTGGTGGGAGATGGTGCGATGCATATGAATAACGAGATCAGCACGGCAGTGAAATATCAGGCGAAAGCTGTATGGATTGTTTTAAACGATTCTCGATATGGTATTACTTTTCAGGGCGTTACGGCACTAGGGCGTAAACCTTTCGAAACCGAGCTGCCACCTACAAACTTTGTAAAAATGGCCCAGAGTCTCGGTGGCGCCGGCGTTAGGTTGCACAAGGAATCTGAGCTGGTGTTCGGGCTCAAAAGAGCCATGTCGAGTAAAAAGCCCTTTGTCGTGGATGTCATGATTGATCGAGACGAAATATCTCCGGTGATACGCAAGAGAGCTTCTACCGTGAAAAATCAGTTGAAAAATTGATGCTCTTTCAATTGACTTCATTTGGCCGGGTAGAGATTATGAGATTTCCCGGAATCGCTCAATCACCTTCGTAATTGTATCTTGATTGATGGTGATGGTGCTGCATCTTTGTTCGAGCGTTTTGTGAAACCATTTTACGCAATCATCTACCGAGCCGAAGATTTTATTTGGGTATTTGTGTTTGGACAACAGCATGAGGCCTGCGGTGAATCCGAGTACGGCAGAAGCCCTAAAACCTTTTCCTTCCATGATGCCCGTAGATACTATAATGTTGATTTCTTCAAGGGCCGCAGCCATAGTTTTTCGAGTTTCGGCCGAGGGAATCGGCGTTTTTTCCTTTATTATCGTTATCAATCCAACCCCAGATTGTTGGGTCGAAGAAAACTTTTTCAAAAGGAATATAATTTTTTTCATTTTTGAGTTATCAATCAATCCGTTCCATGAAGATAGGAAAAGTGGACCCCAGGTTGCCAACGTTGCATCGTCATCTTTGTGCACCACTTGGATTGCTTGATTGTTGATAAAGTGAAGCATGGGTGGCATCTCCATGATTGATTATTTAATAAATACTATAATTGAATGGTTGAAAAATCAAGAAATCATCGAAGGTTTTATGTATTTTTTACTAATTTTGCGATATGTTTTTATTTTCTTGAGATTGTTCTTTGGTAGATCTGGGGTTGGAGACTGCAAGTTCTCGCAAGGTGATTGCACCAGAGATATGAATTATTGTATTTGGCTTGTTCTTGTAATGAAGTCAAAAATTGCTCTTTCGAGTTGATTGGCTGTGTAGTTGGTTTTAATTCCTTGGTTGTTGGCAGTTTCAAAGAACCAGCTGCTTGCTTCATTGACGGAGTCGAATGCTTTATGCGGAAAAGGGTGCCTGGCGAGAAGGGTGAGGCTCGAAAGAAACCCTAAAACTGCAGCCGCCCGAAATCCTTTGCCTTCCACGATTGAGACCGAACCGATTACTTTGGTGTTTTTAAATACCTTGGCCATCATGCTGCGAACTTCACTTTTTGGTATTGTGGCCTTTTGCTTGATAATGCTGAACAGTCCAATACCGGTCGGTTGGGACGAGGCGAAATCTTTCATTATTTTTTCTGTTTGATTGATGGTGGAAAGATCTGGGTTTTCTTTCCAGGCGTTGATAAAAACATTATGCCATGTTCCGTAACTTGCTGTTTTGTCGTTGAAAATAAGATTCACGCCACCGGTAGAAGTAGAATCATTCATAAAGAAACCTCCCTAACCCGATTTTTAGAAAAAGTGTCGCTCGTGTAACGAATTGAGCTTCTTGCCAAGTGTTTCCGATCGATATAGCAAAGCTTGAGTTTGCAACCGAAACCAATGGATTGATTCTCGACCGGTTGATTGGATTCACTCAGCATGTATTGCCGCTTTACCCGTATTGAAATGGGTTTTTCCAATCGCTTCACAAAGATTTCTCGTGAGATTACCATTTTATGATATCCTAAAGAAAATTCCGCGTCAACATAAGGATAGAGTTCGGATTCTGAAACCATGAATTCGATCAAACCTATGTGGATTTTAATTTAAATTTGCATTCAACGTGCCGAAGGAACACATAGGGTTTGTCTGTTGAAATTGAGCATCGAGGTTGAGGGGCAATCGGGTTGTAAATTTTATCTAAGGAGCTCACGATGACTCAGGAAGAAAATTGGTTGCAGCTTGAGATCATTCATGCAAGTGACCAACTTGTTATCGGAAGCTGGGGGAACGTTTTTATTTCCTTGGTTCTGGATTCCGTCGACACACAAAATGCCGTTACTCTGATACAGAAACAAACACATTTTGCGGCGAGAAATCCAGAAGGCATCTGCATGCTGACTGTTATCAAGAAAGGCGCGTCGATACCAAAAGGAAATGTTCGCCGGGAGCTTGCCAAATGCCTACATAAAAACAATATCATTTTCTCTGCGACCGTAATGGAATCGCAAGGTTTCTTCGCCGCCGCCAATCGAGCCTTCATTACAGGCTTGACCTTGCTGTCGTCACATGATTATCCGCATAAAATTTTTACCTCCTTGCGAGATTGCAGCAAGTGGGTCGAGGATATGTGCGCGGACAAATTGCACACGCACGATATGTACTCTTTTTCTGTCAGAAAAGCCGTCAAAGATCTTGAGTCCGTGTCGATATCGAGAGATAGAGATCATTCGGTTTTTGAAGAAGATACCAAGAACGAAAGATTTCCAATTACATTGCACTGACAGGCTTGAATCCGCGGTGCGTGCCGTCCTATCGAATGACCCATTCCCTCCCTAAGTGTCAGTTGACACTGATGCTGAATGCTTGCTAACTTAAATGTATATTACCGATAAGTTTTGATGCGCAGCTACTTTCCGCCATTCAAACCATACTGTAGATGGAAGATCTGTATGGGTCGGTATGTTGCAATGGGTGTGGATGAAAGGAGGTTGCATGAAAAAAATCTTGTTCATCAATCCAGTGGCCAATGTTCACAATGCCTCAAAAACTATTTTGGTGAAACCCCGCAACCTGTCCTTGTTGGCGGATCTCACTCCGGACAAGTATGATGTGGAGATTTGTGATGAATGGTTTACACCTTTGGATCCTGATGCTCGAGTCGATTTGGTGGCCGTAACTTGTATGACGCCCATTGCCCCTCGTGCTTATGAGATAGCCGGGATGTTTCGTTCCAGAGGGGTTCCGGTGGTTTTGGGAGGCATTCATCCTTCTTTGGTTCCGGATGAAGCCGGTAGGCATGCAGATTCGGTGGTAGTTGGTGAGGCTGAGGGTTGTTGGAGCTCGTTGCTTGAAGATTGGAATGCCCATCGATTACGGCCTCGTTATGAGGGTGGATTTGCAACTCTTTGTGAGGATACTGTTCGATGTAAGCGTGAAGATTTGTTGCCGCACCCCTATACTATGGTTCCCGTCGAAACCACTCGTGGATGTCCATATGATTGTTCTTTCTGCTCGGTTACTCGATTTTATGGCAGGCGATATCGAATGAGGCCTGTTGATAGGGTTGTGGCCGAAGTGGCATCTCTGGACATGAGTTGGTTTTTCTTTATCGACGACAACATCATAGGTAGCGGACAACGTTGTCGCGAAAGATCCGTTGAGCTATTTGACGCCCTGAGGGGATTGAAGAAAAAGTTCCTATGCGGCGCCTGTATAACAGTTGCGGACGATCCGAAGCTCTTGAAGAAAATGTATGCTGCAGGCGCTCGACAAGTTTTTATCGGTTTCGAGTCGATTGAAAAAGACGCATTGGGCATGCTGGGCAAAAAGGTCAACCTGCGTCATACCAACGATTATCTTAGCTACTACAAATATGCCGTTCGAAAAATTCATGACCAAGGCATTTCGGTAACCGGCGGGTTTATCGTGGGAACAGATTCTGATGACAAAAATATTTTTAGAAAAATTGTCGATTTTGTGTTTGAGGCAAGTATTGATATCGATCAGATCAATATACTCATTCCGCTTCCTCAAACCAGAATCTACGAACAATTTTCTGCTCAAAACCGACTGCTGGTGAAAAATTTTCCAAAAGATTGGGAGAAGTATGATGGTTCTCATGTCGTTTTTCAACCCAAAAACATGACGGCTGACGAATTACGAGAAGGCCGTTTTTGGGCCTATAAGGCTACATCAAGTATGAGCATGTCCTTGTTGAGAAGCTCCAAGACCCTGGGCACCACAAAAAATCTAAAAAATGCCTCGGTCGCATTTATGTTCAATAACTTGAAAAGGAAAGGTGCGGAAGCGAGTATCCTACAAAATCCTATCGAAAAATAACGGGATAGACAATGCCTGCCCAACCAGGAATTTGTATTTTTCCAAAAGATCAAAACCAACTTGTAATTTTCATTCGAATCTGATATAATCCCATTTATATTACGTAAGCTGAGATGAAAGCGAATAAAGATTATTATGACAAAAGATGATCATAATGTTATATTGATCAATCCAAATCCGATTCGACCAGCGATTCCGCCTATCGGACTCGAATATCTTTATGAATACCTCCTCCGATACGGTATACAAGCTCATTTGTATGATTTTGGTGTGGATGGTGATCGAAGCTTGGCGACACTCATTGATGCGTTACATCCTTCAGTGATTGGAATATCGGTTCGAAATATAGATGACGGTCATCTTTTTCATAAGCGTTCTTACCTGACACATATCAGAGATCTCGTATTCCGGATTCGTAAACATACCAATGCCAAAATCTGTTTGGGTGGAGTTGGATATTCGATCATGCCCGAGAGTATTCTCAGGTTTACTCAAGCCGATTTCGGTATAATCGGTGAGGGAGAGATGAGTTTTTTAGATCTGTTGAACAACCTTTCCCACCCTGAAAACGTTGCCAATCTTGTGTATTTCAACAATGGAGAGATTCGAACTTCAATCAAGACGGTTGATTTCTTGGATTCCGGACAACTGAATCTGAAGCGAGTTTCTCTGCAGTATGGAAAATACTTGGATGGAGGAAGTATTTTCAATATTCAAACACTTCGTGGATGCAATCGAAATTGTCTATTCTGTTCAGAGCCAGAAGTGCTGGGAAGGAAGCTGAGATTTCGGGATCCACTTTCTGTGATTGAAGAAATGCATAGATTGAAAGAGCTTGGAGTTGTGAGCAAATTGTATTTTGTGGATTCGGAGTATAATGTCAACAACGTGCATGCCCAAAAAATGGCTGAGGAGATCATTGCGAGTGGTTTGAAAGTGAGTTGGAACTGTTATATGAATCCGTTGGGAGTCGACCGAGAGCTAATTCATGCCGTGAAAATGGCGGGCTGTGACATGATTGTTTGGGGGGTCGAAGCCGCGTCCGAAAGCATGCTCCATAGCCTACAGAAGGATTTTTTTGTTGATGATATTTTCAGAGTAAATCAGTTATGTCGGGCAGAAGAGCAAAAAGCCGCTTATACCTTACTCTTTGGAGGTCCGGGGGAATGCGAGAAGACCATCAGAGAGTCATATCACGCTATTCGTAGCATGCATGCCGATCATGTTTTTATTTCTTGCGGAATCCGAATCTTTCCAAGAACCGACTTGTATCGTAGAGCTATCTCGGACGGCGATCTAGATGAAAAACAAGATCTGATTGAGCCGGTTTATTACAATGAGCGTTATGTTCGTGATGTCGTGTACTCAGAAGTGACGAA
>JBFFBT010000295.1:0-6928 GCA_041560255.1 Myxococcota bacterium | reverse complement strand
TCCTGGATAGAATCTATCCAGGATGACGACATTTTATGCAACTGGCGAGTTCACTGTTGGATGTTATCCTGATATGATCGGATTGTGAAACGATCGATTTGGATATGGGCATTACCGGGGTTGGTCACCACCTTGGCGGTCGTGGCGATGGGATGGAGCGGGATGGAACGGAAACGAGTATCTTTAGAAATCGAAAACATGTTTGCCGATCACATCTCTTCGGTAGCCAAACTGATAAAAGAGGGTGTCGGAAGCGCGACATCATCTCTGGCTTTGATCTATCAAATGGCGGAAAAGGATCTGCAAAGTTGTCTAGCCCTTTTGGGAAAAAGCGATACTCCCCATACCCTGCGGTTTCAGATCCCAAAGACCTGCGGCTTGGTTGTCTGGCTCATAAAATCGCAAAACGACGAATATCGAGGAGATTGGGGACCTATTTCCGAGGATAAAAGATCGGATTTGGTCAAGCTTGTGTTGCAAGCCAATCCCGGTGAAATCATCGAAATTGGATCGTTGCATCCGCCCGGTTTGTATTGCGCATACGACATCCAAGATCAAACAACGTCGATGGCCTGCAAATCTTTGGACGAGCTTTCCGCGTTACGTGCGCAAACCGGACTCGGCTCTCTTTTTAGACTTGTGGCGGCGGGGAAACACCCTGTCACGTATGCCGCCATACAGGATCCTACCGGAGTTTTGGCAAGCTCGGAAGGAGCCGTCTTGTCGACTTGGAAAGCCGACCCCATGCTCGCGGATACTGGGAGCGCAGAATCCGATCACATTCATTTTAGGCTGCTCGAGGCAACCGGCAACATGCAACGCCTCATGGAAGGCCTAAGCCCTTTCCGGTTGCCCGACGGTACGACCGCGGTGTTGAGAATCGGTATCGACGCCGGCAGCCTTGACGATATTCACTCGGAGATCTCACAGCGGCATCGTCTACTGGTTTTTGTGACCGTATTGTTTGTAATGATCGTGTGGATCGGCACGTGGTTTATGAATCGATGGGATCGGCGCCGCAAGGAGTATCTACAAAAAATCGCCCGGCAGGAACAAATCCAACGCGAATGGCAGGCCATCGGACAGATGGCGGCCACGGTGGCGCACGAAGTCAGAAATCCTCTCAATACACTCAAGATGAGCGCGCAAAGATTGGAACGGGAGTTCAAGATCCCTGATGACGAAAAAGCCGAATTCAAACAACTGATTCAACACATTCATGGCGAATCCGAAAGAATCGATCGGGTGGTGGGCGACTTTATGGAGATCGGCAAGCCATTGATTCTCAAAACCGCGAATACCCTCTGGAAGGAAAGAATCGAAGCTCTTGTGCAACCACTGCGCCATCGAGCCGACCAAGAGGGTAAAAAAATCCTCACGGTTTTTCATGGCATCTCCACCGCCGAACTTGACCCACTTCGTTTCGATCAGATCATACACAACCTGTTGATCAATGCTCTCGATGCGATCGGCCCGGGCCAAAAAGTATCCATTGAAGGTCAATCCAGTAAAACCGGTCTCATCATCACCATCGTCGATGAAGGACACGGCATGTGCTTGAAAACCTTAAAACAGGCGCAAAACGCTTTTTTCACCACAAAATCCAAAGGCAGTGGTCTAGGCTTACCACTGGCGAGAAAACTGGTCGAGGCCCATCAAGGCACAATACGAATTCAGTCGACACCCAAGATGGGTACCCGAGTAGAGTTGACTTTCCCAGGTACGGAAAATGGAGAGCTCAAACCGTGACCGCAAGCAAATACAGCATTTTGTTGGTCGAAGACGACCAACCCCAAAGACAAACCTTGGCTGGTTTTCTCCGAAAAAAAGGCTACCAGGTTCAGGAAGCCGCCTCGGCCCAGGAAGCTGAAAATTGGTCAAAACAAAACCCCGTAGATCTGCTCATCACCGATCTTAGGCTGGGCGGACCCGACGGTATTGCGCTACTCAAATCGCTCAAACCCCGCCATCCGCAATTGCAGTGTCTCATCTTGACCGCGTACGGCACCGTTGAAGACGCCGTATCGGCCATGAAAGCGGGCGCGTACGATTTCATTTCAAAACCGATCAACCTAGACAGACTTGAGATCTTGATCGAGAAAGCCCTGGAACGAGTGAGCATCGAGAAGGAAAACCAATCTTTACGCTCAATCGCTCTGAACACCGGCACCATGTCCGAGCTGGTGGGCGAAAGCAAGCCCATGCAACTCGTGAAGGAAACCGCGATAAAAGCCGCCGGCTCCAAAGCATCCATCCTGATTCTGGGTGAATCGGGTACCGGAAAAGAAATCCTGGCGCGAGCCATTCATCGAATCTCGCCCAGGAAAGATCGGCCGTTTGTCACCGTAAATTGCGCCGCCTTGCCGGAACAACTGATCGAATCAGAGCTCTTTGGACACGAAAAAGGCGCTTTCACCGGGGCTCTGACAGAAAAAAAAGGAAGATTCGAGATGGCGCATCAGGGTACGCTGTTTTTGGATGAAATTGGAGACATCCCGTTGGGCCTTCAAGTCAAGCTTCTCAACGTCCTGCAGTCGGGCAGCTTTGAACGAGTGGGAAGCACCAAAACCATCCGGGTGGATGTCCGCCTGTTGGCCGCAACCCATCGTAATTTGGAGCAAGCCATTCAGCTCGGGACGTTCAGAGCGGATTTGTATTACCGCATCAACGTTATTTCGATCCACCTGCCTCCCTTGAGAGAACGACCCGAAGATCTTCCTTTGCTTCTCGATCATTTTTTGACCAAGCATGCGGATTTATCCCAGGTGCATATCGACTCTGTAGATCCTGAGGTACTCGAAAAGCTCAACCAATGGTCGTTTCCCGGCAACGTAAGGGAGCTCGAAAACTGGATCGAGAGGGCCGTGGTGTTGTCATCAGGCAATCGTTTGACCAAAGACGATTTTCCGTCTCAACTTTTCGATCCCGGCACAGAGACCGCCAAAGTCGACGCGACCAGTAACCCTGACGAAACCATAGATTTGGATCAAAGGGTGGCGCAACTCGAAACAGACCTCATTCGACAAGCACTTTCACAGCATCAGGACAACAAGAGCGCTGCAGCCCGACAGTTGGGCATCACCGAACGGGCCATACGTTACAAGATAAAAAAGTATCATCTTTGATCGAGTCGACCAAAACGTCGTGTCGGGTTCGACCAAAACGTCGAGATCCGACCTCATATGGCATGAAAAATCATAGCCACAAAACCATAACATTTGATATATTCAGGGAAATAAATAATTTCCGTGTATGGCACGATTTCTGCTTTCTATCAAACCTCAGGAGATCGCCAACCCCTAACCGGAAAGGAGAAATGCACATGAAAACCAAGTTGTTCGCCACCCTGACAGCAGGAATTCTGCTGCTTGGAAACGCCGTATTCGCCCAGGACGAAGAACCATCCCAGGATCGAGCCCGTGATCAAATCAGAAAACAAACCCGGACCCAAGACGCCCAAGGCAATACCGTCCAAACGCAAAACCGGAATCAAAACCGAAACCAAAAAGCGAACCAAACCATGAACCAAAACAAACCGGCGCAGGTATCCGGATCGAACGATGTTGCCGACGACACCAAAGGAGATGGTGTACCCGATAGATTGCGCACCCGTGACCGCGTAGGTAGAAGTGACGCAAACCAACCAGCCATGAAACGAGGCCGCCACCGCAATCGCAGCGCCAACCAGACGGGACAGGGTCAGCAAATCCAAGATCGTAATCGCGCCGGTCGAGGATTTGGCGAGGGTTACGTCGACGCAGATGGAGACGGCGTGTGTGATAACTACCAGCGTAGGATGAAAAAGGGTAAAAACACGAGCGGTCCAATCCAGGGTAAAAAATAAAAGATACCTAAACAACTATCCGGCGGGAGGAGAAATCCTCCCGCTGTAAGCGCCATGGAAAATCTTTATAAAACATTTTTGGTCTTCTTTTTCGGGAGTATGTTGCTACAATCCCGTCCGGCCGATTCCAACCCCGCACAAACGAGAGAAAAAACAAAATCCACCCAAGCCGGCGATCCCAAACCGGTCGAGAAAAAAAAAGAAGATCAGATCAAAACCTCGGACCCGTCATCAAAGCAAGAACCAAAAATCCAGCCCAAGCAAACCAATCGAGCTTTTATCGATCGTGATGGTGACGGTATTCACGACGGGCAGGAACATCGTTTTCGCGGCAGGCACCGAAGAAGATCCAGGACCAATCAAAATGGTCTTCAAGAAGAACAACGCAGGCTGCGACGACGAAGTGGACACAAAAACAGGCACTGACGAACGATCCGGGCTTCACGCAATTATCCGGGGGTATTACTTTGAAAAACAATATTTTTATATGTAGGAATCCCATAACCCAAATTGCAATGGTCTTTTTGCTGGTCCAGGGAAGCCAACCTGCTGTTGCGGCCGACTTTATTCTCAATCTGGATCTCGAGACGCTTTACACCAGCAACGTCTTTTTGGACCAATCCCAACAATGGGATCTGGCGGCAAAACCCAACATCGAGCTGGCAGTGGATTTTGCGGACTACTGGTCGGCTGGATATCATGGACAGCTCAACACATACCTCAATCACGAATCCTTGCACTCGCAGTGGCATGAGTTGTATGTATTTGTCAACCCTGCCTGGGGAAAGACAAACCAAAACGAGTTTGTCTTGGAGCTGAGCATCGAGACGCTGCAAAACCAACCGGAATACCGAATACTCAATCTCATCGAGCCAAAGATCGAAAGTAAGCTGAACATCGAACCTATGACTTGGCTTGGAATCCGCCTGGCGACCGACACATCTTATCGGTGGTTTCAAGACGATAAGACCTCTAACTCTTTAGACATTTGGGCTACCGGAGCGCTCATTTTCACCTTACCGACAAAAACCACTCTATCACCCAGCTTTGCATACGGCATGCGACTGCTTCTCAATCAGGAAAAATCGGCGCGCGACAACGATCGAGACGATCAAATCAAGCTGGGACTGCATGTAAGCCAATCGCTGGCTGAAAACGACGGTCTTCAACTGAGCTACGTGTATTTTTGGCCTTTCGGTCCAAGCGGACTTCTCGAAAAAAAGCTGACCCAAGTCCAGTTCGCTTACCTGGGAGAAGATTTTATCTTCCGGGGTCATCTTCTGAACATCGGGTACAAAACCATCTTCAACAACCAGATCACGACCGGAGTTTTCGTGCAATACGAGCAAAGAACCTATTTGGAATGGAAAGCCGTCGACGGCGACGGCATTCTCATGAGCGAGGATCGATCCGATCATCGCATCATTCCGAGTGCATTTATCGATGTCATCATATCCCCCCAAAAATCCGATGCATCCAATTGGCAATATGGATTGCGCTTGGATTACCGCTACATTCACCAACAATCCAACAGTGATTGGTATAATACTCAGGCGCACCAAGCAATGTTGTCTTTCTGGTTGTCCTCATAAAATCGACATTACTCTATAGAAAATACATAATAGAAAAACCTACTACTTTACCGAACGATATGAGATATCTCCGTCTCTGGTATCATATTTAGTTGAATTATAAATATTTTATTTTGTGATTGACACCAAGTGAGCCTGTCCATCACACTCCCGGACGGCAGTTTTTTCGAGCAGGAAGGCAACTTATCCAACCTGGTGGGACCGGCTTTCGATCTTTCGCCCATCTTTTCCCTGGACGGCAAACCAGTCAACGACCTGGCAGAGCTGCTGTCCGGCCATCAAGTTGAGATAGCCGCCGGTGATGACAATAGGCTGCTCATACAACGAGATGGGCGCCGTCTGATCCGGGTTTCTCCTTGGATGGAATCGAGCTCGAAGCTCGCCAGTTCAATCGAATGGAACCAGGATCTTGATACTGTATGGATTGAGCTGCCTTCCGGCACGGCAGTCGTCACCTTGGACGGGCAGGTTGATCAAACCCAAAAGGCCCGCTTTATCGGCTATCTGGCAACCATGGCGCTGGGCGGCGGGTTTGGCTTTGAGCACCATGAGGCGAGCGACGTCGCCAAGTTTTATGGTGCCGGTGCCGTTTTCATCGTATTGGCCGTACTGGCGCTTCTAGGCTATGCCTTGTGTATGATCGTGGGAAGCGGAAAATGCAAGAACGCCGCAGAAGATCTGTGCGGCAAGGGTCAGGTGCAAAAATACAAAGTAATTTGCGGCGCGGGCACAGATGTGAACGGAAAATTTCAGCTGGGTTACGGCTGCAGCGTACTTTGCAAATAGACACGACAAATTTCCCCGGTAGAGATCACCTCGAATCCATAGCTTTTGAACGCAAAGAAAATAGTGATTACCAGGTTCCGTAAAATCTATAACCCGAAGGCGATCTCGAACACGCTCATCCTTGATGTTGCGAAATGCTACCTGCATGCCATCGCGAATAAGCTCGTACTTCTCTCTGTTTACAGCTGGGAAAATGTATGTTGCGACTATTGATGTGATTCATCGTAATCATTCAAAGCCCGTTCCCTATTAGGTCGTAATCTCCACAGGAACCGTAATGCCGACCTGTGTTGCGACCGGC
Organism: Myxococcota bacterium; assembly: GCA_041560255.1. Taxonomy (GTDB): domain Bacteria; phylum Myxococcota; class B64-G9; order B64-G9; family B64-G9; genus JBFFBT01. The sequence goes on along the minus strand of JBFFBT010000295.1, from coordinate 405 downwards.
GTGTACACATCGACACTTTCTTCCGGTGTTGTTATTGACACAATGAGGGCGTATCTCGTTTTACGGTTCCATTTTCACAGATGGGCTCGCTCTCTCCACCAGCCAATACGCGGTACAACGGCAATGATATTTGAATCTGCCAGCTCGGATGCAGTTCCTTATTCCTGCGAAAGCAGGAATCTAGTACTCGGCCGACCTCGATTCCCGCCTGCGAGGCTGTGTCGCAATCTACAATATAATGCACTATGTGTCACTGATATTGGATTGTGGGTAGATCCGTATACATTCAAGGAGTCATCCCGTCATGGTTTAGGACGGGATCTATTTATTCATGAAAACCGAGTCAAAAATCGAACCAGGGAGTCTGCATACGAGACCTGGATGCCGGATATCGGGGCAGCAGAC
>JBFFBT010000294.1:0-7046 GCA_041560255.1 Myxococcota bacterium | reverse complement strand
GTGTCGAAAGTGACTCTGGGCTGAAACCACTTGAACGGTTTGAATTTCACATTCAAATACCCTCGTCCGATGTGCTCCTGGTTGTATGGAAGCCCGTTTTTTTCCCCGAACCCATAGGAAAGATACCAAAGTGTGCCGATCTCGATTTTATCGAAGGGATGATCATCCATGCTGCCGAAAGTTTTTGTCGTTTTGTCCGATTGGGCGTTGGCTGAGCCGACGATACAAAGTACCCAAACGAAAATCTGCAAGCTTTTGAAATTGAAAAACGCAGTTGGTGCTTTCATGAAATGGATTCCTCCGTGTCTTTAGTTATGACGATCAATCATTCCGGACCTGTATGTATGAGGACTATGTGACACGAGTGTGACAAGCAAATAAATTTGTTGCAACAATGAAGTTGTCTATCGCAGAAAGCGCAACTTGTAGTGTTACACCGGCAGGGTGAACCAGAAAACCGATCCTTGCGGGTCGGCCGGATGATTGCCGATGTGTCCGCCCATGGATTCGACCAGATTCTTGGCGATCGAAAGGCCCAAACCGGTGCCTCCCATTTCTCTCGAGCGTCCCGTATCGACCCGATAAAACCTTTCAAACAAACGATTTCGTTGGCTGGGTGCCACTCCGGGTCCATCGTCCTGGACTTCCACTCTGACACGCTTGTTGTCAGAGACGGCCTGGATTTTAATGTTGCCACCAGCCGGGGTGTATTTGACGGCATTGTCGAGCAGATTGAACATGATCTGGTGCAGCGCCTTTTTGTCTGCTCGTACGATCTGATCCGGATGAATATCTGCTTGGATGGACATGTTTTTTTGCCTGGCGGCGGTTTGCATGGCTTCCAGACAGTCTCCCAGTACCGATTTTAATGCAACGGGTTGCAGATCCAGCTTGAGCTTGCCCGAGTCGATGCAGGAGATGTCCAATAAATCTGAAATCAGTTGGGACAAACGCTCGGCATGTCGATAAATGGCTTCTGTAAATGTTTTTGCGTGGGTAGGATCGTCGAGCGCGCCGTTGAGCAAGGTTTCGGTGTTGGCCTTGATGATGCTTACCGGGGTGCGAAGCTCGTGGGACACGTTGGCCACGAAATCCTTTCGAACGGTCTCAAGGCGTCTCAGTTCGGTGACATCGTGTAAAACCACCACCATGCCTTCATGGGATCGTTGGGCGGTTGCCATGGCTCGCAGACGTTTTGGTTGGTTGGCATGAATCAGAAATTCGGTTGACTTCGAACCTACCGGGGTGACATTGTCGATAAGCTCCGCCAGGGTTGGAATCCTTACGGTTTCGAGTATGGTTTTTCCAAGGGGTGGTTTCTGCAAACCCAACAGCTCAATGGCTTTTGCATTGATATGGGTGATACGCCGCTCGACATCCAAGGCGAGCACCCCGTCGTCCATGCCCTCGAGGACGGCCTCGAAACGATCTCGTTCATGGGCCAACGAAGACACCAATTGGCTGAGCTCTGCCTGCATGCGGTTGAAAGATCCAATCAGTCCCCCGATCTCGTCTTTGGATCGCACCGGAATGGATTCTTTCGATCTACCTTCGGCGATCTTTGAGGCGCTCACCACCAGTTTTTTGAGATTCCGGGTATAAAAATGCGAAGCCAGGCCCCCCAACAAAGTCGCAAATCCCAAGATGACCAGCGCTCCCAGAAGCAGAGTCAAACGAAATCGTCCGACCGCTCGGTCGACGTCCGATAATTTTACGCTCATGCGTACCACTCCCACCCCGGTCGTATTGGTGTATTTGTGGGCAGTGTACAGCATATTGGTACCCAGGGTGGTGCTGTAGCGACGGGATGAACCCGTACCGGTTCGCAAGGCCTCGGCGATTTCGGGTCTATTCGCGTGATTTTCAATGTTTTTGGTGTCTGATATGGAGAGGCTCGAGTCTCCCAACACTTGTCCGGAGCTTGCAATGATGGTGGTGCGGGCGTTTGCGGCCCGACCCAACCGGTCGGCGATGGGATCCATGGATTCGATCCGATTTTCAGAATCGGCGATTTCCAGAAACACACAGGCGCTGCGCGCATGTCGCATGAGGCCGGACTCGATTTCGTTCTCGAGGCGGTTGCGCAACCTGTGCTCGAGAAATATGCCCGCAGGCAATACGGCTATGACGATCAGAAAAAGAGATATAACGAAGAGCTTTCCGCGTACTCCCAGTTTCAATGATTGTCTCCGGTCGGTTCGCTCAAAAACCGGTATCCGACTCCCCGTAGCGTTTCGATGTACTCACCGGCAGTTTGAAGTTTCTCTCTCAGGCGTTTGATATGGGTGTCAACGGTGCGGGTGGTAACGTCCGCATCGATTCCCCATACGTCGGATAGCAAGGTGTCCCGAGATTGTACCCGGCCTTTGCGGGAGAGCAAGGTCGTCAGAAGCCGAAACTCCAGGGCGGTCAGTACGATTTCTCGATCCTTCACCCAGGCGCGGTGGGCGGGTAAATCGATTCGTAGGTCGCCGAACTGCAGGGTCTCGACATTTTCGGGTGGTTTCATCTGTTTTCTTTTCAAGATGGCCTTGATCCTGAGCATCAACTCCCTGACGCTGAACGGCTTGACGACGTAGTCATCCGCGCCGACCTCAAAACCGACCACCCGATCGATTTCTTCGCCTTTGGCCGTCAGCATGACGACCAACAGATCTCGGGTTTTCTCATCTTGTTTGATTTGCCTGCAGATATCGATCCCGGAGGCGTCCGGAAGCATGAGATCGAGCAGCACGAGATTGGGTAATGGAGACTGCCGAAGAGTTTGCATGGCGGCGCGTCCGCTGGTCGCGCTGGTGGTTTTGTATCCTTCGGCCTGTAAGTTGTATTCCAAGATGGCCGCCAGATCTTTTTCGTCTTCGACAATCAGTATGTGATTGGTCATCATATTGTAATTCTCCGCGAGATCTATCGGTTTCCTGAAAAAATGCCTGCTTTGTCGAACTCAATAAAATCACGCCGATGTCGCCTGCCTCAATTACGTCAACCCGCCCCGGAGATTAGAATCCATATTTGACATGATGGTGACATGTTTGCAACCGGATTGTAAACATGTTATCCGGATCTGAAAAAGCTGGATAGAAAGGCTAGTGAAGAAGCTGTGTGTACAAGAAAGTTTCGCTCAGCGCCCGCATGTAGGCGTGTTGACGGTTGTCGGCTGCTCCTGCGTGTCCGCCTTCGATGTTTTCATAGTAGTATACATTTTTGTGACCCTGTTGTTTCATTAGAGCCGTCATTTTTCGGGCATGTCCGGGGTGCACCCGGTCGTCTCGGGTGGAGGTATGGAGCAAAATCGCCGGATATTGGATCCCTTTTTTTACATTATGGTAGGGAGAGTATTTTTTGATGACGTTCCACATGTCGGGATCGTCCGGGTCGCCGTATTCCGCTTCCCAGCTGGCTCCCGCCAACAGCTTGTTGTAGCGTTTCATGTCCAAAAGGGGAACTGCACAAACCACCGCCTTGAAGAGGTCCGGCCGCATGGTCATGACGGCTCCTACCAACAAGCCTCCGTTGCTGCCGCCTGCTATTGCCAGCTTTTGGGGTGAAGTGAGCTTACGTCGGATGAGATCTTCGGCCACGGCGATAAAATCCTCGAAGGCTTTGTGCCGGTTTTTCTTCAGGGCGGCTTGGTGCCAGGTGGGGCCGAATTCACCCCCTCCACGAATGTTGGCTTGAACGTAAATCCCGCCTTTTTCAAGCCATAGGCCCGAAGCCCCCGAGTACCTGGGTGCCAACGAAATTTGGAATCCGCCATACCCATAAAGTAAAGTCGGGTTGTTTCCATCCGATTTCAAGTCTTTTCGCATCACCACGAAGTACGGGATCAAGGTGCCGTCTTTGGAAGCGGTTTGGTACTGATGTACCCGGTAGGGCGAAGAGTCGAAAAAGGCCGGCAGGCTTTTGATTTTTTCCGTTTTTCCGGATACCCAAAAGAGTGTGTCGGGGGTGAGGAAACTTTCGAAAGACATATAAAAGTCGTTGCTTTTCTCATCGGTGTTGAACACGCTGATGGTTCCGTTGTCTTCCACCGGGATTGAAGTGCGCTGCCATTGCCCCTTTTTGGACCGGGCGAACTGGAAAAGTTTTCCGACGACGTTATCCAGGACCGTAACCAATACGGTGTCTTTCGTCGTGGCGACGTTTCCGATGGACATGCGCTCGGAAGGTTCGATGAGCAGTTCAAAATTTGGTTTGTCAGAGAGAATGTTTTGAACCGATCCGATGATGAGTGAGCCTTTTTTGAAGGTCTTCCCCGCAACCTTCCAGGGGGTGCGCAGTTTTAAAAGCAGCTGTTTCTTGAAATAACCGACGATGTCGGAATCGGCCGGTATGTCGAGCTTGACGAGCTTATCGGATTGAAGCAAGTACTTTTCGGTGGAAAAAAAGGTTTTTAGATCAAGGATGACATCCAAGTGTCCGTGTCGACTGAACCATCGTTGACCAAATGCAAATACTGATGAAGTGTCGGCCTTGTAGATGGTTTTGGCTTGATGCAAAGGAGTGCCCCGCTTCCAGATTTTTACAAAACGGGGATAACCCGATTCGGTCAAGCTTCCGGGGCCAAAATCTGTGCTCACAAACAATGTGTCGGTATCCATCCAGGCAATATTCATTTTGGATTCCGGCAATTGAAAGCCGTCTTTGACGAAAGCTTTTTTCTGCAAATCGAACTCTCTGGACACAGTGGCGTCGGCGCCGCCGCGCGAAAGCTGCACCATGGCTCGATGGTAGTCGGGATACAGCAAATCAATGCCCTTGAATACCCAGTTTTCACCCTCGAGTTTACCGAGCTCGTCCAGATCCAAAACGGTTTCCCAGGCGGGATTGTCCTTGCGAAATTCTGCCTGGGTGGTCCGGCGGTAGATGCCCCGCGGATGTTCGGCGTCGCGCCAAAAGTTGTATACGTATTCGTTGTACTTACTCGGATACGGGATACGGTCTTTGGAGTCGAGGATTTTTCGTAGACGTTCGAAGGTTTGTTGAAATCCGACCTCGTCCTCAAACTTCTCTACCGTGGCAAGATTTTGTTTTTTTACCCAATCCAAGGCCTTTTTACCTGCAATGTCCTCCAACCACAGATACGGATCCGAGCTCGTATCTCGGCCGTAGGCAGGTGGAGCGATACAGCCAATCATGCTACATAATAATGAAATGTATAGGGTTTTTTTCATACGTGAGCTCCTTGTCGAGTGTATGGCTGTTCATTCGACTAGAAACTACAAGCAACCCGGAGGAAAATCAAAGCTAAAAAAAAGCAATCAACGAGCCGAAATCTGCGGTGAAATACAATTCAAAGCATTGACCGGGGACTATGGTATGTTGCAAAATAAAAATACAAGGGACGATTTGAGTCAAAATACTGTTTTCCAAAAGAGGGATCCGCTCATGATGTGCCCCAAGTGCCTGGATGATAACTATATCATGCGATCAGAGATATACCAAAGTATCGAAATTGAACGCTGTCCAATCTGTAAGGGAATATTTCTGGATCGCGGTGAGCTGACCCGACTCGTACAATCCCAACAGGGAGATCAGGCAGATAGTTTGGCGTATTCTCCTCTCTCCGAGATCATGGACGATGTCGTTGCCCGCTGCCCGCGTTGCGATCGAAATATGCGGGATGTCATGCTATTGGGCAATGTCAAAGCCAACCAATGTCAGCAATGCGGAGCCCTCTTTCTGGACCAAGGAGAGTTGGCGAGCATCCAGTTGGCATACCGGTAAGGTATGGTCATATTCGGTATGCTCGTATGCATTGCACCACCAGTTTATCTTTTGAAGAAAACGCTCAAGTTACGGGGCAGCAATTTGGGAAGAAAATCGAGCAAACCAAGTTGCCGTAGTTTTGCGCGAGTTTTATCGGGCAGTCGATCGGGAGGAGTTCCTCTCAAAAAGAGATCGGTCTCCTCATGAGAGAACTCTTGGTTGCCTTCAAACCATTTCAGAAAAGCCTGGTTCTCCGGACAAAATTGCTGGCAGAGCATACAACCTACCAAACAATGATGCCATTTCGGATCTATCCAGCCGGGAAACTGATGGTCCGGCGATCTCTCATTATGAAATGACAAGCACTTTTCTGCGTGCAGAAGGAAGCGTTCGTGCGTTATCGCACCGGTGGGGCACTTGTTTGTACAGATGTGACAGTCCCGGCATTGGTCCAGGATGCGGGGTTCATCCCAAGTGTCTTCTACACAAGGCAGATCGGAAAAGAAAGCCGTGAGTTGAAAAAAACTACCCAGGCCGAAAATGTAGGCAATGTTATTGCGTCCATATCTGGCAAGGCCGCTGCGTACGGACAGGAGCTTGCGTGGAAGTTTTGCAGGAGCAACGTGGTATCCTATCGGAGCCAACCATTTTGTCAATTGATTTTGGATCTGCTGGTTGACTTCCATAGCGCCCATATAGGTTGGAGGAAGCGTTAGAGTGATTTTTTTTTCACACAGAGTAAAGCTGATTTTGGTCCGAGGCCGCGGTACGGCAACCACCATGAGGGATGCGGCTGACTGGAAATCCTCCGGAGGTTGGAAGGTAAAAAACGACAAACCTTCTTGATAGAGCTCTTGATCGATAAGACCCTGATGACGAAGCTCATTGATTTCTTTCTGCAAATCATAAAGACGCCGGATAGGCACAATTCGTCCCTGCATACCCCGCTTGTGAAAACCGCAATTAAGTTGCTCTATGACTCTATTCATTTTTATGATCGTGGTAACTGCAACCCAGCGCGTCGATACTATGGATACCTGTCTTTCATCTCCGGCAACCGTAGAAAAAATACATAGTCTTTTAGCTGGTTCTTGTATCAATACTCCGTTTTTTACAAACCAGGAAATTGGTACCTACTGTATTTCATTAAATTTGATCCCGATCTCCAAAGCAACACGGATGTTTTGCGACGGAGACTAAATCAAAGGCGGTGATTGTCGGACACATAATAAAAATTTCTCGGTTTTATGTAGGGGCAACCCTTGCGGTTGCCCTAAAGGGCAGGGGCAAGCCCTGCCCCTACAAAACCATTTGTCAATGTTGATCTTTTTGTGTCC
>JBFFBT010000293.1:0-7079 GCA_041560255.1 Myxococcota bacterium | reverse complement strand
GCAGGCAGAATCTACGGGAGTATAGACACAATCGGCAACGGCGTCACAGGTATCGGAAGTACATCCTACCCCTTCGTCGCAGGCAGAGTTTTGGGGAGTAAAGACACAATCGGCAACAGCATCGCAGGTATCGGAAGTACATCCGACTCCGTCGTCACAGGCAGAATCTACGGGAGTATAGACACAATCGGCAACGGCGTCACAGGTATCGGAAGTACATCCTATCCCATCGTCACAAGCAGAGTCTTGGGGAGCAGAGACACAACCCACAACAGCGTCACAGGAATCGGAAGTACATCCTACCCCGTCGTCGCAAGCAGAGTCTTGGGGCGTATAGACACATCCAGTAGCGGCATCACAAGTATCGGAAGTACATCCTACCCCGTCGTCACAGAGACTGTTGCTGGGTGTTTGCGAGCATTGATCAAGATCTTCATCACAGGCATCCAGCGTGCATCCAATCCCATCTGAGCAATCGACTGGTGTCGAGGCATTGCAAGATCCGGCCACACAGATCTCATCGCCGTTACACCACAGTCCGTCCGCACAATTGTTGCCGCATGAACCGCAGTTGCTTGGGTCGATGGTGAGGTCTTGCATTGGATTGTAGTCGAGTGGGCAAATGTCGCTGTCATCATTGACGCTGTCATTGTCGGAGTCTGGGTCGAGTGGATCGGTTTCTCCGGGATCGACTTGTCCGTTTCCATTAGAATCCTCGGTACCATCGGATAAACCGTCATTGTCGGTATCCGGGTCGAGCGGATCGGTTTCTCCGGGATCGACTTGTCCGTCGGCATCGGCATCTTCGACCCCGTCTGGAAGCCCATCAATGTCGGTATCGACTTTGGTTGGATCGGTTTGCGTCGTGGGATCCGTATCCGGGTTGAAAATACCGGTATCTGTACCTTCGAGGGGACCCAGACCATCCGGGTCACTGACGCCCGAGCTCAATCCGATTTCGGTTCCGTCTTGTATCCCGTCACCATCGGTGTCCGGGTCGAGCGGGTTTGTGATGTATCCATCTATTCCGGCTATGGTCTCCTCTCCGTCCGGGATTCCATCGTCGTCTGTGTCCGCATCGTTCGGATCCGTACCGGTTGAGGCTTCCTCGGTGTTGGTCAATCCATCGCCATCAGGATCGTTTGTACCTATTTCGATCCCGGTGACATTGGAGCTTTGTTCCGATGTGGTTTCACTAGCCATGACGCCTTGGTTGTTGATGAGCGTACCCGGCGGCACCCCGGAGTTGATTCTGACTTTAAACGTCATGGTATGGGTCTCGCCTGCCGGAATGGTTGCGATGATGGCTGCCACGCCGCCTGAAATTGTCGCGTTATGGTCGCAATTGTCGCCATCCAGGTCATCGCTTTGTGCGATCGGTCCGCCTCCGGTATCCAAGGTGATTGAGCTGGATACATAGGTGGTATTGGACGGTATCAGATCGGTGATTTCTACATTCGCGGCGTCGATGCTCCCTTGGTTTTCGACAATCAGGATATAAGTAACAATATCGAGTGGGACGACTTGGGTGGGCGAGGCCGATTTGGTAAGTGAAAGTGAAGGATAGTTGATTTGTGTGGATACTGGGTTTGAAGCTACATCCTCCAGATTGTCGGTGGTTGCCTTGGCGGTGTTGTCGATGGTTGTACCTTCGGGAAGAGTACGTACCCGGACCTGGCAGGATAGGGTGATTTCCTCGCCTCGGTTTAGATTGCCGAGTGACCAAGAAATGGTTCGGGAAATGGGTTGATATACCCCGCCGTTGTCAGCAGTTACAAAGTCGAGACCCTCATGTAAGGTGTCATAAATCATAAGATTTTGCACCACATCGGTGTCATTTGAGGTATTGTTTACGGCTGAAATCGTATAGGTTAAGGTGTCGCCGGCTGTTGCTACAACCCGATCGACTTGCTTTGTCAGCGCAAGATACGTTTTGGTGAGTTGAAATGTGTTTTTGGGGACAAGATTGATGCCTTGATACGTTCCTTGGCCTTCCGTGTGAAAAGTATATTGTTGATTGGGCGCGGTGTCCGGGCAATACAACTCGAACGTTATCGATACAGTTTGATCGGCGTTCAAAAGCGCATCGGTATCCCAGGTAAGAACAGTCGTTCCTCCGGCGGTCGTGACAACGGGTTCTATCTGCGCGGTTGAGCTGCCGGGATACGTGACGATGGCGCTGGATGATATGTAGGAAAAAACGTCCGGCATGTGTATGGCTGCATCGACGGAGGATATGTTGTCGAAATTTCCAGACCGTACAGATATGGTCACTTGGACATTTCCACCGGTTGTGGGAATGGAGGTAGAGCTTGGAGTGGCTGATACTCTCAAGATAGGGCTTAGGAAATCTTGGGTCAACGGCAACACGGTGTAACCAAGGTCGAGATGGGGGCTCCCGGTGCCGGATACATCCCCGTCCTGTCCGTAGGACACGGCGATGGGTTGGGTGGAAACGATCCGGGTGCCTGCATTGTCTCCGTCCAAGTGATCATAAATGCGCAGCACATCCAAGGTGTCGAGAGTATACGGTCCTGGATTTGCGGCTTGATCTCCGTCTGTGTCCACATCATCAAACACCCCGTCGTTGTTGAGATCTACGTTGATGATGGTGTCGTTCATAGTCGGGGTAACCCATATCGGGGATCCGGGCTGGGTCGGATCCGCGTTGCGGTTGGTCGGGGCCCATGAGATAAAATATTCTTCTTTGAGCAATCGGCTGGGCAGGAGTGAAAACCCCCAATCCCGGGCGGTATTCGTATAATCATAGGCGACAATCCCCCATATGAGCTGATCCGCTATGATGCGCGCGCCGGAATTTTGCAGCAGGCCGCTTCCTGTCAAATCAACCCAGGAGCTCGCGGCGGTTGCCGGGATGGTATACGAGGTTCCGGTCGGACTCGAGGTGTCGAACAGGGTCACGTTGGCAACCTGGGTGCTGGGGTTGAACAAATATATATTGACCAAGCCTCGGGACGGAGCAGGACCTCGCAAGGGTACGACGTAATCCCTTCCGTAGGCTGTAAGCGGAATGGCGTTGAAGAACCTGGTTTGGTATGTACCGTCTGAGCCTGTCAAGATACCCACTTGGATGTCTTTGGTGGAGCTTACCAGGGTGTTTTCGTTTACGGTGATGGAAGGAGCGGATTGTTCGTTGATGAAACCCCGGGTGGAATAGCTTTGACCTTTATCGAGCGTGAAGGCGATTTCGTCTATCCCGTTGTTAATTCGAACATAGGTTGCATTTTCATAGGCTGATACCTGCAGGGCGACATATTTGAAAGGTGCAAACGAGCCGCTGCTACCGCCATGGTTCGTATACGAATCTTCTCCCACCGGAATTCGGTAGGTCAAAAAGCCTGAGAGCGCCTGCCTGGCAAAAATCTCCCAGGCTCCACCGATGTGGACTACGTTTTGGGGCCACATGCTGTGGGCCAGATCGACTGGGCCTCCGATGCTGATGATGCGATCTCCTCCGTCATAACGGATTTGACTCGGATTGCGAGGCAAGGGTATGACCCCGTTGATGCCGGTTCCGGACGAATTGCTTATAAAAGACAACACTTGTCCATATCCGAGGGTATGGATTTCTGTGGTCGCCTGGGAGGGACTGGTGATATTGCTCTCGAATCCATCCTCCCAATGATCATAGTAGATGGTTTGGCCTTGCATGGAGGCCGTCAAGGTAATCACCGACTCGGCAGCCTGGTTGGGAAAGCTCCCGCCCTCTGATGTAGCGACATGGTTGAGAAAATTGTAGATCTGACCGTCCCTACCCAATACGTAATACTCTTGAAAGCCGCTGGGTATCTCCTGGGACATGGAGATTTGGGGGACAAATACGCATAACATGATATATAGATTTATCCCCATCTTCATCATTTGATTCATCAAAAACTCCTTTTTGAAAGTTGGTATATTTGGATCCTGCTAGAATTGTCGCATTCATGGATCTCGTATTTTAATCATAACATAATCGTTTTCATGATTACAATACTGTAACCAATTGATTATAAAATGCTATTAAGTGGAATCCGGGGGGGGTGAACATTTTTTTCGGCAGGCTGAATCCCTTGACAACCCGCTGAACATGCACATTTTTTCTAAGGTTGGCGAGCTGGTCTGCATGATTTTATTCCTGGATATACCCAAAGGGAGGATGCGGTTTTCATGCGTACAGACAAATTTACGATAAAGTCGCAAGAGGCGATTCAACAAGCCCAAAGGTTGGCACAATCGAAAAATCATCAGGAGCTTACACCCGAGCATTTGTTGTATTCTTTAATTCATCAAGACGGTGGTATTGTCGTCCCTTTGCTGCAAAAACTGGGTGTGGATCCGAAGATTTTAGAAGTTGTTCTCGTAAAGGAGTTGGACGGCTATCCCAAAGTCACCGGCGCCGACGTTTTTTTGGGTCAAAGAATCAAAGAGGTCTTGGACCGGTCTCAAAAAGAAGCCGACGCGCTCAAAGACGAGTATGTATCCACCGAGCATCTTTTGTTGGCCGTCTCGTCGGATAAAAAAGGTTTTGTCGGCAGAGAGCTTTCCAGGTTGGGGATCGCCCCGGAAGCACTTTACCGCGCCATGCAGGAAATTCGGGGCAACCAGCGGGTGACCGATGAAAATCCGGAAACCCGCTACCAGGCGCTGGAACGATATGGGAGGGATTTTACGGACTTGGCACGCCGTGGAAAGCTGGATCCGGTCATCGGTAGGGATGATGAAATAAGACGCCTCATGCAGGTTTTGTCTCGCCGAACCAAGAACAATCCGGTTCTCATCGGCGAGCCGGGAGTCGGCAAGACCGCGGTGGTCGAGGGACTGGCGCGAAGAATCGTCGATCGGGATGTGCCCAAACCTCTTTTGGATAAAAGGCTTTTGGCTCTCGATCTGGGCGCTCTGGTGGCCGGCGCCAAATATCGGGGTGAGTTCGAGGATCGGTTGAAGGCCGTTTTAAAAGAGATTACCGCTTCTGAAGGTCAAATTATATTATTTATTGACGAGTTACATACTTTGGTAGGGGCCGGTGCAGCCGAGGGATCGATGGATGCATCCAACATGTTGAAACCTGCGCTCGCCCGCGGTGAGCTTCATTGTGTGGGTGCCACCACATTGGATGAGTACCGCAAGCACGTGGAGAAAGATGCCGCGTTGGAACGCAGATTTCAACCGGTTTTGGTCAGTGAACCGACGGTGGAAGACACCATCAGTATTCTGAGGGGATTGAAGGAAAAATACGAAGTGCATCACGGAGTTAGGATCCAGGATGCCGCATTGGTCTCGGCGGCCATGCTTTCCGATCGATATATTTCCGATCGTTTCTTACCGGATAAGGCTATCGACTTGGTGGATGAGGCCGCCAGCAGACTCAGAATCGAGATCGATTCAATGCCGACGGAGATCGACGAGGTCAACCGCAGGGTGACCCAATTGGAGATCGAGAGGGAAGCTCTCAGGAAAGAAAAGGATCACTCCAGTCGGGATCGATTGCAGAAGCTGGAAAAGGAGCTGGCCGATCTGCAGGAAGAGGTGACCCAGAAAAAAGCCCATTGGCAAAACGAAATGACGATCATACAGCGCATCCGCGAAATCAAAGCCGCCATGGATCAGGCCAGGGTCGACGAGGAACGCGCCATGCGAAGCGGTGACTTGGGTAAGGCCTCCGAGATCAAGTTCGGCACCTTGGTCAAGCTCGAGCAAGAGCTCGATCAGCAACAAAGCAAGCTTCGACACGTACAAGCCGATCGTAAAATGCTCAAAGAAGAAGTTGAGCCGGATGATGTGGCTGCCGTGGTTGCCAAATGGACCAAGATACCGGTGGACAAATTGCTCGAGGGAGAAAAAGAAAAGTTGCTGCGGATGGAAGATCGCTTGCAGCGCAGGGTCGTGGGCCAGGATCCCGCCATCCAGGCTGTCGCCAATGCGGTCAGGCGTTCGAGAAGCGGGCTTTCGGATCCCAATCGGCCCATCGGTAGTTTCATTTTCATGGGTCCCACCGGAGTGGGGAAGACCGAGCTCGCCCGGGCGCTCGCGGAGTTTTTATTTGACGACGAAAACGCCATGGTCAGAATCGACATGAGTGAGTATATGGAAAAACATGCGGTCAGCCGATTGATCGGGGCGCCTCCCGGTTATGTGGGCTATGACGAAGGTGGGGCTCTGACCGAGGCGGTGCGCCGAAAGCCTTATACCGTCGTGCTTTTTGATGAAATTGAAAAAGCCCATCACGATATTTTCAATGTTTTGCTGCAGCTTCTGGATGATGGCCGGCTTACCGACGGACATGGTCGAACGGTGGATTTCAAAAACACCGTGGTGATCATGACCTCCAATGTCGGTTCGGACATTCTTGCAGAGCGGGCCGGAAAAATCGAACAACGCGAGCGGGAATTGGTGGTCGAGCGGTTGGCGCATCATTTCAGGCCTGAGTTTCTCAACCGGGTGGATGATATCTTGGTATTTGGAAGCTTGGGGAAAGAGCACCTGCGACATATTGTGGGGATACAGCTCCAACATCTCGGCAAATTGTTGGCCGAACGCAAGTTGAAAATCGAAGTCACCGAGGCCGCCCAATCGATGCTGGCGGAAAGCGGCTACGATCCACAGTACGGCGCCCGTCCACTGAAACGCGTCATACAGCGGATGCTGCAGGATCGTTTGGCGCAAAAGATATTACAAGGTGATTATCTCGAGGGAGATACGATCAGGGTGGACGTGGGTTCGGACAAAGAGTTGAACTTCGGCAAGGCATGATCTATTGAAACCTGAATGGGTGACGGATCGAAAAGTCGGCGTTGCGAAGTATGCCGGAGCATCGTTTTTCAGGGAGAGACTTGCCCGCGATGCCGGGCAAGAGCCTACCATAAGCCGAAGATCCTGCGATCAGCGTGGATGTTGGTGGCGGGAGCTTTGGCGTTGCTGGTTGCACTGACCTGGTGGTCCGAGAGACTCGCCGGAGAAGGGTTACAAGCAAGGTATAGCAACAATGCGTTGTCGGGCTCATCTTTGGTGGCAGACGGTGGCTTACAGCCCGGAAATCCTGAGCATTTGCCTTTTCCTTCCGCCAGCTGCATACCTTG
>JBFFBT010000292.1:0-7115 GCA_041560255.1 Myxococcota bacterium | reverse complement strand
GTTTGCGGCTATCGCCCATTATACCCGCATGTTCGAGATTTCTTATTGAACAGAAACTTTTGGTTGAATAGGCAGGTCGAGAAAAAACGAGGCTCCTTTTCCAAGACCTTCGCTTTCAACACTCAAGGAACCACCGATGGATTTTGCCGTATTAGCGCTGGAATGTAAATCCAGATCTTGAGCGTTGTATTGGTCGTTCAGATCAAAAATAAAAAGCTTTGAAAGCACATGCGCATCAAATCCGACACCATTGTCTTGGATTGAAAATCTCAAATAGTTTGCATCCAGTTTTATGGTTTTTATCCATACAATTTTCTCAGGGTGGTCGGCTTTTATAACGGCCTTTTTGGCGTTATTAAAAAGGTTGACCAATATCTGTACAACTTTATGACGCTCTACCTTGATCAATTCATGGTATTCGTATTCCCGTTTGATCTCGATGTTTTTGGAGGAGGCCAACTGGCTCATCTCAAAAGCGATATCAATCAGTTCAATGGCGCCAAGTTCTTCCGTAACCCCATCTCGCAATGTGTATTTTTGCTGAGCGGAAACAATAGAATTGATCCGGTTCAAGCCTTCACCCAAGGTTTTTATCTCGTCGAGGATGAGGCTGTGTTCTTTATCCAATTGGGTCGAGAGTCTTACAAGGTAGTCGGTGGCCTTTCTCCCTCTTTCGGTCAATGGGGAAAAATCGGACGGGCTTTTGATGATCTCAACGGTTTTTCCCAGATTCTTTATTTTCGACTGATTGATCTGGTCATTGATCAGGTTTTGGGTCACTTTGACCGAAGTAAGTGCATTTCCAACGTTATGAATAACATTGGAGGCCACATCCGCCATACCCGCTTTCCAGGAAGCATCCAATAGTTGGTTTTGTGTTTTTTTCAATTTACTCAAACTGTCTTCAAGTTGTTCCTTTTTTTCCTTCAACTCTTTGGTTCGAATGTTGACGATTTTTTCAAGCCTGTTTTTCACAGCAATCAGCCTGCGAGCATTTATCCTAATACCCGCCGTGAATACCCCAAAAAACAATAGCAAATATCCAAAGTAGGCCAGCTTGGTGCGATACCAAGGCGGCATGATCCTGAATCGGTACGTAGTCGTGGAGCTTTCATGGTTATAAATGTTTTTGGCTTTGACCAGGAACCGGTAATCGCCTTCGGAGAGGTTGGTGTACTCTTTCAACGTGTTCGACGACCAAGGGTTCCATTGCTTTTCGTATCCTTCCAATTTGGTTTGGTATTTGTTGAACTTGGGGTGTTCAAAGAATGCCGTCGAATACTTGAACGTGAGTGAATTTTTTGCAAAAGGTAAGGTCGGGACCAAGCTTTCCGGTTGATTCAGAGTGACCTTAAATTTTGAATTGGATATTTTTTCGTAATTGGTGCCTAAAAACAGCAATTGCTCATCGGTTGTACTGACTTTTCGAATCAACGTATCATAACTACATTGGTAATTTTTTTTGATGCTTGGATCATGCCGGAAAACACCTTCACTTGTGGATATCCAGATTACACCGTCATCATCCACATATGATCCCGCATATTGACCCTGGATACTATTCAACTCACTTCCTCTTGCTCGAAATACATTGTCATTATCTTTTTCAAAGATAAGTAAGTTTTTGGTGTTGTGGTCAACTGCGACAAATTTGTTTGCTCCATGGCCGTTAATCCCATCAATTTTTCCGGAGTATTCGATTCGGTATGGACCGACGGAACCAACCGGCAAAAACAGGCTTTTGGGGTCAGAAGATGCTTTTAAATTTATTTTGCGCATACCGTCATCGCTGGAAAGCACTACATCATCGTACACTTCATCAATACTTCCTCCAAGTGAAAAGCCGAATTTCATCCTGGAATATCGAATCATCCGGTAATCGGACAACTTGTCCGATTGAAATTCTATCTTGGTAATTCCATTATTTGTTATCGACCACAAATTTCCATCAGTATCATTGACGGTCTCGAAGTAAACCTCATCAGCTTTTTCCAAGAAACTGTTTTCGAATTTTAGCGGAGTGCTTTGAGTATTTGAATCTTCAAATTCCAGCACCGGCAACCCACCTTCTTGTGGATTGAGAAATACGATATCTGGGAATTTTTTGGATTGACAAGCATTAAGAACTAACATGTTGGATGTATTCAAAACCTTTTCGGCTGAAAATTTCTTAATTTGGAATACACCCGACTCTTTCCCTGCCGCGTTCGGTATTACAAACAATCCGTTTTTCCGCTCAATAAAGGTAAATGTGTCTCTTTCTATACCCTTGATGGGAATAACCTCCAGTTTGTCATCGGTTTTTTTGATTGCGTGTTTGGGTAACGCCTTGATCCCATTAAAGCCGGCCAAGTACAGCTGATCATGAAACCGCGCAAAAGATAACACGACATCATCTATGCCGTTTTGTTCTTTGTACATGGAAATAGGAGAGCTGATCTGCACATATGAAATGCCTTTGTTCATGCAAACCCATAAGTTTTTGTCTCTGTCTATAAAAACAGAATTGACATTGTCTTCCAAGAGTCCGCGGTTTCGGTTGGTGATGTTCTTTAAAGAACCATATCTGTCCAGGACAATTACTCCCCCTTTGCGTAATGGTATTAATAGAAGGTCCTGCTTGAAGGTTATTGAATACTGTATCAGATTTGCCTGTAAATATCCGGCAACCTCAATTGTAGGTTTGAAGTAATTGGCGGCAGGCGCAACCTCCTCGATTTTATTTTCAGCTTCATGTATGTCACAAACAATAAGCTTACCGGTGTTCGTGACGACAATTATCTTTTGATCGGAGAAAGGAACCAGAGCGAATATTAGATTATCGCCGAGATCGATCGACATTTCCACAGGACCATTTTCATCGAGTTTATATATCGAATCTCGGCCCATTGATTTACCCACGCAATACATATGGCTGTGACCATAAAAACAATATCCCAAATCAGCGCTTCTTGATACTATCTTCATCTTGTTTCCGCGCCAATGGAAAATCTTGGATAGGCTGATAAAATATATGCCGCTCGAAGTTGCATAGGTGAAAAGCACGTGACCGAACACCCTTTCTTTCAAAGGCACTTCTGAGATCAAAGAAAAATATTGTAATCGGCCTCTTTGATCCGGAGCCAAATAGCCGAATTCACTACTCGCTCCGACATACACAGTGCCATCATCGGATACCGCTAATGAACGAACCGGTGACAAGTTGGGTACTTGAATCAATCTCCAGGTGGTTCCATCAAACTCCAATACACCGGTTTGGTTTCCAAAATACATAACTCCACGATGGTCTTGCACCGTCACCCAGTTCTGTGAATGAGCATTGAAATCTGAGGTCGTATAGTTGATGACAAAAGGAGATCCAACTTCATTCGAACGGATCTTCATGCTCGATCCTTGAGAGGCATGGCTGTTGCTATTGGATATTCCAACACCTATTGATATCGCGATAAAAAAAATCCGATTCATATACGGAATTCGGACAGATCTATTAAATGATTTTTTCAATGAATCACCACGTTATATGGACTGGCATAAGTTTTCTCATTGTATCAATATCCCGGTTTTGGATTCAAGTTTTTCCGCGTATCGATACAGCCGTGATCCGTTTTAATGACTTCCTATCTTGAAAACCTGAACCCCTGAAAACAGCAAATGTCGATTGTCCCCTTCATGTTGACCACGAACACGCTAAAGAATTGGCTATGATGAGCCTGGCAATGGACAATGCGCCGAGGATCGTCGAACTGAATAGTGAATTTTGATTTGCCCGGAAAATTGGTGGCATTGCAATTACTTGTTGAAACAGAAGGATTCAAATTGAAAGTGGAGATCGAAGCAGCATGATAGACTGAAGCTGAGTGTGTCGGCTGTTTTGCTCATCCAACGGCAAGACAAACAAATCTTTTTACCATATAGTTTGGACTTTTTTGAATGCACGAATTTTTTTGTCTTTTGTGATTAAATTTACACCGTAATGCATTGCGGTGGAAACGATGAGACGGTCCGCAGGGTCGCCATGAAATCCTTCTTGACCTAAAAAACCTGCTGTTATGGTAATGTCTACGGAAAGATCCACCAACATCAATTTGGGCCGAGCCAAGGCCTGATGCATCCAGACGTGGATGTCTCTGTCGAGCTCGAGTTTTTCATGAGCTACTTTGGTTGCGATTTCCCAGCAACTAATCGGGCAAATAACGATTTGTTTAGCATAATTGATTGCCGCCCGAGCCTTGTTGGATAGTTTCTGAGGATCGCTTACCCACCAAATCCAGGCATGGGTATCTAGAACAATCAACGGTCTGCCTCCCAGACTTCATCTACAGGAGAAAGCAAATCGTCCTCTTTCTTGTATTTCACGCTACCGAGGAGATCAGGTGGTTCTGACTGATCGATCGGGACAAGTTTTGCTATCGGTTTTCCTCGTTTGGTTACAATCAACGAAAGACGAGTTTTTGATACGTCATCCAGTAATGCAAGGCATTTTGCTTTAAACTGACTTGCAGAAATCTTTTTTGCAGAATCGTTCATTTTCCACCTATTGGGATATATTACCATAGTCATATTATCATGGTCAAGTATGCCCCCGCGTGCTGGCCAGTCCTCCGTATAGATTAATCATGATTCATTTTACTATATATTGAATTTTACTTGGTACGATTCTTGCTCTTGAAGCTTGAAATCTGCCTTGCTGATGTCGGCTTGACTCAATGATTTTGCGTAGTTCATCCTTGGATCGATTTTGGCGAACGACAGGGCTGCTATTTGTCTCGCCACAGTGGATTCTCGACATAGAGATAGGGTAACGCCACCAATACCTCAAGATCCGTAACCACGCCTCCCGGTCGTCCAAAACCAATCATGACAGCCGCGGTATTGGAGCCATGGAAGGATCCGTCCAAGAGGCACCACCCTTCCGGGGCCGCATCACACTCTTGTTTGGTCACAATCAGGCTGGAAGCGCCGGCGCCCTGGCTGACGCCGAACGCCTCGCCACGCAGGATCTTGACGTAGGCCCGGAAGTGATAGCGCCCCGCATGGTTGCCGACCAGCAAGTCGGAGTGATCCTGATACACCAATGTATAGGTTGCGTCGCCGCTGATGGTAAGGTGAAGCAGATTGAACGACATGCCGCCCCAACCCCACCGAGAGATCCGCGGCCCGCAGTTCCAGACCCCATACCAGTAAGGGCTTGTGGCACTGGCGGCCTCGGGGGAGCTTGAGCTCCCCGGAGGCTTGGTTTCACTGTAGGGTCCGATGAAACCCTTGTAAAACGGACTCTCGGTCACTGCTTCGATAGTGACGCTACTGCCACCCGACGAGTAGAAGCTCCAGCCCTCGGGGAGTGCGGGATCGGCGCTGCTGGTGCGCAGAAACCGTGTGTTCTGCCAGATGTTGCCCGTAGTGGGTAGTGAAACCTTGAGATCACTGGTCATACTCTGCAGGGTATCGAGACTTGCCTCGATGGAATCGAGGCGGGCGGTCAGCTCGGCTTCCATGTCAGAGGTGTCGGCGGCCGATGCAAACGTGACTGCCTCCAGTCCGTCGAGAGTGTCGGCGTCTAGGCCGGAGTCAGCGCCATCGACGTTCGAGATCTTGGCGAGTAGCTCTTGGTCACTCGGCGAGGGCTCTGCGGAGTCACCCTTTTCTCCCTTTTCCCCTTGGAGAACATAAACCTGTGCGGTTGCTTCGCCAAAGGAAGTTAAAAGTGCCAATGTAAATGCGCCTGCAAATATGGTCTTTGGTAGAAGAAGTTTTTTTTCCAAGGCTGTTCCTCCTTGTTCAAACATGAGTCCATCTTTTTCTGTAAACACTCGGTTCGCTCCGTCTTTTCCTCGAAGCTCACATTTTTCAACCTTATCGAGGTTTTTGCCCGAAATGATCAAGGCAGTACGGATGCGGTGGGTTGCATCTTTTCTGTCTTCAGGGTTGATTGGAAGATCTTGGTTGCTTACGATACCTGCTTGGATTCCATCTCCATCGACCTGAGTGATCTCCGGCAATTCTTCGACTGGTGGTGGGCATCCAGTCATGAAATAGGCCAGTACCAATCCATAAAACATCAATGGTATTTTTTCTACCGACATCTTTCAGACTCCTTTACACGTTTCTGCGAAGAGTTGATTTCCCAATCAACTTTCATACCTTTATCCAGCTCAGTCCTTGCGAAGTGACTCCATAATATATTCTAATTTACCTAAAAATATAAGCATTTTTTGATGGAGGAGTCAAAGCGAGCAGTGGGATGTAACGGTTCGAAATGATGTAGAATACAGTGCAGACAGGTAGGTGTGCAATACGGTTGCATCGCCGATGACTTTCGATGGTGAATTCTGTGCGGAAGGCAAGATCGACCAAAGAAGAAGTAGCAGAGCAATGAAATCGGATTGGTTGCAGTTCGTAGTTGTTTCTTACCGGTTTTCATTTGACGCTTGGTTGTACGGTGTAATGGGCGTCTGCAGGATACCAACACCATATATGGATCCGAATGTTTCGGCTCATCTTGAAAGATTGATCGGGACTTTGCGGTGAGAATGTCTGGATCGGATTTCGATCTGATTGGTTGCCATCCCGGTTCTCAACGGGTTGCACCATGATTACCGTGCGCCATGAAATCAAAGGAGGAACCGATGACCTGATGAAACGTATCTAAAATGTCATCCTCGCCCGTTAGCACAGTCTTGCTCAACGCTTGGAAAAACTCAACCAAATTTTACGTAGCTGGTGTAACTTCTACCGAAATGCTTGGGGTTCCAAGCGATATGGTATATGGTAGCCGCGTCAGGGATTTTTCTGCGTCCGATAAGGTGTCTGATCAAAGGATCGTCACGATAATGCTCTATCCCTTGAGTTTTACGAAAACAAAGGTTTTTGTGTACCAAAAGCACCAACGTGATGATGTGGTATCCATACGAAGTTGAAACCAAGTGCTCAAAACAGGCCTTAAACCTATGTTTGAGGCGAAGTACTCGTACAAATACAACGATGCCTGCATGACAGACAAACTGCTATTGTAGTCGTCCCTGAAAAAGTCGCTTTTAGGCACATTCAACACATAAATATGAGCTTCTTTTTCCACTCAAAATCCAAATTATCGATCTAATTACCAAACATGGATC
>JBFFBT010000291.1:0-7138 GCA_041560255.1 Myxococcota bacterium | reverse complement strand
TCCAGAGCTTCCTTCAGACAATCCCTCGCGAGATCGCCCTTGCCTTCGGCTAGTACTTTTGGTAACAATTTTGTTGTTACCAGGGTTTACGTACAGGGGACTTTCACCCCATGAGGTTATGCCCATGCCGGGCGTACACAATATTATCCACTGGAACTTCAAGGCGCTTCGCGCCTTTTGTCCGGTGATTTTCTAGAATAGGGGTATCTTTATGCCAAAATATGATAAGCAACTGGTCGGCCCAAAGCAGATTGTGTTTATTATGTTATGTGGAACAATTGGTATATTGATAAGTCTTTATCGCGAATATCAGAAGAAAGGAAATCTTGATGTCTCAAGTCTAGTTGTTTCATTGATTTTATTCGGTGTACTAATTGTTATAACTGTAATAATGAGATGGTGGGCAAATCGCGCCGAGCCAGGAGATTATGAATGAACAATCTACATTATGAGGGTCTGATAGGCATCATTGGTGGTATTTACGTTTTGCTAATGGCATACGGGGTCGTTCCTAAAAATCCTAAATATCCTGAAAGATTAGAGCGTGGCAGGCGAAAGTTTGGTCGATTTATGAAGATCGGAGGCCCGTTTGTAATAATCTCTGGTTTTCTTCATTTATTCGGATTTTATTCTACAGCGGAATATGACCATACAGATTTTAAGGATTTAAAAGAACGTATTGAAGCTCTTACGCCGGGAGAAAGTATTACCGATCCAAAGACGGGTCAAAAAATAATTTTACATAAGGCACGGGATGGATCAATCAATGACAAAGGCTGGTATCCGGCAATATCGCATAAAATAGGTTTGTCTGTTTGGTTTCCAGAACCATACAATTCATTTACACAAGAAACAGTGGGGAAAGACAATGCAGATGTTATCAACCACGTTATGGGTACTACGACGGTTGATGGATGTCGATATATTGTCTCTTGTACGATTTCGTCACTTATTGAAAATAATAAAAACAAGGATATATCAAAATATGTTGAATCTTTTGCAAGAGCAGGAGAAGTTATTGATGAACATGATGTTATTCGGGATAATATGAAAGGAATATATATCAAATTATCAGCTTCTCAGCTATTTGAAGGTGAATTTTACCTATTAAAGGATAGGTTTATAATGATAGGAGTAGAATGTCCTTTAGATAAATATAATATAATGTCTTCTCAGTCAAAAGTATATTTAGGATCAATAAAATTTATAAATACAGAATGAGAATATAACTCCATCGGGAAAATCGTATTGATGTATGGAAAGGTCACATTGAGCGGTATAGGCCTGTGCATAGAACGTCTTGGTTGGAGAGAGTTCGCTGTTTTGCCGCAGAAATATGTATATTTGCTCTATGAAAACCCATAACAAGGCTAATTCAGCCGATACAAAAAACCGCGTGGCTGATTAGCGACGTTGGCTTCACACATGAATCATGCAACAAGAGCACTAATCACGGGCATCCTGACCTTGTTGCTCGTTACGGGGTACGATATGAATAAAAATGAAGACCCGTCGGGTTTTCCTCCTGAGGTTGTTGAGCAACACAGGAGAAACAAAGCCCAAAGGGAGGAACTCAAACGCCAGTATGGCGAGTTATTCGAAAGCATCAGTGCCGCTCTCTTCCGAAACGATCCGATGGGGATCAACTTCGAGACCAATACCGACGAATATGAGCCGGAGGTCGGAACGATTCTTCCATGCCTTCGGACCTGCCAGAGTGAACAAGACGTGCTCAATGTCGTCTACGAGGAATTCAACAAGTGGTTTGACCCAGCCTCCGTGGGACCGAAAGAATACTACAAAAACGTCTCGGCAGAGATCTGGGCAATCTGGAATAGGAAAGAGAAGTCAACCACAAAACATGGGGACAGGCACACTAAAAAACGATAAAAATTAATATGATGAGTAAATAAAACCAGACAGAAATATGGAAATATGATGCCTGCCGAATAGTTAACATATAATAATTATTTTGGTTATTGCAATGGGGAGCCAACGAATCGTTGGAGGTTGTCAAACTGGTCGACTACGACAATAGAAAAGTTTTAGGCTTTAAATTACAATATTGGCAGCAGAAAGCTGAATATCAATAACCTGGTTGCAGCTCAACTCAGCGTTAGAAGAGTAAAATATGGAAACCATCAACACAATTGAATTAACTAATGAGGGCATTTTCCCAGATGAAGATGTTTTATGTAAAGTATTGGGTCGATCATTCAATGCTTATCTAGAACTATTGAAGTTATTCTCAGATAATGAGTTAACACACGAGTGGCGGTACTACAGAGATGGAAAAGCATGGTTATGCAAGGTGCAAAAAAAGAAAAGAACAATAGTATGGATGTCAGCATGGAAAGGTTACATGCAGGCAGCGGTCTATTTTCCCCTAAGATTTCTTGATAACATTTTAGAACTAAAAATCACACAAGAGTCAAAAGACAAAATACTGAAAACGAAAAATGTAGGCAATTCAAAACCATGTATATTTGAAATAAGAAACAATAAGGCAATCAAAGACTTTGAAAAGGTCATGAAATATAAAATAGCGACTAAATAACAAAATCAATTTTCTAATCGGGTAGGGACGGGGATATTTCACCCGACCTCCCCACACCACCTAGCAAGCGGATCCGCACTAGGCGGTTCCCAAAGGCCACTGATAGGCCGCACAAAGCGTGTCCCATCAAAGCGGATTGAGACGGATGCCCCTTCGGAGCGCCGCTCATCCGCGGCGTTATCCCACACAAGTAAAGCTTGACATATGCATATATTTCATACATACTTATACGTATGTTGAATATGCATAATAAAGAGGTGTAGTAATGCGAACGACATTGAATATCGACGACGAGCTTATCGAGAGAGCATCAGGACTTACAGGTATTAGAGAAAAAACATCATTAGTAAAACTTGGTCTCGAAGCCTTGATCGCACGAGAAAGTGCCAGGCGCTTAGCGAGGCTTGGAGGTACCGAGAAGAGGCTTAGGATGCCTCGTCGTCGGAGAAGTGGAAATGAGTGAGCAGGTGCTTGTGGACACATCTGTATGGGTTTCACATTTTCGTTTTAGTGAGGATCGACTTGTCATGATGCTCGATGAGGAAGATGTGGCATGTCATCCGTACATTATAGGCGAACTTGCATGTGGAACAATGAAGAACCGTGTCGAAATATTGGATCTTCTTAGATCTTTACCAATGGTCAAAACAACGACACAAGAAGAGATATTATTTTTTATAGATGAAAACAAATTAATGGGTCAAGGACTTGGATATATAGACGTTCATTTACTAAGTTCAGCCGTATTATCAGATATTCCGATCTGGACATTAGATAAATATTTGGCAAAAGCAGCCTCAAGATTAGGAGTTGGTAGATATTAGAACCTGGAGATAACAAACCAGTACTCGTGCCGAGCAAAGCCCGGAACATTCTACTGTCTCCTTCCAGGGCACTACCAGTATTACGGAATAAGAGGAAACTACAAAATGCTGGAAGTGATGTACGAGCATCTACGCAAAGCCTGGAAAAGATGGCTTGGCCGTCGGAGTGGTTCATTATCTTGGCAATGATCTCTTCATGTAAGATAAAAGCAATCTTGATCTTTTTGAAATCGCAAAATACATATATTGGGAAAAAAAGGGTTTACAACATTTATACATTAATTTTTTCGGACTGTCTGGTTGAACAGCTATCAAAATCAAATCCGATGTCATCAATACCAATTCATGCGGGTATATTGTCTAGATCGTGTGAAACATTTGTTCCGATTGTCCGGTCGATTCGAGAACGCTTACCCATAGCATACCCATGGGATCTACTTGTTTTTTATTTTTTATGACGGCCTCTATCGGAATATGCACGAACAAATTGTTCCAACTGCCTACCAACATGCCGGTTTTTCCAGCCATGCCCGCATGTACGGCGTTTTGTCCCAAAAACAGACAAAAGATGCGATCGTTCGAGTTGGCCGGCACAGCTCGGATATTGTAGCTCGGATCGATATATTTGATGGAAACCTCCATGTTGATCGTACTAAAATGAGATTCGATCCGACTTTTTAAAAGCAGACCGATGTCACCAAGTTTTGGATTGCCGGAAGCGTCGCTACCCAGATCTCGGTCAAAAAGATATTGACCAGCTCCTTCCGCAACCACAATGACTGCGTGGTGGCGGTTTTTCAACCTACGCTCCAGAGATCTCAACAAACCATGCCGTCCATCAAGATTGAAAGGCACCTCGGGAATCAACACGAAATTGACATCAGCTTGGGCCAGGGCCGCACAAGCGGCCACATAGCCCGCATTTCTTCCCATGAGTTTGACGATACCAATTCCGTTGATATACCCTTTGGCCTCGTTGTGGGCACAACGTATGCTCTCGACCGCCACGCCCACAGCCGTTTCGAACCCAAAAGTCCTGGACACCAAATCGATATCGTTGTCGATGGTCTTGGGTATGCCCACCAATGCAATGGGCAGCTTCCTTTTCGAAATCTCTTCGAAAATTCTCAAAGCACCCCGCAATGATCCGTCTCCGCCAATCACAAAAAGCATATTGATGTCTTCTCGTTGCAAGGTATCAACCATGATGCTCACGGATTGAGGTCCTCGGCTGGATCCCAAGAAAGAACCACCGTCTTCATGGATATCCACAACAGTTTCCGGTGTGAGATCGACCATCGGCCAACCGACCTCGGGGTTGAGGCCGGCATATCCATAGCGGATGCCCCGGATGCTGCGTACACCGTATAGAAAATACAACTCATGAACGATCGCTCGAATGACGTCGTTGATACCCGGACATAGGCCTCCACAGGTGACAATGGCGGCGCGCACTTGAGACGGCTCAAAAAACAGGTGTTTTCGAGGTCCTGCGGCTTCGAAAGCAGTTGGAGCCGCACCATGTTCGATCTGCTCGAACGTACAGGTGGCATCCAAGTCGTACAGCACGCATTGATCATTTCCGATAAATCTCTGATGAAGGATCGGTGAGGGGACGGTGCAGGAACCAAGTTGAGCAATGCGGGTCTCAATGCTGGAGCGCACTGTTGGAGTATAGAGACTCATGTTCACCTCCTGCAAGATTGAGATTTCAAGGCATCGCAGGGGATTTTTACTTGGGCGGATCTTTTTTTACACCTACCGGGTTACCCCTCAACCGAGCGATTTGTTTTGTGCTCACCCAGTATATATCCGACTGTCCGTTTCCGTACTCTTTGGATAGCTGTTTGATCGTAGTATAGTCTATGGGTTTTGTCGAATAAGGCGCAAGCTTGCTTCGCCGGCTGGTAAAAAATAGATACTCGCCATCCGAGCTAACGAAAGGACAATATTCGAGGGAAGCCGAGTTTATGAAAACACCCAAGTTGACTGGACTGGTCCAACTCCCTTTTTCCTGAAAACTTACCCATAAATCGCCCCCACCCACGCCCGGACCTCTACCGGTGGTTGTAAAGATGAGATAGCTCTCATCGGGAGCCACGAACGCGTTAAATTCTTGCCCTTTCGTGTTGATCTCGGCAGACACGTTCACCGGCCGACTGTACTTGCCTTGGATCCAATTGGATTTGAAAATATCCTCTCCACCCAAGCTGGTTTTGAGATCGGCGCAAAAGTATATCGAACCATCTCGAGTTACCGAGGGATAAAATTCATTTTGCGAGGAGTTGAGAGGCGGCCCTGGATTTTTGGGCGTACTCCATCCGGATTTTTTCTTTTCGATATACCAAATGTCGAAATCCTTTTTGGGCTCTCCCCGACCAGAAACCGGACGGTTGGATACAAAAAACAACCGATTGCCATCGGGTGAGAATGCAGGTTCGAGGTCACTGTATCTACCAGAAAACCAGGCCACTTCGGGACGCGACCAGCCATTGTTCTCGCGATGCAACCGGATGATGAAACCACGCTGATCCATGAAAACCGAATAGTACATCTCCCCGCCGTCGGGAGAAATCGTCATATCGCGCTCGGACAAACCAGTGGAGATGACACCCGGCGCAAACACCACCGCCTGGTCTCCCGGCTTCGATTGACATAAATACTCTTGGGTGCAAGTCAAGGTGCTTTCTGCTTTGGACGAAACCAAAGCCTCAGGCCATATCTGTAACACCAAAAAGATAAGGACCTCCAAAAATACGTACGCTCTGAAAATTTGAGAGATGTTCATAGCATGCCTCCATAACACCCGGTCAGCTCTCCCATGAAAACCAAAAGCGGGCATTACCATTTTCACAATGATAATACTCCTCCATCTCTTGATGGTCTTTCGACATGACTTCCCTCTCTTGATATCCGCAGGTAAGGTATATACGTATACAAACATGAAATCCGAACAAACGCAATACCGTTGCCGCCGAAATGCCCCCTCCCGTACCGATTCGTTTCCAAATCTGGACAACCACAAAAAAACCGATAATATCAATTCGAATAAATTCTTGGAGAACACGGTCATATCAAACATATTGGGCTGTTTTGGGTGGTGTTCACATTCTAATGATTTTTCATTTCTAGCAACTCTGCAGGCTTCCTTCGATATGGTATGCCATGCAACCGCACTGTAGAAAGTGAACAAAAATATGAGCTGGGTCGGCATTATTATTTTTGCCATTACATATATTCTCATCTCGGCGCGCAGACTTTCGTGGTTGAGATTCGATCGTCCAGCCGGCGCCTTGCTGGGCGCGGTTGCTTGTGTGGTTTTCAATATCCTTTCTCCCAATGAAGCCCTGGCGGCAATAGACGGGTCGACCATTCTTCTCTTGTTCGGAGTGATGGGCATGGGCGCGTTTTTGACCCTGGAGGGATTTTTTGATGATATCGAAAAAATCATTATAAACTTCGCACAAACCCCGGGAAAGCTCCTCGGAGTCATCGTTTGGGGATCCGGCATTCTCAGCGCTTTCATCACGAACGATGCGGTTTGTGTTCTCGGCGCCGGGCTTGTGGTTCGCATCATACGCAAGCACAGGCTCCCACCGTTACCGTTTTTACTGGCACTCGCGACGGCAGCCAACACCGGCAGCGTCGGTACTCTCGTTGGCAACCCTCAGAACATGCTTTGCGCCATGCTGGGAGGTTTATCCTACCGTGATCACCTTTTGCTGATCGGCCCCTTGGCCGTGGTTTGTCTTGCAAT
>JBFFBT010000290.1:0-7178 GCA_041560255.1 Myxococcota bacterium | reverse complement strand
GTGGGTGCTGCTACAGGAAAGGGCCCGAGCAGTGTTGCCGGCAGGCTTAGGCGGCATGGTTCGATAAAAAAACGAAAGCATTGGCACATAGACTATCTACTTTCCGGTAAGGCTTGTGTATGGGGGTCGGTATGGGCCGAGTGTGAGAAAAGCTTCGAGTGTCGCTTGGCCAAAGCGCTATGGGATCATCCCGCATTCGAGCCGGGTCCCCCAGGTTTTGGCGCAACGGATTGCACTCGGGGTTGCGGCACACATTTGTATCAACACCGCCTAGAGACGGATATCGAGTCGATCTTCGCCAAGCTTCAAGCTATCTTCAACGATCTTGGAGTTGCCGGCAGGTTGCTAAAACTGTGAGCATCGATAAATTTTTTGATTTACTTCCAGATCACGACTGTCCAAATTACAAGATGTCGTGAGTACGGCTCTTACCGCAAACCTTTTTCTGCGGATGGATAATCCTGGAAAATGATTCGATTATATGGTTTGAGTGGTTGGAATCGCTTCGGCTGCCCGGGTATCCGGTGTAACTGATATAGGAGTATATTATGTTGAAACGACTGCCCGATGTGTATGTCATCGTGTTTTGCTTGATTATGCTTGCGGCCCTGGCCACCTGGATTTTGCCCGGCGGCCAGTACCAACGCCGAACCGAGATCATCCAGGGTACCTCCAAGCAGGTTTTGGTCAAGGACTCTTATCGACAAATCGAGGCAGCCCCTCAGATGCTGTCCGTATTTACTGCGCCGATTCGGGGTTTCGTGCGAATGGCCGAAATCATCGCTTTTATCTTTATTGTAGGGGGGGCTTTTTTCATGCTCAATGAGACCGGAGCCGTGTCGGCTGGAATACACGCATTGGTCAAGCGCTTGAAAGGACGCGAATACCTGGTCATTCCGCTGGTCATGTTTTTGTTTTCGCTGTTTGGTGCGGGTTTCGGTATGTGTGAGGAGGCCATTCCTTTCACGCTCATTTTTGTACCGTTCGCTCTGGCTCTGGGTTATGACTCCATTGTCGGGGTCTGCATGACGTTTTTGGCCGCCGGGGTTGGGTTTGCGGGTGCGTTTTTCAATCCATTCACACTCCAACTCGCTCAAGGCATCGCCGGGCTCGATCCGGTATCCGGTTGGGAATACCGGCTGATCGTTTGGTCGGTGGTTACCTTTCTGTCCATCGCCTGGGTGATGATGTATGCAGCCAAGATCAAGAAATACCCCGAAAAAAGCATCATGTTTGATCTCGATCGAGAAAGACGCAGGCAGTGGATGGAGCAGCAAAGTCAAGAAACACGTTTTTCCATGAGGCATGCCGGGGTATTGACGGCCTTGGTCCTGTGCCTGGTGCTCATGCTTTTCGGGGTTACCCGTTGGGAGTGGTATATTCCGGAGCTTGCGGGTTGTTTTTTGGCCATGGGGATTTTGTCGGCCTTCGTGGGTGGGCACACGGCCAATCAGATGGCCAAAAATTTTGTGGCCGGATGCAAAGACATGGCGCAAGCGGCTTTGATTGTATGCTTTGCCGGAGCCATCATCGTAGTATTGGAGCAGGGTAGGGTCATGGACACGATTTTGTATGGTATGGCGGCGGCCATCTCTGATTTGCCTCCCATGTTGGGAGCCGATCTGCAATATGTATTTCAGATGTTTCTCAATTTCTTCATCCCATCGGGTTCTACCAAAGCCGCATTGACCATGCCTTTGATGGCGCCTCTGGCGGATCTTTCGGGTATCACCAGACAAACCGCGGTACTGGCGTACCAGTTTGGGGATGGCTTCACCAATATGATTATTCCTACCTCTCCAGTCACCGTAGCAACCTTGGGCTTGGCCAAGATCCCCTTCGAAAGGTGGTTTCGGTGGAACATAAAAATGCAGCTCATGTTTTTCGGCCTGTCGATATTGTTGCTCATCTGGCCGGTATTGAGCGGTTGGGATTGACGGGAGTGGGTGGACAATCCCAAAGATCGGATCTACGTTATTCAGAGTGCGGGTAAGGAGAATGATACTTCATGTCTCGGACGATGCAAATGACCATCTTTCTTAGCGTGGTGATTTTGGTTTTGGTGGGATCCCACGTATATTTTTACTTTAGGCTCATTCGCGCTGTGGCTCTACCGTCACCCTGGCGCCAGATTGCCACGTACACGCTCATCGTGTTGGGAGCCAGTGTTCCTATGACATTTGTGGTATCACGAACCCTCGATCATGCGATCGCCAAGACCGTCCTGTTTGTGCCTTATTGTTGGATCGGGATGATGTTGTTATTGGGTTTTTGGTTGCTGTCATCCGAGATCCTGAGAGTAATGTTTTGGTTCGGTATGAAAATGACCGGATCCGGTGATTGGCTGCGAACCGCGGGGCATAAAATCCTCGTTCATCGGATTTTTGCGCTCGGAGTGGTCGGAATTGCATTCGTACTTGGATTGATGGCTGTGTGGCAAGCCTCAACCGAGCCGAAAATCAAAGCGTTGGAGATCGAGATCAAAAAACTACCTGAGGCAATGGATGGTTTCAAGATTGTACAGCTTACGGATTTACACCTCGGACCGACCCTCAACAGGGCGTTTGCAGAGAAAGTGACCGAGAAAACCAATCGAGAAAAACCCGATCTGGTGGTTCTCACCGGAGATCTGGTCGACGGCTCGGTGGATAGATTGATGCCTGCATTGGAGCCGTTTCGACGGATAGAAGCTTCTCATGGAGTGTTTTTGATCACCGGCAACCATGAGTTTTACTCCGGAGTCGATCAATGGATTCCAGCGTTCGAAAAACTGGGAATCCGCGTGCTTGCAAACCAGGGTGTGAGGATAGAGAGAAATGAAGAGGCTTTTTATCTGGCTGGGGTGCATGATCCCCAAGGCGTGCGGTTTGGACCCGGGTACGCTCCCGATTTGGAGCGGGCGCTTTCGGATCGGGATCCAATGCAGGCAGTGATTTTGCTCGCGCACCAAGCCCGCATTATTGGCGAAGCCGAAAAACAATCGGTTGATTTGGTGTTATCGGGCCACAATCATGGTGGGCAGATCTGGCCGTGGATGTATCTGGTCGGACTCCAACAACCCTATGTTTCGGGATTGCATAGGCATGGCCGCGCCCAAATTTACGTAAGTGAGGGCACCGGATTTTGGGGTCCCCCCATGCGCCTGGGAACCCGATCCGAAATTACGGCCATTACCCTAAGAGCAGATGGAACAAGGCAATAATAAGAAGCTATCCACAAACTTGTTCTTTATCCGGGCAGCAGTTGTCGAAAAACTCGCAAGAATCGATACACCAGCATCCACTGGGTGACATCCAGTCGCAATAGTCGCCGCCATTGGGATTTACACACGATTCACCCGGAGAGGGAGTAGGGGTTGGATTCGGTGTGGGGGTCGGACCCGGTGTGGGAGTCGGGGTTGGGCCGGGATCGCCGCATACCCGATCATAATCGGGGCAGCAATCATCGTATTGTTTGCATAAATCGTCACACCAACATCGAGGGGCTTTGCGGCCGCAAAATTTGCCGCCGTCCGGATTGACGCAGGACTCGCCCGGATTGGGTGTCGGACCGGGTGTGGGCGTCGGGGTAGGACCGGGAGTAGGTGTGGGTGTAGGGTTGGGATTGTCTCCATTGGGTTGGGGTATGATCTGATTGGGCCCGTCGCACCCGTGTTGACCGGCTCCGGACTGCAGGCAGGCTTTCACAGAGCTGCATACGTTTTCCTGCGCCAGGGCTTTTTTCATCGTGCAGCGAAATGTCGCTTCGGAGGGACCGATGTACAGGTTGGTAATGCCGGATACATACCAATCGGCGCCCGCATCGAAAACTTTACCTCGAAAAGGTTGGTTAAAAGCCAAGCAGGAGTTGGCGTACAGACCGTGTTCTTTCAGGTTGATGCCGTCAAAATTGGTAAGCATGCCGCCGCCGGCAAGTTGAAGACCGCCGGTATATCCATGTCCTACCCGCCCCCAAACTTTGAGGCCGGAGCAAGAAAGATAATTTCTAACGTTTGTAAGACTTTCACCATTGCCGATTTCCCGTTTGGAGACATAGCCCTCCGATTTGGCCTGCTCATCATTATCCCGGATGACGGAAGCCGCGGTATTGATGGTCGAGCACTCGGTGGTCCAGTAGGTTTCCAGGTTGCTGTCCGGGCAGGAAGGATAAAAGCTTTTCGAATCTGCGGCCACCGGCCAGAACTCATCGTAGGTCATTTCGATGACTTTGTACTGAGGATCGAGCATGGCCTGGAAAAACTCTACTTGATAAACATCCTTGGATGCCAGTTGCCCAAACAATGCAAATCTGTCCCCCCTGGGTTGCGCCAAGACGGTCACGCTGGACCATTGGTCGCACTCGATGAGATCGGTAACGATTTTCTTGATCGTTGCAGTATCGATAACCTCGGCCGACTCGGGCATGATGATGATGTTTTTGGCGATTTCATTGCTCTGGTTGTCAACATTACCTCCGGTGCCACAACCTGCCATCCAGGCAAGCGCCATGAGGACGGCTGTGAGTTTAACAACATTTTTCATTTTTGATTCCTCCTTTGTTTCGCTCGTTTTTCTGCATTTGGGTTGTCGAATGCTTTCTATTTGGAGATCAATACGCTGATCCGAAGGTTTTGGCCGTTTTTATATGGATGGGTTGGTGCGAATTCAGCATTTCAAGTGGTACATGGAACTTAATTTGACCATTTTGATTCATATTGGCAAAGTTACCTCAAAGCGGCATGCATATACGGGGCAGCGTGTGACTTTTTCTATGGAGAGTAGATTGGACCATAGACTGGAATGCCTGCTCGATCCATTCAATCCGACCACGATGCCAGGTCGTAAAACAGGGGGGAAGCATGAATCTGGAAAAGCACTTGCACCGGCTATATTATCAGATCAACCCGGAGCTGCGGGCGGCGTATTACAGTAAATACATCGACAAGCAGGCGATTGATTTATCCACCGCAGAAAACGTTTTGTTGTTCGATTTTTATCAGCAAAACATCTTTGATTTCAAACAAAGAGATAAAATCGATACACGTGACACGAGATATGCCGTAGAGTTTGGAAGTGACGCATATCGAGAGAGTATCGCCGATTTGCTCACGGAGCTATGGGGCCTAGACACCCTGCAAAGTAAAAATATTTTTGCCGTATCAGGCGTATCCGCCGCCTTGGAGTGTCTGGCATTTGCGTTGTTCAAAAAAGGAGATGGAGCTATCTTACCGGCTCCTTTGTGGTATGGATTTCCCTGGAGCTTATGTGATAGACCGGGCATGAATTTTTATCCGTTTCAAACCGAAAAACAGGATGGACGATTTGATTTGTGTCTCGACGACGTGCGAAAGGCTTTCAACTCGATAGAGCCCAAACCAAGATTACTGATTCTAACCAATCCCAACAATCCATTGGGTGTCAACTACGCAAAAGAGCTGCTGGAAGATATCTATCATTGGGTACTCTACAGCACGGATATGCACATTGTGTCGGACGAAATTTACGGATTCTCACAGATCCGTCCGGCAGACACATCCTCACGTTTTCATAGTGCATTTACTCTGGATAGCTATAAAAATGCCCCCGAGGAGATGCAAAGGCGTGTGCATATGGTTTGGGGACTGGCCAAAGATTTCGGCCTTTCCGGATTTAAGGTTGGATTTATATTTTCAAAAAGCAGTCGGGTGATGCAGTGCATGCAGGGTACGAACCAAAAAAGATCCATGTCATGGTTTTCACCTTTCAATTCACTCAATCAATATATGTTACAACCTCTTTTTCTCGACAAACGAGGACAAGCGGATCCAACTTTGGCAATGGATGCCATGAACCGATACGCAGGTAGACAAGCCGATGGATTGCTTGCCGGGCAATATGCCGTCACCAAGCAACACCTTGACCAAGGCGGTATCAAGTATCTTCCGGATCCCAATGCGGCAATATTCTTTTGGCTTGACCTGCGGGAATATCTACATCGCGAATTGAAATGCAAGCAAGAAGATAAAGTAAAACTTCACCCCAATATAGATCCTGCAGAGTATCGATTGGCAAACGCGATTTGCGAAAACGCCAAGCTTTTACTCATACCCGGAATGGAGTGTTACAATCATGCCCCGGGATATTTTCGGTTATGTTACACTGCGCAAGAGGCAAAAAACGTCGCCACGGGAATCGACCGCCTGGCCGATTACTTACACAGTATAAAATAATTGATCATAAAAGGGGGGAAATACAATGATACTGGTTGTGAATAACTATCAGGATTACCCCATAATGGGTCTTCGAGAAGCATTGGATAAATGTGGAGTAAAATATAGGCTCAAAAACGGAAACGAATGCATGGACACAGCGGAGCTGTCCGAATACAACGGAATTATTTTATCGGGTGGGCCGGGACATGTAACCAGCCCGATGATATTTGAAGAATTCAGGCTGAATGTTCAACTCATGATTTATGCAGATGTTCCAATACTTGGAATATGTTTCGGCCACCAAATCATGGCAAAAGTCAGTGGGGTCAATATCGGGCAATGGGAGGGGACTCACTTTTACAGGAAAAGAAAAATTAAAATACTTGAAAATACTGAACTTTTTGCGGGGTTCAAAAAGGGAGCCGTCATTGAGGCACTGGTTGCGCACAGAGATTATGTTGCCGATATCCCCCCAAATGCCGTATTGACCGCCAGCGCTGAATCCGCCCATGCTTCCGAAATGCAAACCGGGGTTGAACCACTATTGATTGATCTATTTGGAAAAGAAGCTGCAACATTAATGGAACTTACCACCCGAATGGAGATACCAACAAAAATACAAGCATTGGCCTATCGGGGCAGACGATTTTACTCAACCCAATTTCATCCGGAATTGTCCGGGCAAGCTGGATTAAAAATTCTAAATAATTTTTTTGGTATATGCAGCCTTGAACCACGTGCCGAATTTCATTGATAACATATTCAGGTACACTCTTGTCCAAAATAAAATGGTCATTCATCTGGAAACACCTGTCATTAACTGTGAAAGCAGGAATCTAGTACTCGGCCGACCTCGATTCCCGCCTGCGAGGCTGTGTCGCAATTGATTTATTGCGTATACTGTGCACTATTGGACGTGTCATCTCGGAACCTGCGCAGCAGGTATCCGAGATCCAGGGATTTTATTTTTATTAATATCCCATCCTTTTATTCTTGTATTTTTACACAG
>JBFFBT010000289.1:0-7200 GCA_041560255.1 Myxococcota bacterium | reverse complement strand
TATTTGGTCAAAAGCGAATTCGACAACAAGAGCTTCATCGATACCATTTTGAGGCACCTACAGTAGTCTTGCACATGGGAAATTGCATGCGTATCAAAGTAAAAGCTCTTTATCTAGAAGAAAGCGACTACAGATGACGTCTTCTGTGACCTGCGATCATCAAACGCCTGCGCCTTCAAAAGAGGTGGATACGTGGTAGAGTCGCAAAAAAACCATCCCATTCGGGTACTGGTCGTAGACGATTCGTTGGTTTGCCGCGAGCTGTTATCCAACCTGCTCAATTTTTCGGATAAAATACATGTAGTAGCCACTGCGGCAAGCGGAAAAGAAGCTATTGCCCTCAACCTGCAATTGAAACCCGATCTGATCACCATGGATGTCGACATGCCGGGCATGGACGGATTTGCCACCATCGAAGAAATCATGCAAACCCGGCCCGCACCCGTACTGGTCGTCACATCGTCTCCCATTCACCAGGGGGTAAACCGAACCTTTCGTACTCTCGAGGTCGGCGCACTCGACTTGATGCAAAAACCCGATCTCGAAGGTTCCTCGGCGGACGAGCTGCGAAATAAAGTAATCATGCTCGCCAAAATCGAAGTACGTCGGCGTTCTCATAAAAACCCGCCCAAAACAAAACTTCAAGCCTTGAAAACCATAAAGCAGGATCGTTCGGTTATCGCCATAACCTCTTCCACCGGCGGTCCCAGGACACTGCAGAAAATCCTATCATCCCTACCCAGACACTATCCCTATTGTATTTTAATAACCCAGCATTTGCCGTATGGTTTCAGTAGTGGATTTAAGGATTGGCTCAACAGCCAATCCGCTCTCGAGGTAACCATAGCTCGTGAAAACGACGGCATACACCCTACAAAAGTATATTTGGCCCCAAGCGGTACGCACTTGATTGTACGCTCAAAGAAAATGTTAGGCCTTTCAACCGAATCACCTTGGAAAAGCCACCGCCCTTCGGGTTCCGTGATGTATCGTTCACTTGCTCGTCACCTAGCCCAGGAAACCATTGGGATGATTTTAAGCGGAATGGGCAGTGACGGAGCCGATGGTTTGTTGGAGCTCAAGCGCGCTGGTGGATTTTGCATTGCACAGGACAGAAACAGCAGTCTGGTCTATGGCATGCCGAAAGCCGCCGTCGATCTGGGTGCCGTGGACAATGTTCTCGATATTGACGGAATCGTCGATTTTCTTTTAGCTCTGGGAGATTGAATCAACATGGTTCGCTGCATGTCGACATCAAAATCATCCAAAGCGACAAAAAACCATGTGGGCCTGCATCCGCACGCGCCTCCCAACGACACCGAGCTTCAGACTATTGCCGAGCTCGTTCAAAGGCACTCCGGAATTGTGTACCAACCCAGAAATTACACATCCCTGGTGAGAGCCGTTACCAATCGCATGGCTCATTTGGGCGTCACCCACACCCATAAATACCTCATGCGCCTGAACAACCTTGAAAAACCGGATGAATTGACCAAATTGACGGCATTGTTGACGGTTCAGAAAACCTCTTTTTTCCGTGATCGCTCTCAATTTGTTTTACTGGAAGAAAATGCCCTGCCGGATATTTTATCCAGAAGCGAGACCGTTCCTGCAAACCTCAAAGTATGGAGCGCCGGTTGTTCTACCGGAGAGGAACCCTACTCTATTGCCATTTCGCTACTACGTCGATGGCCGTATAAAAATACTACTTCTATTCTGGCAACCGACATTTCTGCACAAGCCCTCGGAAAAGCCTTACTGGGAAGCTATCGAAAATTAGATCTCGAACCCTTGCAGGATCAAGAGCTCACCTTTTTCTACCGGGAAAAGGATATTTGGCGGGTCAATGAAAGAGCACGTTCCATCATCGACTTCAAGTTTCATAACCTGGTATCCGTACCTTTTCCAGTGCCTTCAAAAGGATTCTGGGACATCATCTTTTGTCGCAATGTTTTGATCTACTTCAATCAAGAGACGATAAAAGAAATCATCAAGCGTTTTCACCAGGTTTTATCTCCTCAAGGCTATCTTTTTCTGGGTCCAAGCGAGTCCCTTTACCGACTGGTGGAAGGTTTCGATCTGGTAAGTACGGACAATGCTTTTGTGTATCAAAAATCATCCCCGGAAACATCTTCAGCCGCCAAAATGCGTCCAAAGAGGATCGGCCCCACCCCTAAACAACCGA
The DNA here is from genome assembly GCA_041560255.1 of Myxococcota bacterium. Classification (GTDB taxonomy): domain Bacteria; phylum Myxococcota; class B64-G9; order B64-G9; family B64-G9; genus JBFFBT01. The sequence goes on along the minus strand of JBFFBT010000289.1, from coordinate 5,015 downwards.
TAGAAAATATCCCGATGGTCATACAGACTCCCTGCAAACTCGATACATCCATCGGATCGACCGATATCGATCTTGAACAATCCTTGCGTCTGGCAAAAGAGCTACTCGAAAACAACGACATCCAAGCCGCCTTTCACCGCTACCTCGAAATCAGCACTGCGCACCCCGAGTCAAAACATCCTTATATCATGCTGGGCAAAATCGCGGCCGACCGCGGCTCGCTGGAAGAAGCCTTGAGCTGGCTTCAAATGGCCTCCAAGATCGATCCTCTTGACGTAGAGCCCAGGTTTCTATCGGCGGTGCTGCACCACCGTTTAGGTCGAGATCAAGAGTCCGCTGATGAACTCAAAAAGGTTCTTTTTCTCAACGGGAATCTCATACCGGGTCACTACTATCTGGGTGTGGTTGCAGACCACCTTGGAGATCACGACACCGCTTTGCGTTGTTTTCGTAATGTTTTGAAAACCATTGGTACGCACGCCGACAAGTCGACTTGCAGTATCATGAACACGCTTCAACTCACCCTGGAGATGCTGGAAAGCGCCAGCCGGGCCCATTTGAAACGACTCGAGACAAAATCAGCTCGAAAAAGGAGTAATAAACGATGAAGAAACTCAGAATTCTTATTTTGGATGATAGCGAGATCGTGCTCAGTATGACATCACTTGCTCTCAATGAAGAAGGTTTCGAAACCTACACAGCTTCATCTTTGATGGAATTTGACGAAGTATTGTCCAAACAAGAACCAGACATCATCCTTACCGACATCAAAATGCCTGAAATCAGCGGGGACGATGTGTGCCGCGTGCTCAAGCAACGCCACAATACAAAGCTCGTACCCATCATTCTTTTTTCCACTTTAGAAGAATCCGAGTTGGCACAATTGGCCGAACGATCGGGCGCAGACGGCTATGTGTGTAAAAATTGTGGTATCGATGAAATCGTAAACAGCATAAAAAGCCTGACCGAAGAAATCGTTTTCTGAACTCTTTGGAATCAAGGTGTTGGGGTTGACGCATTTCGAACTTGTTGTTAGGTTGAAAGTATGAAGAAAACCTCCAAAAAAGATCTTGCCATCTCCTTTTTGACGGAATTGGCCGAAATGAAACCGGATCGGCTGCAGGATATCGTACGAACCACCATCGGAGAGGAGCTTGCGGAAGTCATGTTCAACTACGCCAAGGAAGTCATCCAAGCCAATCCCGACAAGATCGTCGAAAACGCTTCCTCAATGTTGATTCTTGGATATCTCATCAGGACTCACGAAGACGGCAACATTCCACCCGAATATCTACCCGTATAACCCCCTCCTTGGATCGATCAATCCACCTGAAAAAACTGCTCGGGTTTGGCTCCGCATACCGGGCACTCGTCCGGGGCGGATCCATCAGCTACATAACCGCAAATCTTACAGACATGATAGGTGGTCGTGCGCTCCTCCAGCATGTGATCGATGGCGTTTTTATACAGTTTGCCATGGAAACTTTCCGCATCCATGGCTTGACGGAAACCCGTGCCTGCCGCCGGATTTTGATCTTGCTCGGCTTGACGCACAAAGTCGGGATAGATGTTTTCGCTCACCGACATTTCGCGTTCGAAACTGGTTTTTAGATTTTCTTCCGTGGATTGAATCACTTTGAGCTGCCGCAAGTGTTTTAATGCGTGCACCCGTTCGGCAGCGCTTATTGCCCGAAACAATCTTGCCATTTGCGCATAACCTTCTTCTTCGGCTTTTTCGGCATACCCCTGCAATCTGAGGCTTGCTTTGGCCTCTCCAACAAAAGCTGCATAAAGATTCCGCTCGGTTTGATTCTCGGCCATGATACTCCTCCGTGATTGGAACGATGGTTGGAACGACCCCATCAATTGATGGACACGGTCCCTCCGGAAATACGTTGTCTCTTTTTGGCCCGAGTCGTGATATCGACTCCATTGATGAATACCGCCCCGTCGGCTCTGAGGACGATTCTGGCCTGACCGCATTTTATTTCGACTCGCTGGCGGGCTTGAATGGTGACCGATTCACCATCTACCGTAACATCCAACACATCCGAGGTGCTTTGGATCGTCCCGGAGTCAACACATTGCGGTGGTTGGGACTCCGGACTCAACCTACGAAGATCACGAGCGCCGAAGTCGGGATTTCGTCTTTTTTTTGCCGTGGCTGTCATCTTGTCGACCTCCCAAACCATTTGGTTTTTTTCAATGTACACACGATCTCAGCCAAGATCAGTTCTTGCTCATCCACCCACATATCGTGCTCGAATCTGGTATGGAGCTTATATTTTATCGGCAACTCTTCTTGAACGAGCTCTCGAGCCGACTTCGAGGATCGGTCGGATTGAAGCGCCGAGACTACCGCGTTCAAAGAGTGCGGCTGACCATGGCGGTACTTGGCGGATGGCTTGAACCCACTTTGTATGGGTTTCAACTCTTCTTTCCAGATCAAGGGATCTTTGCAAACCGTCATCAGTGATTGTCCTGATTGTATTTGCGGCCCTACGTCCGAGGCTGGATCCAAATCCTGCCTTTCCTCATCGAATAAAGCATCCTCATCCAACTTTTCAAAAGCATGATCCTCTTCGTACACGCCGACCCCGGTAATCAACTCCACCGCCAACGCAACGCTCTGGGTAAGTTTGTCATCCTGCAACCGCTCGAGCAAAACATCCACCCAAGCAGCCCGGCCCGAAAGCCCCAGAGCCAATATACAATCGGCACAAGAGGCCGAATCAGCCAGGTCTTGCAGATACTTTTCAACTCGGCGGTTTTGTCGTACCAAACCCATAGCCAACCAAGGCTTGGTTTCGTGGATATTCGGGTTCAAATAATCATCCAGAAAAGATTCATCACCCATTCGAAGCAATGCTATAGCAGTCGTGTTCATGAGTAATGCATCGGCGCCAACAAGCGCACGACGCAACAACGGGTCATGGCTTCGATCGCCCACCCGACCCAAGGCCCAAGCCATCATTGGGGTGAGATCGCCACGCACCGTACCCAGCGTTGCAATCGGCCACCTACGCCAACCGATCACTTCATACACCAAGTCTGAAAATCGGTCCGGATCGATCGACATCCATTTTTTCAGCACCTGCCTGCGATCATCCGACAGGCCATGGCGAAGCGCCGTGCAAACCACCTTGCGGATGCCGGGATCTTCGAGATTCATTTCGACCAGACAACTCGTAAGCAAACCCTCATCCGATTGCATACACAGCACCCTAATGAAGCTGTAGAGATCACCCTGCTCTTCGGCTCCCGAAAAAAATCTCAGACCCCGCTCCAATACCTCCTGAGGCATTTCATGAATGCACAGTGAGAAACGGTCCAACCGGCGCTCGACCTCCCGGGTCGACCTCCAGCTACCAAAGGGTTGCTCGATGACGTATTGCTGTTGATCATACATCGCGGCCAATTCAACCACAAGTTGTTCGAACAAATCCAAATCGAAACTGCGTTCCAAACGGATGATTTTATCAATCCATCGCAAAACCAAACCCTCTTTCGCATAGGCCTGTTCTCATCTCAGATCGCAACAAACTCGACTCGCTGAAGATACCGGTAACTACTTCCAATGGAGCAGGCACTGCGATAGACAACCGAAAATCTTTCACTATCCGGCTCCAATATCAACGTGTCTGCCGCCATCTCGCCTCTGACCACCTGGTTTTTTATATAAAACGATACTCGAATCCTCTGAGCCGGAATCGAAAACTGTACGATCGGCTTTCTGGGATGCAATCCAAACAGCTTTACTACTTCACCGCCTTTAATTTTTCTCGGCAATACTTGATCCTGGCTTACCGTGTTGTAAAAGCGCCGGTCAAAATCATCCGGCATGAGCGGGCGCTTATTGCGATACCAATTCTCGTCAAATGTGCCCGCGTAGCGAAAACGTTGCTTCCATCCCATGGGTATACAACCCATCCCCACAGGTCCATCCGAGAGGGTTTGGTCGCCTTGAATCGCTTCGGCGGGCAGTTCAAATATCGGCAACCCGGGTTTGCATTTTACTTTGGGCATCAGGGAACACCCATCCAACCCTTGTGGAATGAGTCGTATTTTTCCTTGCCGATCCTTGAGAATGCCGGCACGGGCATATTCGTAACGAATGGGAATTTTCTCCAACAGGCAGTTTTTCGGCGAATTGACCATCATGATCTTTCGCAGGTTTTTGATTTCGAAGCCAACCACAAACCTTTGACGGCCCTGTCCATAGGCATATCCTACCACCGAAACATCCGTACCCGGTTTATGAATCACCATATCAGCCGCATATTTCAGACTCGAGCTATCCGGCTTATCATAGTATACGTCGGACTTGAACACTTCCTGCATCTCGTTGCGCGCGGCCAGCTCGACATTACCATATTGATCTATGCGATAACTCACCTTACAGACCGCCACCACATGTTCCATGGCATGCTGATCGGACGTCAAACCAAAATCCACCACAAAAGGCGTGTAATTGATTTTTTGAAGCCTTTCCATCTGCTCAATCTTCTGTATCCACAAGTGAGATGTCATCTACATCGGGAAACGTAATCTCGGCCGATCCCGTCATGGTCTCGTCCAACCTGACACATCCCTGAGAATCGGTTTGACCTTCTACGATCTTTCCGTAAGGATTTTTCATGGTGTAACGGATCTTCTTCATGGGTTGACCATCCTTACCGACAAGGCGAATGAACAACTTGTCCCGTTTGGATTCACCCCATCTGTCTTTCTCCATAACAACTTGATTTGGTTGAGTTTCTGCCATGGGAGGCGTGTTGTAGGTAGAGCCTATATTGCCCAACATCAAATCCCCCAACCGGGCCACATTTTTACCCTCTACCATAACATCAAATGAATAATTGATGAATTCGGCTCTGCCCTTGGTAACCCCGCTGGTCACACCTCCCACAGTTCCGGCTTCATTGCCGGTGCTTTGGGAGAAAAACGATCCCTTCAACGCAATGGAATTGCCGTCGACCACTACAGTCGAGCTGCCCGAAGCCAAATCTTTGGAC
>JBFFBT010000288.1:0-7227 GCA_041560255.1 Myxococcota bacterium | reverse complement strand
GGCGGTGGGTTTCCGACCGGGCTCAAGTGGAGGTTTTGCCGCAGCTCTCCTGGTCAAGATAAATATTTGATATGCAATGCCGACGAGGGTGATCCAGGTGCGTTCATGGATCGATCTCTGTTGGAAGGCGATCCACATGCCGTATTGGAGGGTATGTGCATCGCGGCATACGCCATCGGTGCCGAACATGGATATGTGTATATAAGAGCTGAATATCCTTTGGCCATTACCCGGCTTGTTCAGGCGCTGCAACAGATGAAAGAGGCCAACTTGTTGGGTGAAAATATTCTGGGATCGGATTTCAGTTTCGATATTAGAATCAAGGAAGGCGCCGGAGCTTTTGTCTGTGGTGAAGAGACCGCTTTGATAGCCAGCATAGAGGGTGAACGGGGCATGCCTCGAAGCCGCCCGCCATTTCCGGCAGTAAAGGGATTATTTGGAAAGCCTTCCAACATCAACAATGTCGAGACCTTTGCCAATGTGGCGAGTATTTTGCGCGAGGGGTCCAAGTGGTATGCATCCTTCGGCACCGAAAAAAGCAAGGGAACCAAGACCTTCGCTTTGGCCGGGAAAATCCGTAACCCTGGTTTGATCGAAGTCCCTATGGGAATCACGCTTGGTGATGTAGTAGAAAAAATCGGCGGTGGAATATTGGGCGCAGGACAGTTCAAAGCCGCCCAAACGGGCGGACCTTCCGGAGGGTGTCTGCCGATACAATTTCTCAATACTCCCATAGACTACGAATCGTTGGCCCAAGCAGGTTCCATCATGGGTTCGGGTGGTTTGGTGGTGACGGATCAAAGCACCTGCATGGTGGATCTTTCGAAGTATTTCTTGACATTTACGCAAAATGAATCTTGTGGAAAATGCACCCCTTGCCGGGTGGGAACTCGTGAAATGCTTACCATATTAGAAAAAATCACCGAAGGCCGAGGCGAACCCGAAGACCTTGTTTTGTTGGAGCAATTGGGTCTGGCGATACGTAAAGCATCTTTATGTGGTCTGGGGCAAACGGCGCCCAATCCGGTATTGACTACCTTGAAGTACTTCAGGGAAGAATACGAAGAGCATGTAAACTTGAAAAAATGTCGTGCAAAAGTTTGCAAGGCCATGCTCACATTCACGGTTTTAGCAGAAACCTGTACGGGATGTACGCTGTGCGCGAAAAAATGTCCCACCGGCGCGGTAACCGGAGAAAAAAAGCAGGCTCACTCGATTGATCAGAATGCCTGCGTTCAGTGCGGGGTATGCGCCGAAGTATGTCGGTTCGACGCAATTCATGTCGAATAACAAAAACCGCCGGTGTGGTCCGTAAGCCGGGTTCTGTCCCCTTTGAGGTTGCCCTGTTCAGGGTGGCGTCCATTCGTCTAGGGTGTGTGTTGCCACACACCTCGAGCGGTGTGACAGCGTGACGCGGACGGGCCGTCCGTTTTGGGAACTTCCCAAAAACACAGCATAACCTTGCTCCAGGTGGGGTTTACCGTGCCCGAAATGTCACCATTCCGGCGGTGCGCTCTTACCGCACCGTTTCACCCTTGCCGCCCCGGATCGAAAAAGATACGGGGTGAGAGGGAAGACCCCGATGGGGTGTCCCTCTTGCGCCGATTGGCTCGAGAGCACAAAAGGCGGGCGGTCTGTTCTCTGTGGCACTTTCCTTGGAGTCGCCTCCACTGGCCGTTAACCAGCACCCTTGCCCTATGGAGCCCGGACTTTCCTCTCGCACCATACATGCCAGCATGATGCCAGCGAACGCCTGTCCCACACCGGCGGTATTCATATTGAAAAGAACCAAAACCCTCCAAATTCTCTTAGAAATCCGAATTTTTTTCAATGATAAAGTACAAACCGGCGGTGTGTAAAGCGAGTCAATCCGGCGAAGCCGGGCTGCCGGGGAAAGATTGTTGTTTTTCTTTTTTTGGTATAGAAGTGGGAATCGAGAGAAACTATTTGGGAGTGATGCCATGAGAAAAAACAAGGGGTTGATAATCGGGGGCTTGGGATTGTTGTTGATCGTATCTGCCTGTCACGAAACCAAAGAAGGCGAAGAGAATAAAGTCGGGTTCACGCCTGTTCAATGTGGGCCCGGCGATCTTCAATGCGATCTGGATGATCCGATTGGTTTGGGTGGAACAATCTCCATCAAGATCGAAGGGTTGCATGGCACCAACGTTACTGGATTCGATGTCGAGGCAGGCGATAAAAGTGTATTGTTTGTCAGCAAAAGACCGCCATCGGAAAACGGAAACGTTGTTTTATGGGATGTCATGGCCACCGGTATTGGTGAAGGCTGGTTGTTGGCCAAGGATGGGCGTGAGGAGGTCGATAGGGTGAAGGTGCATATCGAGGAGGTAACATCTTTTAAAATGTTGCACTTTTTGGATCAACTTACGCCCGATACCGACGAGCCGGGTCTTGACCAGGTATGGGATATTTCGGTAGGCAGCAGTGAGTTGTTCGTTCTGGCAAACTACACCGCCTCTTTGGAAAGAGCCATGGGAAGATACCTATATGAAATCGACATGACGGATGACTTTAAAAAAGCTTTGAATAATACTTGTTTGGCGGCATCGGGCTATTTTGAGCTCAAATTCTCGCAACCAGGCATACACGATATCGAGATATGGATGGGAACCCTCCGGCAGGTGATCCGGTTTAATGTAAAGCCGTAATGTCTTTCACCCGGAAAATATTGAAATAAGATTTCAAACAAGACACTGTGATCACGGAAAGATGCAGACGGTCATCGACCGGTCGTTGGCAAAAGTTTGACTTTTGGGATTACCGGCGCGCCGTACTTCGCAGCGCGACAAGGTAGCTGACTAGAAGAATTATCAGGTATACACGATTGTTTTGCGTGCCGGCACTCGTGCAACCGCCTTTGAGCTTGGTTTGAGAATTGCTGCAGTCCTCGTCGATCCGTCCGTCGCAATCGTTGTCTACTTCATCCCGGCAGACTTCCATCTTCGGCAGCACCTGACCGGTGCAGGTGTCGGGCCAAGTGCCGTCCTGACACATCTGGGTTCCCGCCCGGCAGATGCCGATCCCCTGGGTCGCATCGGGTCCTTGATAGCATGTTCTTTCCTGACCGGTTGCGCAAGGGCATCCGTCGTCGACGGTACCGTTGCAGTTCTCGTCGAGGCTCCCTTCACAGACTTCGGTTTGTGGCAGCACCTGATCGGTGCAGTCCGACCATATACCGTCCCGGCAGCGTTGCGTGCCGGATCGGCATATCCCCACCCCGGCGGTTCCGGATGGTCCTTCATAGCAGCTGCGCTGGTCACCGGTTTGACACTCGACCACGCCTGCATATTCGTAGGCTCCGATGTCCGGAGCCTTGCCGACGTACGGCAGTCCCACATCCGTTCCTTTGTCGATGCATGGAGAGTTTGCCCGCAAGTGAAAGTCGTGGTCGATAGGATCGACGAAAAGAGGATCTTGCTCGATGGAGTGTTGGTCCTGACCGGTTGCACTTTGAAAGGCGCTCAGGCCGATGTAACTGGATCCGCCCCACTGAAACTCTCCGCCGGCCGGCCACCAACAGTTGTGATCGGAGGTGATGGTGGCATCGGCGCCGCCGGACCAATAGATGAAGGCGTAATCACCCGATTTCACCATGATGTTGTTCAAAAGAGCGGCATGGGAGACGTATGCACTGCCGATGGACAACTGATTCATTTTATTTTTGTAAAATACGTTGTTGTGGATCTTGGTGTTTTTGATGGGCGTGCCGAAGCTGGCCAGAGTAAGTCCATAATAGTCGTTGTCGTAACATACGTTGCGGCGCACCGTCCAGCCGCCGGAAACCGTGTTATCGTGCTCATCTCCCAGTTCGATACCGGCGAAACTGTTTTTGATGCTGATGTTGCCTTCGCATAGGATCTCGTCCGGGTTGCCGAAACCTGCCCCGTCGCAGTAAATCCCCGAGCACCAGGGAGCGTTGGTGCCGTTGTTCTCGAGCACGTTGCCTTTGATGATCCCTTTGGTGGGGATGCCGAACGCTGTGCCCTCGTACTCGGGTTGACCGATGTAGTCATTGCCGATGTAATGGTTGTCGTGAATGTAGTTGTTGGTGATTTGAAAATCCGATACGTCGCCCAGGATGGTGAAGGCCTCGTTGTATCCACTGGGAGTACCGGTGGAGTTATTGTAAATCTCGCAGTTGTCGACTATCACATGCTCGAGCGGGCCGGCATACTCCAACCACCCGGAGATCAACAGGGCGTGGCTGGCTCCGATGGGCACATTGGTGGAGTAGATCTGATTGGATACGATGCAGTCACGCACCTCGATATGATCACCCGGTCCATCTACCCGGATGCCGTTGCCCTTGTGCCCGTCAACATGAAAACCGATTATCTTGATGTAGCGAAGGCCTGAGATCCAAATCATCACCTCGTCATTGTCGCCTGAAGGTAAACCGGTATCGCGCAGGGTGACGGTTTCGTTCTCAAAGCGGCTGTAGGTAATATAGCCGTCGGTGGGGTTGCCCGAACGTTGAGGTTTGACCCGTTCGATGTAGGTGCCTGCTCGTACGTAGACCGTGTCACCGGCTTCGAGAGTCGTAGCCGCTTTGCCGAGAGTTTTCCAAGGGTTTTCCAAGGAGCCTGGATGGCCGTCATCTCCGCTCGGGGAGACGTAATACACGTTACCGGCAGACGCCGTGATATGTACCCACATCACCGCGACAATCCATGGGCCGGTGATTTGGATTTTCATCCGCAAGCTCCTTTCAATCCAAAGACCGCTCGAGAAGTGTGGCCAGCCTGATTGTGTGTCTTCGAACGGTAAGGTCGGGTTCTTGGGGGATATGGTCTTGCAACATTTGCTTAGCCGGCCTACCTCCTATCTCCCCGAGCGCCGAGACGGCGGTGTGACGAACCCGATGGTCGGGGTCTTTCAGGTACACAGCCAGCTCATTGAGCGGAATATCTCTGCCCAGTTTGATAAGACCGGCGGTTGCCAGACAGGCGAGCCGATGATTTGGATCCGAGCGTACGCGCTGCATGCAGCGCCGAGACCGTGCGGACGAGATGTTTCCCAACACCCGAGCCGCTTGCGAGCGAATCTCCAGGTCGGTGTGCTTGTGAAGCAGCGCACACAGCTCTTCAGTAACATCGGCAGCGGAAAATCTTGCCAGCAGTCGTACCGCTTCGACAGCGATGCCTGGATGCTGTTGCATACCGGCGGCCTTTTTTACCCTGGAGAGAATTTTATCCGATTGGAAGGATCGAAATGCTTCTGGAGGTGATTGGCGCAATGCCTTCAGGGTCGTGATGCGGATTTCGGAGTGATCTGAAAGCAGCAATTCGGCGAAGATCTGACCCAAGTCTTTTTTTTCAAAGTATGCTAGCGCTTGGATGGCCGCCTTGCGTACTTCCACATCTGGGTGATGCAGGCTTCGTTGGATGACCGGGATGCTGGAAGGATCGGCGATGTTGCCCAAGGCCAGTAAAGCCGCTCTGACCGAGTGGGCGTCTGGGTCGGTTGCAATTATTTTGGTGAGAGGCTCTACGGCGTTATGCGCCTTCAAAGCACCTAGTCTGGCCGCCGCGATACGCCGGGTGTGCGGATTTTTGATGAGCTCGAGATTTTTTTCAATGAGTTCTTTGAATATCTTTGAATAGTCACTATGCCGGTAGCTGTCTTTGTAGGCAGAGCCCTTTTTGGATATATTTTGGGGGAAATGGTTGACTTGGTCGGATTCAAGGTTGCAGTGCACACATGGAAGAACAAAAAATCCCAGGCAAATTCGCATCCGATTCGATATAAAGGAAATTGCATGGTTGATTTTGGATGGAAACCTCATGCATTGCTTTCCCTGGCGTGCACATCGATCTTTGAAATGTGCGCATATCCAAAGGAGAATCATTTCATATTCTTTTTAGAAGATCAATACCGTGACTCGGATCTTACAATCTCATCAATTGTAGAATCGATCCGAGCCTGCATCCAAAGAGGAATCGTGTGGTTTGGTCTGCAGACATTCCCCTACTTTTCCGGCATTGCAATCGAGTTGTGAATCGTGTATTGAAACTCAATCGAATCCGACATAGACAAAGGAGACGCAATGAGAGATGTCTTGAAATTTCTATGGGTATCTGTGGTTGGGCTCGCTGCTTGCCTGCACACGCAGACCATGAGTCCACCCCAATCAGATCTGACTCCCGGATCGAAGCAAGCTCAAACCATCGACTCGAAAGATTCTCCTGCGGTCATCGGATACGATGGTCATGGCATGCAAAGTGTCAGGCCCGAGGTGTTGGCCCGTTACGCGGTGCCATCCTTACCGGCTCAAGTCTCCAGGCGCATCCAGGCCATGATGGAGCTTACCGCTCCGGGTCCGGGCATTATGGCCAATAATGGGAAAACCTTGCTATTCAACTGGGAGATATCCGGCTCGAATCAAGTATGGCGCCTCAGCAAACCCATGGGATTTCCAGAGCAATTGACCGGTGGCGAGGATGCCACCTATTTGGAGACGATCTTACCAAATGATGAACAGATATTGGTGAGCCGGGACTACCAGGGAGAAGAAAACCCGGGATTGTATGTGCAGTCGATCCATGGGGGTCCACTTAGTAAAATCCAACATATTCCAGGAGTTCAAACATTTTTCGAATGGGCCTCACCCGATTCGACTTACATATATTTCAAAAGCAACGATATTAAAAAGGATGCCTACGCCATCTACCGCTACGATCTACATACCAAGAAAAAAGAGCTCTTGTTTGATCGAGACGGCTTGTGGAGCATCGTAGATGTCGGTCCAAACGGCAAGTTGCTGCTTCGAAAAGACACGGGTAATATTTACTCGGAGTATTACGAGTTGGATGTATCCAGTCGAGAGCTTATATCCATCTTGGGTCAAAACGAAAAAGAGCAATATTTCGTACGTTATGGAGCCGGGAAAAACGAATATCTGGTACTGACCAACAAGTATGGAAACTACAAGCGGTTGTATACATTCAGGAACAAAAAATACACTCCCATCACTGCAGATGTCCAACATGATGTGGAGTATTTTACCATAGACCGAGCCAAAACCCGTATTCTCTATTCCTTGAACCAGAATGGATACATGACCGTGCATGCCTTGCGGGCAAAGAACTATCAACCCATTCAGCTGCCCAAGTTGCCTGAAGCGGATCATATTTTTGTCGGCGGCACCAGCTTCAACGGTCGTTACACAACCGTTGCGATCGACGACGGCAGGCGGCCCGTACGCAG
>JBFFBT010000287.1:0-7253 GCA_041560255.1 Myxococcota bacterium | reverse complement strand
TCTTCGATCCCATGGATGATGTCTGCCGGGGCCTTGGAGGGAACCACGGTGGGAAATTTCACTTTGGAGGCGGGCTGTGATTTTGGTTTGAACACTTCGGGATCGAACAAATGCAGGCCGTATCCCCGGCCGACTTGAGCCTGGAGCAACTCGAGGATGCGTTGCCTGCATTTGGCGGGATGGGTGTGTACGACGCTCATGATATCCTGAGATGTATCGCGATAGCCCAGGCCGGTACGCCCGCCGACTTCGATAAATGATGCGAAACGAGACCACACCACACAAGTCTCGGCCTGATACAACGTCCAGGTGTTGATCATGGAGTCGAGGCCCGGATTGGGGGTCTTTACTTGAAATCGTGAGGTCTTTTTTTGCCAGTATTCCGATAACTCTTCGAAGGCTCGATCGACTCTCTTGGGATGGCTGAATTTTTCTTTGACGGCATAGCCTGGTTTCTCTCTGGAGCCTACACCCAGCATAAACACCAACCGGGTTTCTTCACCCGCGGCCAGGCTGAGTTTTTTGTGCAAAGCGCCGCAATGGTTGCCGCCCAGCTCGGTGCTGTTTTGGCAACGACCGGTTTCTACCGCCACAGGGTTGGTCTCGGTGCGATAGGAGCCGATAAACGTATCCCGCGCACAATCGAAATCGTCGGGCGCGAAGTCGGAGGCGAAAAAGTGGTAAGTCCATGGCTCGTAAAAAAAGTCGTACTCGATGATACCGTCTTTGTAATCACAGCCGCCGGCATACAGGCTCATCTGGAGGTTTTGGTTGTCGATCTCGATGTGATGAAAGGAAAACTCCAGATACGCAAAAACACTCAGGCGGCGGGGCGTGCCGGTGGTGTTTTGGATCCTTACATCCCAGAGCAAAACCTCGTCGTCGATGGGAATAAACAAAATTTGCTCAGCCCGGATGCCGAGATAGTTGCAGATAAACTTCGAGTAAGAAAGGCCGTGGCGACAGAGGTATTCGGCCTGTCGCAGATCTTTTGAGGTGGGCTGCCAAGACAACGACCAGTACTCACCGGATTCGTTATCTCTGAGGTATACATAGAAACCGGGCCGATCCAAAGGCACGGCGTTTTGCCGGAAACGGGTGATGCGATGATGCTCGGGTGAGCGATAAAATAGATATCCACCGGCATTGTGGGATATGACTCCACATAGATCTTTTACGCCCAGGTAGTTGGTCCAAGAGACCGGTACGTCCGGTCTTTCGATCAGATACTCGCGGTTTTGATCGTCAAATCTGCCATAGCGCATGTTTTGTCCAACTCCCTTTTTGGTAAGACCAAGTGATTATGGTCGAAATCTCCGTCTATTGGAGATGACCGGATATAACCATCTTGGCAATCAGATTACTCTTCCCCCGGAGATTGTCAAGAGATCTATGGTTTGGTTGTATCCTTTTATTTGTTTCCTGAAACCTGAAATATGGATTACAGAATTTTGTAATCTAATAATATTTTTAATATATCAAGAAAAACCTAGTATTGTTTGTATTTTTTTATAATAAAACCAATTTCATGTTTAATATTCTATTGACATGTTAGGCTGAAGACGATATTTGTTGATATCTGATACATCATAAATAACCAGATATGGCCGGACATTACCATAAAGCGATATCGTGGATGGACCATGGTGAAGTCCGAAACGTAAAATATTAACTTATGTAGTTTGAGCTCTAGCGAAAAGGGAGGATTAAATATGAGAAAGTATGTGTCACTATTCGCCGTGTTGTTGGCACTTGGTATGTTGGTCGGTTGTGGAAGTGAGTCTACCGGCGAACTGGATCCGTCCAAATTGGAGGCAGAGTTGAATGCGGATGTCGGACACAGTGTCGAGGAGTGTAAAGACAGGTGTCAACAATGGTACATCTGGGATGTCATGATGTGTATGCAGATCACCGATCCCAAAGAACGCGATCGTTGCTCGCAAAGAGCAATGCAAAGATACTCTCAGTGTATCGTGTTCTGCTCGATTCATAACTAGTTATATGTAAAGGTCTTCCGGGTACTTATCCTGGAAGATATACTGGTTGTGCTCCGGTCGTATCTGGTAATTTCATCCCTCATTGGATATCGATACAAATCATGCAATCGTTGGATGTGTCACTACAATCCTCTAAGCGTTCGAATGGGAATTACTCGTAATGATCCATAACGAGTCGGTTGTTCGTCGGATCGAGCGTATGAGACCGCCTGCGGGTTTTGCTTATGTTCCACTTACGGCATAGATGTCTTGAAACGATTGAGCTTTGGGACCAAACATGGTAAGTGAAAATTGGTAAGATGGATAACCGGTTGAATTTTCACAAAGCATCGGAGGTGCAAGCATGGATGTTCGCAAGGAGGTCGTCGAGCGGTTTGTTCGCTATGCCAAGATTGACACCCAATCCAAAGAAGGCGTGGAGGATCGGTATCCATCGACCGAAAAACAGCTTGATTTGGCCCGGTTGCTTACGGGCGAGCTCGATGCGCTCGGGTTGCAAGAGGTGGTGCTCGACAAATATGGCTATGTTACTGCTACCTTGCCGGAAAACATACCTGCCGGGGTAAAAGCCCATGCCAAGGTTCCGGTCATTGGATTGTTGGCCCATCTGGATACCTATCACGAGGTAAGCGGAAAGGATGTAAACCCCATCATCCACAAGAATTACCCGGGCGGTGAGATCCGGCTGCCCAGGGACGACACCAAGACCATTTCGCCCAAGGACAACCCGGACCTTTTAAAGTATGTCGGCGACGATATCATTACCTCGGATGGCTCCACTCTGTTGGGCGCGGACGACAAGGCGGGCATCGCCGAGATCATGACGTTGCTCGCGCTTTTGCAGGCGGATACGTCCATACCCCATCCCAAGATCCGGGTAGGCTTTACCCCGGACGAGGAAGTCGGCAACGGTACCAAGTATTTCGACGTACAGGCTTTCGGAGCCCAGGCGGCCTATACCGTAGACGGGTCCGGGATGGCCGAAGTCGAAGACGAGACGTTTTGCGCCGATACGGCCATCGTAAAAATCAAAGGCATCGATGTGCACCCGGGATACGCCAAGGACAAGATGGTCAACGCGGTCAATGTGGCGGCGGCGTTGTTGGCCAAGTTTCCGAAAGACGCTTTGCCCGAGACAACCGAGGACCGGCAGGATTACCTGCATCCTTTCCAGATAAACGGCAACGTAACCGAAATGACCATCACCTGCCTGGTGCGAAGCTTCACAGAAACCGGTCTCGCAAAGATGGAAAATGTCCTGCAGGACGCCCGTAAAGCCGTTTTGAGTCAGTATCCGGGCGCCGAGATCAAGATCGAAATCAAAGAGTCGTACCGCAACATGAAAATAGTGCTCGATCAGCACCCCATGGTGGTGCAAAGGGCCGAAGAAGCCATCGCCCGGGTGGGACTCGAGCCCAAACGCGCGGCCATCCGCGGCGGCACCGACGGAGCGAGATTGTCGTTTCAGGGGTTGCCCACTCCCAATCTCTCCGGCGGCGGATACAATTTTCACTCCTGCCAGGAGTGGGTTGCTGTTGGCGCCATGGTCAAATCGGTCGAAGTGCTCGAAGCGCTCATGCGGGTCTATGTGGAGAAAGGTTTGGAATAGGGCCGGGGTCGTAATGCGTCAACCTCCAATGAAAGAAAGAAAATGAAATTTCCCAGATTCGAAGGCAAACTGCTCATTTTGTTGATAACCGCGCCGGTGGTGATCATCGCCGATCAGGTCACCAAGGCTTTGGCGAAAGCCTACCTGAAACCTTTGCTGTGGGAGTCTTCGGCGGATAACCGGTTTGTTACGGTCATTGATAATTTTTTCAAGCTGAAGTACGTCGAAAACCCGGGCTCTGCTTGGGGATTGTTTCAAAACACCTCGCCGAGCTTTCGGTTGCCTTTTTTGATCACTGTAACGGTGTTGGCCATCGGGCTGATCGTCTGGTTTTTCTATAAGATCGAGCCGCACAAAAGATTTTTGCCTCTGGCGGTATCTTTGGTGTTGGGCGGAGCGGTGGGCAACCTGATCGACAGGATTTTTGCGGGCCGGGTGGTGGATTTTATCGATTGGTACCTGGTGTTTGAAAAGCCGATGGATTTGTTGTTGTTTGACATCACTGCGGGCGAAAAACACTGGCCGACGTTCAATATCGCCGATGTCGGCATCACGGTGGGGATCGTCTTTTTATTCATCGATATGATTATCGAAGGCCGGCAAAAGGCCGCCCAGCAACAAGAAGAACGGGATCGAGCCGAAGAGCTCGGTTGATCGAGAGGTTATGAGGCCGCCATGAGCCTGACCATATCCCAGGCCCAGGCGCTGCACGCGCGTTACCCGGTGGTGGATGTACACACCCACTGGCTCATCAACGGTCATTACCTCCGCAAAGATTTTCAAAAATCACACAAACCCCCTCTGTTTTGGAACCCGCTTCGAAACATGCTGGATCTGCCCAGGATCCGAAAAGCCGGCATCACCTGCCCGGCCTTTACAATCTATGTGCCCATACCGCCGCTGAGGTGGTCTGCCTGGAAGGCCGCAAACCGCATCATGGACACTTTTGACGAGCTTGTAAAAAACAACCCAAACGATCTCGTCAAAACCGATACGGCCGAAGGGATACACAAAGCCCACCAAACAGGTCATATCGCCGCCATGCTGACCGTAGAGGGGGGCCACATTATCGGCAAAAATCCCGAAAGACTCGAGCACCTGCGCAACCGGGGCGTGCGCATGCTCACACTAACCCACCTGTTTGCAAACCGTATCTGTGACGGGCACGTGGGACCCAGCCCTCATAAAGGTCTAAGCGCCTTCGGCCGAGATGTCATCAAGACATGCGAAAGCTTGGGTATCGTTGTGGATCTGGCCCACGCCGGCGAAAAAGCCTTTTACCAAGCGCTCGACACCCTGCAAAAACCCCCGGTGGTCTCCCATACCGGACTGAGAGGTCCTCGAAAATCAGTGCGGTATCTGTCCGACGATCAAGTCAAAGCCCTGGCCCAAAGAGGAGGCGCGCTGGGCCTGATGTTGTGTCCCTGGTATCATGATCGATTCGAGCTACGGGGCAGCGTGGACAAAATCGCAGACGCCTTTTGCAAAGCCGCCGATCTGGTCGGCAACACCGACCACCTCATGCTGGGCACCGACATGGACGGCTACATCTGGTTGCCCAAAGGCATGCGGGACGCAGCCGATTTACCCAAGCTCACCCAAAAGCTCGTCCAAAAAGGTTTCAAAGAAACCTATCTCAAAGCCATCCTCGGCCACAACGCGCTCAGGATCCTATCGACGTGGGAGTGACGGTTTTTTAAAGCTACAACCTAAAAAGTATTTTACTTGATCGCTCAAGATCTTCAATTGTATCCTGTATGCATCGATGTAGATAAAGGTCGGCGCTGTTTGGATTTGTTGACCGAACGGTGTGTGGTGGAAAGTGTCTCGGTAAGAACACGATTGATACAATTGGGGATCATTGAGTATTTTCCGTGCGATCAGATTGGTGGGTGTAATAGATGGAAAATAGGATATTGGATTTTCCATCTATTACGCGTATAAGCGGTAATAAGTGGAAAATTTTCTATGCTATAAATGCAATAAGTGGAAAATTTTCCATCTATTGATAATTGAAGAAATGATTTGTAGAGTATGAGCGAAACGAGATGGGCAACAGCACTTGAATTGGTGCAGAAGTACTAATTCAAGATAGCAACTCCCAGAGGTTCAGGAACAGGATTCATGCTCACGACACCAAATCCGCAGGGCTTCTCCAGTATTGCAACTGCATTTCATGTAATCGATCATGCTCGCCAGTGGGAAGAACCTATCAAACTGATTCATGCACATACGAAGAAGAGCATCTTCCTACGCCGCCCAGAACGGTACATTTTTACAAACATCAAAGCAGATTTAGCAGTCATTGTTTTCATGAATGAAGAATTTACCCTTCCCACTGAGGATCCAATTCTCTTCCCAGAGGATAAGTATATCAAGCCTGGTATTCAAATCGGTTGGGCTGGATATCCTGCTGTAGCACCCAATGACTTCAGTTTCTTTAGTGGTAGTGTCAGCTGCTATTTATCTAATGAACAATCATATTTGGTTGATGGAGTTGCCATCAACGGAGTTAGTGGCGGACCTGCATTCTGTGTGCTACCTGAAGAAAAAGTTCATATCATTTGCGTTGTTACAGCTTACGTTCCTAATAGAGTTTCTGGAGAGAGTTTGTCGGGTGTGTGCTTTGTCGCAGGAGTCGCACCTCTCTACAATGCAGTGAAACATCTTAAAATCAGTGGATGAAGCAGAAGGCAAGGAGAAGGAGCTCGAAGCTGACCAAAGAGCTAAAGGTGGAGTGGAAATTTAACCATGCATTTGGTGAGGATAATGACCAATATTGAGCGATCAATGCAATAGACTGATAACAAAGGGATTCAGTGCAACAGCAAGGCTGGAAGGCGCCTCACCGTCCACTGATCCAGTAGTTATGTGTTAGCACGAAATGATAAAATAACGAGGTGGAAATGAATCAGGAAGTCAAATATATAAACATTAAAGAGTTGGTACTTTGGACCGAAAATCCTCGCGATCCAATCGATAAAAATGCTGTTGACCAAGATATTGTTGATAGGGCCTTGGATGACAATTCACAGAAATGGACGTTGGCAAAGTTAGCGAAAGAAATGGGGGTCTATTATGATTTTAGTGAGCTTCCTACTGTAGTATATCATGGGAAAAAACCTGTTGTATATGATGGCAACAGAAGGATTATATTGGGCAAAATTAAACATGGTCTCGTTACAGCGCCAGATGGTGCCAAAACAGAAATCCCAGAATTTCCTGAAGAGATACCTTGTAATGTGTGCGCAGAACAAATTGCTTTAAATAATGTTTATAGAAAACATAGCGACACTGGTTCTTGGCAGCCGCTTGAACGGGATATTTTTCTTAATAAGTTAATGGGAAAACCAAAAAGCTTGTTGCTCACCTTAGAGGAAGAAACAGGAATTATAAGTGCTAATCCACACTTAAACCAGCGGTTTGTAAAGGATGAAATTTTTAAGGAAGAAATTTTAAAATCAATGGGGTTTAATTTTGTAAATGGTAAGCTATATAGCGTGCACAATGATAATGAGGCGCTCTCAATTCTTACCGATATTTCAAAGAAAATTGAAGAAAAGGTTATTACTACAAGAAAGAACAGGGGCAAGGTTGTTGAAGTATTAGATACTATTTCACAAAAACTGATTGATCAAAACATTTGC
>JBFFBT010000286.1:0-7258 GCA_041560255.1 Myxococcota bacterium | reverse complement strand
TACAAAGAATCATTGTATCCATTAACGTGGCCGCAAATGTAAAGTCAAGATTTTATAATCGATTTCTTCAATTAAACCTCAACATATAGACTCCCCGCAAAGGTTTGAAAAAATTTTAGGGCAGGCCGGAGAAACTCCATAAACCAAACCATATAATTTTTGACCTAACCTATAAGCTTATTTTATCTTGACAAACCGCAAAACTTCCCGGCATAATTACTATCTTTATAATAGAATAGCACAGAGGTTCCTTATAATATATTTATATTAGTAACACCAGATCGTCAAATGATACAAAAAGGAGAGTAACATGTTGTATCGTAAAGAAATTTTATCGAAAGGGCCATGCAAACTATTATCGGCACAATTTTTCATCTTGTTTTTTTTATTAGCGTACCCACCCCAGATTGCCCGAGCACAGGACAACCCCGAAGAAGTCTCAGAAACACAAGATGAAGCACCGGAAAGCGTCGAAGAGATCGTGGTGACCGGATCCCGCCTCAAACGCTCCAGCCTTACGACCCCGGTACAAATCACCTCCATCGACTCCGATGACATCAGCCTTTCCGGAGAGACGGATATTGCCAGCTTGGTACAGGAAATCCCAGCGCTTTTCAGCTCGACCAACACCGAGCAATCCGGAGAAATCGTAGGCGTATCCGTCGGTACGGCGGTTTTGGACTTGCGCAGCCTGGGCTCGAAAAGAACCTTGGTCTTGGTGGACGGCCGCCGGCATGTGGGCGGGCGCGCTGGCGATACCGCGGTCGACATCAACTCCATACCATCCGCCCTCATCGAGCGGGTCGAGGTCATCACCGGCGGCGCCTCGGCGGTATACGGCGCGGATGCGGTATCAGGCGTGGTGAACATCATCACAAAGAAACAGTTCGAAGGCATCGAGGCGGAAGCTCAATCCGGCATCAGCAGCCGAGGCGACGCTTTTCAAAGCCTGGTCGGTGTCACGGGTGGCTCCAATTTCAGCAGCGGTAAAGGCAACGCCACGTTTTCCATCCAATACCACAATCAAAACAGCATCAAATACGGCGATCGAGATTGGTCCAAAAACAACGGCATCGCAGACGATTACCCCAATCCGGCGTTGTTCCACCAAAGCGGTGACAACATCGGACAAGCGATTGAACCAGAACCTAATGTCCCCGCCCGGGTGATCCGCAGACAACCCACTTTTGCGATATCGAGCAAACACGGCAGAGTCGGAGTAGACATCAACGGAGACGGTTATGTCGATTTACCCGGAGAGACACCCTTTTTCTTGGACACCAACAACAACGGCGTCAATGATATCGGCGAGACGTTTTTGGGCAGAAACGGATTCGGGGACTGGGTGTACGACGGCAACGAATTTCGGTTGTTTCGCACCGGTGCGATTGCGGGCTTTGCCAACCAATTTGGTGGAGACGGGATTGAGGTTTCATTTGATTGGGCCGACATGATCCCCCAAACCGAGCATGTGGTGGCCGACGGATCTTTTCGGTACTCCATCAACCCGCATATCTCGTATTTCGCCGAGGCAAAATTCGTCACATCATCTACAGCTATCAGCGGCACGGTCAACTCATTCAACGATACGTTGACCATCTCGAACCAAAATCCATATATGCCGACCAGGCTACGAGAGGCGCTGGACAGCTTTTTGGCCTCCAACACGGATCCGGCGTTCGATAACCCACAAGTATTCATCACCCGTGATATGACCGACATGGGTGTCGCCGGAGCCTGGGTGGAGCGTAATACTTTCAGGGCGGTCACCGGGTTTGAAGGCGATCTTGCAAACGGGTGGAGCTATGAGGTATCGGTCAACTTCGGCCGCACCAACGAACGTTATACCAACCGCAACGCTCGTATCGAAGATCGCTACTACGCTGCAATCGACGCCGTCCAAGACCCTGACTCTGGTAATATAGTCTGTCGTTCGGATCTGGTAGTGCCTTTGGCGGAGTTGGAGGAGCTGGAAGCCGCCGGCCAGCCGCACGATGCCGCTATGTTGGCCAAGCTACGCGAGCTCGACCCGCGATCCCCTCCACCCACATCGCCATTCCCCGAGTTCAAAAAAGGATTTTTCACGTTCGAGCCGGGAGACGGGCAATGCAAACCCATGAACTTATTCGGCCGGGGCGCTCCCAGCCAAGAATCCATCGATTTTGTCACCGCTGACGATCTGAACAACGATATCATCGAGCAACAGGTGGTGCTTGCGACCCTTTCAGGAGATTCGTCCGAGTACTTCGAGCTTCCGGACGGACCGATAGGATTTGCCGCGGGATTTGAATACCGGCGTGAAGCCAGCAGCTCGGCCGTATCCGGGCTTCAGCGCGCGAAGCTTTTGTTCGCAAGCGGCACACAGCCTTTGCGGGGCAACTATGATGTTTACGAGGGGTTTGCGGAGCTGTCCATCCCCATCCTGGCAAACCGCTTTTTGGCCGAAGAGCTGACCCTCGAAGGCGCCATTCGGCAAGCTCACTACAGCACCATCGGGGATACCACCACCTGGTCGGCCAGAGGCATCTGGGCCCCCGTCGACGACGTAAAATTACGCGGCAGTGTTTCTCGAGCCATTCGAGCGCCGAACATCTTCGAGCTGTTTCAAACCAAAACCGTCGCCTTTTTCCGGCCCATCGACCCGTGCGAAGAAACCCAAATCGATCAAGGACCCAACCCCGAAAACCGGCTCAAAAATTGCCGGGCTATCGGGATACCAGAGGGGTTTGTCGATCCTCTAACCGGTAGATTTGAAGGTTTGGCGGGCGGCAACGAAGACCTCCAGGAAGAGATCGCTGATTCGTATACGGTTGGACTGGCCTTTACTCCCACTTTTTTACCGGGCTTGCTCCTTACCGCCGACAAATGGGATATCGAAATCACAGACGCCATCGAATTTCCCACCGACCAGGATATCGTAGACAGTTGCTACGACGCCGCATCCATGGACAACAATCCTTTCTGCAAGCTCATCGGCCGGGATAAAGATACTTTGGGCCTCAACTATCTAGAACAACAAATGATGAACATCGCCGCAAAGCATGTCGCAGGCATCGATGTCGGATTCATTTACGAGTTTAGAACCGTGGATTGGTTTGAATCCAACTTCGGCGTTTTCGAGCTTTCCGGAAACGTCAACCACCTCAGCACCCGTTACGATATCCGGGTCAAGAGCGATCCGAGTTCCAAGGATCCCGAGCTGGGTGAGATAACCCGGCCCAGATGGGCAGGTTCTCTTGGGTTACGTTGGATGTATGAATACTTGGTCGCCAACTACCAACTCAGGTGGATCGGTAATCAATATTTGGCGACGGTCGAAGCGGAAAACGCTAAAAACTTCTCTCCAAACAGCACCGGAGTCTCTTTTATCCACGACATCCAGGTACGCTACAACATTACCGAAGAGATGAGCTTATACGCCGGGGTCAACAACCTCTTGGATCGCAACCCATTCATCAATCGAATCTCCTATCCCGTAAGCGCAATCGGACGATATTTCTATTTCGGCCTCAACAGCAGATTCAACTAATCCGGAATCATCCCCCAATCCCATCGCCGTTTGATCTCAACCGGGTAGTATTCAATCACAGGGATACGAATTTTATTGAACCCCAACTTGCTTTGTTCGGCACTCTTGCGATTATACCCATAAGGATTGTGACCTCAAATAACAGGAGTCAACGATGCTCAAGATATACCTGGTTGTCGGATTGCTGCTTGTACACATTCCCGTCGGAGCTATTACCCTGGAGGAGCGCATCGAAAACATCTCTCGAAACGAGATGCAGGCGGTGATCGAGTTTTTGAGCCATGATTTGCTCGAAGGCCGCTCTCCCGGAACGCGGGGAGGTTACTTGGCGGAGGCCTACATCAAAAGCCTGTTCAAGCTCATGGGTTTGGCGCCTGGATTCGCAAGCAGCTACCTGCAACCGCTTCATTTACTCGCTTTCGAGGTTGAGACCATGCGTGCCGAGGCAGGCTCTGTTTCTTTGCTCTACGGTAAAAATCTCGTGGGCTCTTATACCGGTAAAAACACCCGGTATACCCATCGGGCAGACGCAGTGTTTGTAGGCTACGGCATCCAGGCCGAACCTTGGAATTGGGACGATTTCAAAGATTTCGATGTTCGAAACAAGATCATCATTGTGCGGGTCAACGATCCGGGCATGCACGATCCTTCCATCTTCGAAGGAAAAACCCTTACGTATTACGGCCGCTGGACGTATCACGTCCAGGAAGCCGCCCGACGGGGCGCTTCCGGAATCCTGCTCATACATACCGACGAAAGCGCGGGTTACGGTTGGAATGTAGTGGTCAACTCATGGAGCGGCGAGCAAGTGTATCTGAAGTCCGATCTGGGCAACAATCTGGTATGGCGAGCTTGGATCACGGAAAAGGCCCTTGTTGAGGTTTTGCAAAAACACGGCATCGACATCCACGAGCTTTACAAAAAATCCGAGCAAAGAGATTTCAAGCCCGTTCCGCTCGGCTTCAGCTTCAAGGTACAGGGTCGAAACCGATCCCGTAGGTTTACAGTCAACAATGTCGTGGCCCGTATTCCGGGCAAATCCGACCGAAAGATCGTGCTCAGCGCGCATATCGATCATCTAGGCATCAAATCCGGGATGCAGGGAGACAATATTTTCAACGGCGCCATCGACAACGCTTCGGCCGTCGCTTCCATGGTGCTTACCGGCAAGATACTCAACGAACACCGCGATCGGCTCAAGTACTCGGTGGATTTGTTGGCCTGTCAGGCCGAAGAGCATGGGCTTTTGGGCTCGACTTTCTATGTCCGCAACGCCGATCGTACGAAACTCGTCACCAACATTAATTTCGAATCCACACCTGTATGGGACAAGGCCGCGAGTATCATGGCCGTCGGTGGCGGGTTTTCGAGCCTGGGCGACATGGTCCGGCGCCTCGCGCTGCGACAAGGTCTGAAGTACTCGACATTCTCCATGGTCGAGCAAGGATTTTTTTACCGTTCCGATCAATTTCCTTTTGCCCGCTACGGTATTCCATCCATTTGGCTCAGCGCCGGCGAGGACGATGCCTCCGGGACTTTTCAGTATGCGCGCTACTGGAAAGAGCATTATCACACGGTCAAAGATGAGTACGATCCTACCTGGAAACTGGAAAGCATGCGGCAAACCATCCAGTCTGCCGTTCGACTGGTGCATGCCGTCCATCGCTCCAAAGCAGATCCCCAATGGAAAAACAACCTGACTTTTCCCATTGTATCCGATCGTCCTTCCCTCGACCGATCAAAATAAGAAAACCTGCAAAAATCCAGATTTGGTTTCAATCCGGATTCACACCTACGCCAGGTGCGAATCCGGGGGTTTTCTACCTGTCTGAAAATCTATTTGGAAAGGCGTGATGTGCCTGCATCTTATCAAGCGGTTGAAGCGACTTGACTTTTATCCACTATACTATCCACATATCTCCAGCTTGTCTCCACAACAATCGTTGTATTGATCACACAACTTGTCGCACCAGCAACCTCCTGGGGCTTTCTTTCCGCAGATACCCATGCAGGAATTCGGATCAGGCTCAGGCGTGGGATCGGGAGAAGGTCCGGGCTCGTCACAAACCGCCTTTTTGTCCGCGCAACAGTCATTGTATTGCTCGCACAAATCGTCACACCAGCAACCTCCCGGAGATTTTTTACCGCAATAACCGACACAGGATTTTGGATCGGGAGTTGGTGTGGGTGTGGGCGTGGGGTCGGGGGTCGGTGTTGGTGTGGGGCCGGGAGTCGGAGTGGGCTCGGGTGTTGGTGTTGGTGTTGGTGTTGGTGTCGGTGTTGGTGTGGGTGTGGGAGTCGGGGTAGGACCGGGGGTGGGAGTCGGAGTGGGCTCGACTCCGTCACCGATTTTTACGTAATAATCTTCCACCTCACCATAGCTGAAAATCTGACAGGGAGCTGCGGGACTGTCGTTTTTCATCGATATGCGCATGCCCACCCGGCCTTTGGGGCTGACGTTGCCCGGGATGGAAATCGTGCCGGACTGAGGCCCTTCGCCGCCTTTTTCAAATACCTGTTCACCGGCATCCTCAAAGTCGCCGTCGCGATTAAAATCTATCCAAACCCGATAGCCATTGTTCTTGAACAATCCAAAGGGTGTCTCGGGTGTCACCACAAAAGAGTAGGAGCTGTTCGGCTTGAGGTAGATATCAAAATCCGGAAATACCGAATACGAGCTTTGGCCCGAAGGGTTGCCGAACTGCCCGATGTCCATCCTTTTGATATACGAAAACATGGCCGAGTTGCTGCGGGATTCGCAGTAGCTCATCAATTTCGGAACCATGACTTTCGAGGTGGCAAAATCCTCCAGTCCGTTGGCGTCTTTGACTTCCAGGGTGACATTGTATTTGCCTTCGGCTTTGTAGGTATGACTCGGGTTTTGTTGGGTCGAGCCGGCCCCATCACCGAAATCCCATTTCCATTCCACGATACCCGTACTGTTGGTGGTGCTCTTGTCGGTAAAATCCGCTTTCAAGTTATCGACACTTGTGGCAAAAGAAAAAATGGCGTTGACGTAATTGCCGCCTTCCACCACGGTTTTCAGGTTCAATCGTCCACCCGTAACGCTTTTTCCCGACCAATCGGGCACCGGATCCACACTGTTCATGATCCGTCCGATTCTCTGCAGGGTGGTCTCATCCGGAAATCGAGAGGCCGCCAAAGCCACCGCACCGGCCACATGCGGGGTGGCCATGGAGGTGCCCGTCATTTGCATGTAACCACCGCTTTGGTTGCAACTTTCAATGTTTGTCCCAGGAGCGGCCAAATCGACTGTTTTGACTCCGTAATTGGATGATTGGTAGATCCCGTCCTGGTTGTTCGTACCACCGACCGAAATCATGTACTCAGAATCGATGCAGGCCGGATACTGAGGCTGAGAGTCCACATTGCGACCTTCATTGCCGGCGGCTGCACAGGAAATGACTCCGACCTTTCCGGCTGCGTGGATGGCGTCGTCAAGCGGCTTATCGTACGGGCCCACATACGAATGGCTCGAGACCACGATGTTTTGTCCTCGTTTCTTTTGATCAACGATGTAGTTCATCAACTCCACGGCCGCCGATTCGGGCCCGTTGCCGGAGCCATCTAAAAACTTCAAGGCCATGATCTTGACATTCCAATTTACGCCCGCAATCCCCACACCGTTGTTGCCGACCGCGCCCAAGATGCCTGCACAATGCGAGCCATGGTTGAAATCATCCGCCGGATCGCTGTCGTGGTTGTACG
>JBFFBT010000285.1:0-7333 GCA_041560255.1 Myxococcota bacterium | reverse complement strand
GAGATGACCCAGGCAATTGATACTTGTTATCGCCATAGAGTATCCTGGGGAGTTATCCCGGATTTGTATGATTTGTTGGTTGACAGACTGCACTTGGAACAGATTGCCGGTATTCCGGTGATGGGTCCGTTGGGTTCGAAAATTGTCGGTATGAATTTGGTGTTCAAGAGATTGGTTGATTTGGTGGTGGCTGTAAACCTTTTATTTTTTCTTCTGCCGGTCATGTTGGTGGCGGCTGCATTGATAAAAATAACTTCGAAAGGACCTGTTTTTTATACCCAGAAAAGGGTGGGGCGTGGAGGCATGCATTTCAAGCTCTACAAGTTTCGCTCTATGTATATGCAATCAAGAGATAAACAACACAGGTTGCTCATGGAAAAAATCATTAAAAATGGACAAGCCGCCGAT
Source organism: Myxococcota bacterium (assembly GCA_041560255.1). Taxonomy (GTDB): domain Bacteria; phylum Myxococcota; class B64-G9; order B64-G9; family B64-G9; genus JBFFBT01. Next base: position 6,925 of record JBFFBT010000285.1, on the reverse strand, counting down.
TCCGACAAACATGGAACGTTGTTCAAATCCAAACACGATGATCGCATTACTCCCATAGGCAGGATGCTTAGGATGTTTTCGATTGACGAATTGCCTCAGCTCATCAATGTCATCAAGGGTGACATGAGCTTGATTGGACCCAGACCGGCGATTCCATACGAGGTAAAGCAATATGAAGATCGGCATCTGAGAAGATTGGACGCATTGCCGGGAATAACCGGATTATGGCAGGTTTCGGGCCGCAATAGGTTGAGCTTCGAGCAAATGGTGGATCTGGATATCCATTACATTGAAAACTGGTCGGTGGGATTGGATGTGCGGATTTTTCTCAAGACGATTTCTGCGGTTATATTCAGCCGAGGTTTTTAGAACAGTATTTTTGCAAGAATATAATAGATGGAATCCTGTAACGAAACCCTAGACTTGATATGTAGGAAATTCGAGGTATACCAGGCCAGCAAGGGATACCGATTTGGATTGGAGTCCGTATTGTTGGCTTGGTTTGTGCAAAAGGGAGCTGAAACTGTTGTGGATTTGGGTTGCGGCAGCGGGATCATTTCTTTGCTCATGGTTGGTTTTGATAGGGCCGTTCATGCAATTGGAATTGAGATACAATCCACGCTGGCAGAAAGGGCCAGGCGTTCGGTTGCACACAATGGCTTGTCCGATCGGATAGATATTCTCAATGCCGATCTCAAACAACTGCACGAAGTTCTTCCTGCCGGTGCCTTTGAGCAAGTCGTATCCAATCCTCCCTACCGTCCGGTCAACTCCGGCAATATCAATCAAGATGTGGAAAAAGCCTTGGGTAAACACGAGATTTTATGTGCTTTATCGGATGTTGTGGCGAGCGCGGCAAGACTTCTTCGACCCCGAGGTAGGTTCAGCGTCGTCATTCCTCCACATAGATTGCCCGAATACTTCCATGCCTGTAGACAAAACAGACTCAATCCATCCAGGTTGCGAATGATCCACGGGAGAAAAGAGCTTGGGGCAAAGAACTGCCTGGTTGAATCCATTCGATCAGGCAAAGGAGCCATGCATATCGATCCTCCTATGATTGTGTATGATAATACGGGATGTTACAGTAAAGAAGTTAAAGCGATACTTTACCCATGAGACGAAGGTGAATCGAGAGTTTCGCCGGTCTTCGGTGCGGTTTTCGATTGAGCTTCGAGCCTGGAAAGGCAGGCAACCATGGCTTTGTGGATCCGGTGGTTCAGTTGTTCATCCGTGATGGTGCGGGTGATTTTTTCGACTCTTTTGAGAATGGCTTCTGAAACCGGAGCTCGAATTTCCCGGTTGGAGTTGTTCTGGATCGGGAACAGGTCATGGGGTGTTTTTTCGGCCACAACGGATTTTATCTCACGGATCCAATCGGTTCCCAAATGTTCGCGTAAATTGAGCAGAAGTGATTCGTGCAGGTAGATCATCTCATTGAGCCAGGTGGAATCGGATACGGCTACGCGAAGCGATTTACGGATCAATCGAATCGGGACTACATGACGCGCCACGTATTCTCCGGCGACATGGGGCCAACAACGCCGGATCGTCTCCAGCCTGTACATGGTCTCGAGACCCAGACGCTTGGCCTGCTTGTTGATTAAATCCGATATTTTTATCGGAGCTGTGGGTCTGAATTTTTTGTACGATCTGGTTTTTCGAAATGATTCGGATGCTTTTCTGTACAATCTGCTCATACCGAGAGAGTATAGCACATGCTGAAGTATCTAGACAGTATACAGTGTAGGAGGTTGATTATCGATGTCACCAAGTCGCTTGCGCGATCTCGCGAAACAAATTGTCGGTAAGAAAAAAATGCTGGCCATGACTGGAGCGGGGATGAGCACCGAATCGGGCATTCCGGATTTTCGTTCGAGCGGAGGGCTGTGGGAAAAATATCCGCCTCAAGAATATGCCACCATGGAGGCGTTCCTGGCCCATCCCGAAAAAGTCTGGCACATGATCAACGAAATGCAAGCTATGATACGACGTGCTAAGCCCAACCCGGGACATTTCTCCCTGACGTGCATGGAGCAAGTCGGAGTGCTCGAGGGTGTTATTACCCAGAATGTGGATGGCTTGCACGAGCGGGCGGGCTCGAAAAACGTAGTCTGCTTTCACGGCAGCTCGGATGCTTTGGTTTGTTTGAGATGCAAATTTGATTTCTCTCGGGATTCGATAGAAGCTACTGAAAATAAGGGATTTCCACCTCGATGTCGGGAATGTGACAGCATATTGAAGCCAAGGGTCGTATTTTTCGGTGAGCCTATTGAACCTTGGGTGCTCCAAAGAGCCGGTGATTTGGTCGACGGTGCTTCCATTCTTTTGGTGGTGGGCACTTCCGCCACAGTAGCGCCGGCAAGCTACATTCCACCGGCTGCCAAGCGAAGGGGCTGCTTGGTGATTGAGATTAATCTTGAAAAAACTCTGCTGAGTCAAACTTGTGCCGATGTGACCATCCTGGGAAAATCCGGTGAGATTCTTCCGGAGCTATGTCGGGAAATCGAGAAAATTCTGTAAATTCTTTGGTTTTAGGTTCTGGACATTGTCAATTCAACCTGCTAGGATAGGCGTACAACTGGAGAGTGGAGATGGACGGGCGTGAAAACGGTATGGTGGTTACGGTGGTGTCGAATACGGTCGAAAATCGAGACGTAAAAAAGGCTTGTTTGGTAATGGTGTACGGATTGGACTTAGGTAAAAAGTTCAACCTACATCGACCTTCTTTGATAGTCGGCAGATCGTCAAAATGCGACATCCAACTTGATCAAGAGTCCGTATCACGCAACCATGCAAAGCTCCTCAACACAGGTGATTCTGTGATCATCAAAGACTTGGGCAGCCTGCAGGGTACACTTGTCAATGATGAGCCCATCCAAGAAGTCAAATTGAAAAACGGGGATTTGGTTGAGATCGGTCGAACCATCTTCAAATTTCTCAGCGGCGAAAATATAGAAGACGCCTATCATGAAGAAATTTATCGATTGACAACCTTGGATGGATTGACCCAAGTGTACAACAAGAGATATTTCCTCGAGAACTTGGAAAGGGAGCTATCGAGATCCCGCCGGTACGGACGCCATTTGTCACTCTGCTTGTTCAATATGGATTACTTCCGGCAAGTCAATGATTCTTATGGGTATTTAATCGGAGATCAAACGCTGAAGCAAATAGCCAGATTGGTCAGGGAAAATATTCGGCGGGAGGATTTTCTGGCCAGATATGGGGGCACCGAATTTGCGATCATCTTGCCGGAGATCGAATATGAAAATGCGAAAAATATGGCGGAGAAAGTGCGCCAATTGGTGGAAAATCATAGGTTGATATTCGGACCTACCCGTCTCAAGGCCACGATATCCATGGGTCTTGCATTTGCAGACGAGACCATAAATACTTCATTGGATCTCATCAAAAAAGCCGATCTCAATCTTTATCAAGCCAAAAAGCAAGGGCGAAACCGCGTGATCGCCTAATATGAAGCCACAAGCGCTCTGCTTGTGGCTTACGATTTCGGCCTGGGAAGCATGCGTTTGGGATCTGAGAAAGAATTCAATCGATTTCTCTGCAAAAAGCCTTGAGTCGCGATGGCGGTATGGTAGCCTTGGCGGCATGAGTGCAAAAATCAAAATTCTGTCATCACAGCTCGTTGATCAGATTGCTGCCGGCGAGGTTGTCGAACGACCCGCGTCCGTGGTCAAGGAATTGATTGAAAACAGCCTTGATGCCGGTGCCGAACGTATCGAGTGCAGAGTGGAACAAGCCGGTAGCAAATTGATTCAAGTCACCGATGATGCCATGGGTATGTCTCGCGAGGATGTCGAGTTGGCCGTACGACGGCATGCGACCTCGAAGATATCTTCTGCTGAAGATCTTGATCGAATTCTCACTTTAGGGTTTCGAGGTGAGGCGCTGGCAAGCATTGCAGCGGTGAGCAAGATGCGTATCACAACCCGCCGGAAAGAAGATTCGGCCGCCACCCTGTTGGTCATGGAGGCCGGTCGTTTGTTGGAATCGACGGATACCGCGGCGCCGGTGGGGACCGAAATCTTGGTGGAGGATTTGTTTTATAATGTGCCGGCAAGACGTAAGTTTCTACGCAGTCAATCCACAGAAATCGGACACATTCAAACTTGGTTGATGCGCCTTTGTTTGGCCCGGCACCAGGTGAACATTCGCCTGGTGCATGCGAATCGCAATTTGGTAAATGCCCCCGCAACCGAAGATCTTGGACAAAGAGCGGCCATATTGCTGGGACGGGATGTATATGCTCATCTTTATCCTTTCGATTATCAAGAGGAGGATGTACGTATCAAAGGATTGCTCTCGGATCCGACCCACACGCGCACAAATCCGCGAGGCATATTATTTTTTGTCAATGGTCGCTACGTACAGGACCGGATGCTGCAGCATGCACTGATGGATGCCTGTCACGGGGTAGTGCCGCAGGGAAGATATCCGACGACTGTGATGAAGATCGAGATCGATCCCAAGATGGTGGATGTCAATGTTCATCCACAAAAAACAGAGGTTAGATTCGTACGCACTCAGCATATTTATCGTGCGGTGGGAGTTGCAGTCGCACAGCTGCTTTCGGTATCACCATGGATGAAAACCAGCCGAACATATTTCTTGAAGACCCAGCAAGCCCAATTGAGTGAAGCCAAAAACTCTCCTGACCGGATAGCGGTTCACCGATCGATTCTACAACCCATTCACAAGAGCACGTCCCGGCCCAAATGGTGGGATGTGGAAAAAAAATTTGAAATTCGGGCTACACATTGCGAATCCGTGGATTCTGCTGCCGAAGACTTGGAGGTCGGCCTTGATGGCATGCATCTGCTCGGGATATTATGGAATAGTTACATTTTGCTATCTGATTCGACCCGCGTAATCATCATCGATCAACACGCTGCAGCCGAAAGGATTGCCTATGAACACATGCTGGCATCCTTGAAGGCAGGCAATATCGCATCCCAACGTTTGTTGGTGCCCTTGCAACTTGAGCTCGATGCGCCTGCGGTATCTATGTTGGAGTCTCAAATCGAAAGAACCCGTCAGGTAGGATTCGAGCTGGAATTATTCGGGAACAACACGATTATCATCAAAGCCATCCCGGCTTTGTTGTCACATGTCCGGGTGGAGAGCTTGGTAAAAGACACTCTGGATGAGCTTGCCGAGTTGGATTTGTCCCAACCCTGGGAGCGTGAAAGACAAAAAGTGATCGGTCGCATGGCTTGTCATGCAGCCATTCGGTCGGGCCGACCGCTTTCCGATCCAGAGGTACATAGCCTTTTGATGCAATTGGATAAAGTAGATCATGCAGGCAGTTGCCCGCATGGCCGGCCTGTGTTGGTGGATTTCGATCGGGATGAGGTTGCGCATTGGTTTCATCGCAAATAGATAAACCTGCTTTGATTGTAATTTGTGGACCCACCGGATCCGGCAAGGGTCAGTTGGCGCGTGACATAGCCGGCCGATTGGACGGAGAGTTGATCTCGGCGGATTCGCGTAAAATATATCGGAAATTCAATATCGGTACTGCCAAGACGCCCGCCAGTGTGCAGGCTGGTATTGTACATCATCTCATGGATGTTTGCGATCCGCATGAGGTTTTCGCCGCCGGACGTTATGCCGAACTGGCTCACAGGGCAATCGATGATATCACCCAGAGAAACCGTCTTCCCATCGTGGTAGGTGGAACTGGGTTGTATATACGAGTCCTCCTGTATGGCATCGTGGATGCGCCAATCAGGGATGACAACTTACGTGAGCAGTTGCTCACGCAGGAAAGCTCGGATCCCGGCAGTCTGTATAGTAGGTTGTGTGACATGGATCCAGTCACCGCAAAGCGGCTTCCCGCTTCCGATCTCGTTCGCATTGTTCGCGCCCTGGAGGTATGTATCGTTGGGAAAGTGCCGATTTCAGAGCTGCAGGAAACACATGGATTTTCTCAACAACGATACCGAAGCTACCAGATTGCGCCTCTTTGGTCGAAGGAAACGCTCTACCAGCGTATCAATGAGAGAGTCGATCGAATGATGAGCGCGGGTTGGCTGGATGAGGTCGACGAGCTCATCCAACTTGGATTTTCGCAGACACCCGCATTTCAATCGGTAGGATATCGCCATTTGGCTGCTGTATTGGCCGGCGAGCGGGATTTGGAAGAGGCTGTCGCATCCATCAAAACCGAACACCGCCGTTACGCCAGAAGACAACTGATGTGGTTTCGAAACGTCAATGAGTTACATTGGATTGAGATGCCGGCTGATGTGAACGCGCTCGTGGATACATTGCGTGATTTTCTTGCGCAATGATCAATATGAATCAAACCTCCAGCCAAGCTGCAGCATGAAGGTTTGGTAGGTGTCGGACCGTTCCTGTCTGCCTTTATGCAGCATGAAACGATTTAACTCATATCCGATTTTAAGATCAAATCCTGATAGGATCTCGAAATCGACCCCGGCGCCCACCACCAACCCCGAACCGGACCAATCTACGCTCTCGGTAGTCTCTGAGTCTATTCCCGGAGTCAGCTTGGCCTCGATCAAATACTTGTAGCCTCCGGTGACATAGAAACGCAGTAAAGAAGGAAAGAGTGTCATATAGATGTCCAGCATGCCGTAAGGGTATTTGTATTGTGTGCTGATGGCCAAGGCGGATTCAGTCAAAATTTTACAGGTTGTATCGCCCAGTCCGAGTCGTATCAAAAACGCCGGCGCAACTTGAAGATGATTGAATGCCAGCCTATACATGAGCTCTGCCTGCCATTGCATTTGCTTGGCGGTCCAAGTAAGCCCCGAATCTTTGGGTCCATATTCCAATCCAACCAACATGTTAAAAAAACCACCCAGACCGATGTCTTTGACGAATGTAGCATTTGTTAAACTTCCGAAAAAGTACCTACCGCTGACCCAAACACCCG
>JBFFBT010000284.1:0-7344 GCA_041560255.1 Myxococcota bacterium | reverse complement strand
TGGTCGAAGAGATGATGGAGCTGGTGGGCATAACTCCGCAGTCCAAGCAAAGACCCGGAGAGCTTTCGGGCGGTCAAAGACAAAGGGTGGCCATCGCCCGGGCTCTGGTGAGCCGTCCGAACATCGTGTTGGCGGACGAACCGACCGCCAATTTGGATTCTGTGACCGGCTTGAACATTATCAACCTCATGAAGGAGCTCAATCAAAAACGGCAGACTACCTTTGTGTTCTCGACCCACGACATGCGGGTCATGGAGCATGCCAAACGCATCGTCAACATCGTGGACGGCCGGGTAGATGGTGAAAGGATCCAGGCATGAATCTCGCGGGGAGATTTGGGGTCATCAGCAAGCTGGCCTGGCGTAACCTTTTCAGCAACAAGGGAAAAAACATCATTGTGGGTTTGATTATGTGTTTCGGCAGCTTTTTGGTGGTGTTGGGGACATCGTTGCTCGACAGCATCGAGCGATCCATGACCAGAAGCGTTACCGCCAGCATTGCCGGACACTTTCAAGTCTACGATCAAGACGCCCAAGACGACTTGGCTCTGTTTGGGGGTGGTTTCATGGGCACGGAGGACATCGGCAGCATACCCGATTTCGCCCGGGTCAAGACAACCCTTGTCGAGGTCCCCAATGTCAAAGCCGTGGTTCCCATGGGCATCGAGATGGCCGAGTTTTATCTGCAGACCGAACTGGATAAAAACATCGAGAAGCTTCGCCTGGCCGTATCCAACCGGGATCTGGACGGCATGCAGCGCTTGGAGGAAAAAATCCGCACCCAAGCGAAGATGTTGAAACAAGAGCTTATCAATCGAAAAGCAGTGTTGGATATCCGGGAAGAAATCGAAGCCCAAATCGGTTATGTCGACGTGGTGTTGTCGGATGAGTTTTGGCGCATGCTCCCATCCGAACCAGAAAAACAATTGATGTTTCTGGATACCAAAATGGCTCCGCTGGTTGACGAGTATGAGCATGTTTTTCTACGTTATCTCGGTACCGATCTTCACGAGTTTGCCAAGCATTTCAATACATTTGAAATCGTCCAGGGTCAAATGGTACCCCAGGGTGAAAGAGGATTGCTCATCAATCAAGATTTTTACAACGATGTGGTTCGAAATCGGGTCGCGAGGCAATTGGATGATTTGTACCGGGAAGTGTACGAGAAGGGCAAAAAGATCGCTACAGATGCTGTGTTGCAAAATCAGGTGGAGCGCTTGGTGCGTCAATACCGCCGGATCACCTTTCAGCTCGAGTCCCGCCAAGCAGAGATCTTGACGACCGAGCTGGGCAACTACCTGCAAAGCCCAAAGGACAATATCGAGGAGCTCATACAGGAGTTTTTACGGGTCGATGATGCCAATATCGCCGATCGACACGCCTTTTTTTTCGAGAATATCGCGCCCAAGATCAAGTTGTATCTTTTTGATGTGGGTGATGTCATCACCATACGAACCTACACCAAAAGCGGCTACATCAAATCTGTGAACATCAAGGTATTCGGGACATTTAAGTTCAAAGGTCTGGAACGCTCGATTTTGGCAGGTTCGCACAATTTGATCGATATGCTGACCTTTCGGGATCTGTATGGGAAAATGACCCGGGACAAACTGGCCGAGCTCGAAACCATACGCAATGAGGTAGGTTTGCGCGAAGTACCGGCCGATACGGCCGAGGAAGACCTATTTGGGGAAGTAGACCGCGTCGAGGCCGAAAAAGCCCAGGACCGAGGTTTTGACGAGTTTGCAGATGTGGATCTCAAGCCGCTTCGAGCCAACGATCGCTTGATCGAACTGCCTCGATACACGCAGGCTGAAATCGATCATGGATTGGCGCTCAATGCGGCGGTTGTCCTCGAGGATCCGGACAAAATGAGCCAAACCAGACCTTTGTTGGAAAAAGCCATCAAAGAAAACGGTTTGGGACTCAAGTTGGTGGATTGGCAACAAGCATCCGGGATCGTGGGGCAGTTGGTGGTGTTGGTGCGGATAGTGCTTTATGTGGCGACATTTATCATTTTCGTGGTTGCCTTGGTCATCATCAACAACACCATGATCATGGCCACCATGGAAAGGATGATCGAAATCGGCACCATACGAGCCATGGGAGGCTACCGCAGTTTTGTCATGTTGATGTTTTTGTTGGAGACCTTGATGTTGTCCATGGGGGCGGGTTTGTTGGGTACCTTGCTCGGAGCGGGCTTCGTCAAGCACTTGGGACGCGAGGGCATTCCGGCCGTACATGATTTTTTGGTGTTCATGTTTTCGGGTCCTCGTTTGTATCCCTCGGTGGGAGCACACAATTTGATATTTGCCTGGATGGTCGTGCTGGTGGTGTGTCTACTGGCTACTTTTTATCCGGCTTTTATCGCCACCCGGATACAGCCCATCGTTGCCATGCAGGGCAAGGAGTAAATCCATGGGTTCCATCCTCATCATTGCATATCGTAACCTTCTCCAAGCAAAGCGTAGAACCATATTGTTGGCCACGGCATTGGCCCTGGTGGCGATGCTGATGACGTTGTTGATGTCACTGGCTGGTGGTCTTCGAAACACCATGATTCGAAATGCCACGGCATTGGTTTCGGGTCATGTGAATATAGGTGGGTTTTACAAGTCCAAACCTTCGGAGGCTTGGCCGATGATTACCGGCGTGGACGAGATTCGAAAAATCGCCGCCGAGCATACCCCCGATCTCGTGCACATGGTGGACCGGGATCGGGCCTGGGCCAAGATCGTCAGTGATCAGGGAAGTTTCTACGCGAGCCCATCGGGCATCGATATCACCGAAGAAAAGCGGCTTTTTGATCTCATTCAATTGGCTGAGGAAAGTGAGTACAAAACCGGTGGTCGCAAAATGGTTTTGGGTGATTTGAAAAAGCTGGCCGAGCCACATACCGCTATGATCTTTGCCGATCAAGCCAAACGCCTCAAGGTGCAGATCGGTGATATGGTCACCATATCGGCGCCGACCGGATCCGGGCGGGTCAATACGATAGATGTCACCATTGTCGCCATAGCCAGAGATTTTGGTTTCATGAGCAATTGGAACATCTTCATACCCAAGAAAGATGTGAGAATACTCTACCAAATCGTTGAGGATTCTTCCAGCGTCGTGATGCTGTATCTGAAAGATCCCGAAAAGGCGCAAGAGGTCATGGGACGATTGCGGGGTGTTTTCGAAAAAAAGGGATATGTGCTCATGGATCATGAGCCCAATCCGTTTTTTATGAAGTTTGAAACCGTCTCTGGTGAAGACTGGACGGGACAAAAATTGGATTTAACCATCTGGAGCGACGAGGTGTCTTACGTAAAGTGGGTGGTGACCGCATTGGACGGTCTTTCGTATTTACTGGTGGGTATTCTCATGGTGATCATCGCAGTCGGTATCATGAATTCGATGTGGATTTCCGTCAGAGAGCGCACGCGGGAAGTAGGGACCATACGGGCCATAGGTATGGGTCGTTTGAAAGTGTTGGGATTGTTTTTGGGGGAGGCGCTCATGTTGGGTCTTTTTGCCACTTCATTGGGTTCTGCTTTGGGGGTTTGTGTATGTGAAATTGTAGACACGGCCTCATGGCGCATACCGTATGACGCGGTCAGGGCATTGTTGATGAGTCAAGTGTTGCATCTTTCCATCTCGTTTTGGCAGGTGGTCAAGATCGTGGTGACTTTTACATGCATTGTCGGGTTGAGTGCCTGCTGGCCTGCTTTCAAGGCGTCGCGCATGCAGCCTGTCACCGCGATTCACCACGCGGGCTGATGCAAATGGTTACGGCTGCAAAGCTTCAGAGAGGTTGGTGCTATCATGCGTTTGGGAAAATTGCTATGTGGTTTGCTGGTGGTTTGGCTGGGTGCGAAAACAGCCGGGTCGGAGCCGCTTTCCGACCAGGCTGTGCTCGGGTTGCTGAAGCAACTCGATGATCGACAAACCAACTCGGGTGATTACAAGGCTTTGGTGTATCTCGAGACCAAGGAAAAGGGCAAAAACGATTTGGTCTACCAGTTGGTGGTATACCGCCGGGACGAAGACGACAAGCTCATGATGTTGTTTCTCAAACCCAAGGCCGAGGCCGGCAAGGGATATTTGAGAATCGACAAAAACCTGTTTTTGTTTGATCCTGCCACCGGTAAATGGGATCGCAGGACCGAACGTGAACGCATCGGCGGCACCGATTCGAGACGCGCCGACTATGACGAGTCCCGGCTGGCTGAAGAATACACCGGGACCTATATGGGAGAAGAGAAGTTGGGCCGTTTCAAAGTGCATCACCTCAAGTTGGAAGCCAAACGGGATGCGGATGTGGCTTTTCCGATCATGCACATCTGGGTCGATCAGGAGACATCCAACCTGCTCAAGAGTCAAGAGTTTGCGTTGTCCGGCAAGCTGATGCGCACTTCGTACTATCCCAAATGGAGCAAGCTGTTCAGTGCTTCCAAGGGCGCGGATATCTATTTTCCGAAAGAAATCCGTATCTACGACGAGCTCGAAAAAGGCAACCAAACCAACATCGTCATACAAAAAGTCGATCTCAACCCGCTGCCTGCCAACATCTTCACCAAGGCTTGGCTGGAGTCCAAAAGCCGATGATCGAGTTGTTGACACCCAGATTCAGGTTTGGATGGATGGTGGTGGTCGGGGTTGTCTTTTGGGGCGGCTCGAACGTGGCGTTGTCCCAACAGGAGATTTCCCACCGAGAAGATGAATTGTTTGGGGAGGAGAACCTGCAACCGGACGACGCTTTGAAACCACAGGAACAACTTTCCGACAAGCTCGAGGAAATAGACGACCGACTGGCTTTGGGCGGGCAGCTTTACATGCGTTTTCAATACAACCTCATGGATGAGGGATCTTTTGAAGAGCACCCCGTCACGAGCCCCAACTTGTTGCACTTGTATATCGACGCGCGTCCCCATGACAGACTGCGCGCTTTTGTGCGTGGCAGGCTCAAATATGACTTTACGATCGAACCGGGGCAGAAGGATTTGTTCGATCGATCGATCGAGCCCACCCAGGTGTGGTTGGATCAGTTTTGGTTGAAATTTGATCTGTATCGCAAGATTTTTGTTACCCTGGGTCGCCAGCCGGCGCGCTGGGGGTCGGGTCGCTTCTGGAATCCCACGGATTTTCTCAATCGGCAACAGCGGGATCCGCTGGCGATATTTGATGAGAGGTTGGGAGTGAGCTTGCTCAAAATCCACGTTCCTCTCGAGTCGCTCAACTGGAACCTTTATGCGGTTGTCAATCTGGATGACGCATCCTCGCCTGAAAAAATGGGCGGCGCGCTTCGGGCCGAAATGCTCTTCGATAAGACCGAGCTGGCTGTATCGGTTGCGGCCCGAAAAGATCAGCCATTCAGGGTTGGTTTGGATTTATCCACCGCAGTCGGCATATTCGACTTGAGGTTGGAAGGTGCTGTGGCGCATAACCAAACAACACCCTTTTGGCGGGGCAGGCTAGAGCCCCAAGCCGGCCGGTTACCCTATCCGGTCTACCGTGACGATGATTGGATTGCACAAGTGACGGCAGGAGCTGAGGTCGCGCTTTTGTATTCGGATCAAGACAGTTTGTATTTGGGTATCGAGTACTTCTACAATGATGCAGCTTATGAAGATCCGAATCTTTATCCCTGGCTGGCACTCCAAGGTGCTTTCATACCCTTTTACTTGGGTAGAAACTACGCGTCGGCTTATGCCATGTTGCTCAATCCCGGTGATTGGAACAACACCAGTTTCATCTTGAGCGCCATCGGCAACCTTAGTGATAAAACTTGGATTATCAGGTTTGATTACCAGGTGACGGTGCTTACCTATCTGCAGCTTTCCAGCTTTGCAACTCTGCATCTGGGCGAGCAGGGTGAGTTTCACTACACGGTCGATCTTGCCGCCACAGAAGACTTTCCCGGATTGGAGCAAGGTTTGTACATCCCGGCAGTTCGAGCCGAGATCGGATTGTGGCTCAGGGTGGATTTTTAGCCTGGCTTTTTCGGGCCCAGAATCTTCATCAAGGTATTTTCAGATCCAAGCTGCGGGCGAGTCCGAGCAGATCATCCGGGAAGGGATCGGTGAGGATGATGGGTTTTTGGGTTATGGGGTGGGCAAGCTCGATTCGATAGGCATGTAAAAACTGTCTTTTCAGGTTATAGCGTTTTCGCAACATGCGGTTGAAATCAGGGTCGCCGTACCGCGGGTCTCCGGCGAGCGGAAGGCCGGATTGCTGCAGATGCGAACGGATTTGATGGGTGCGACCGGTAATCAAATGGAGATCCAGCAGGCTGATTTCGCGAGCAATACCTTTGAAAAGGTGTAGAGTTCGACTCATGGCAAGCCGGTATTCGGTCAGGCCGGGTTTTTCGCTCACGGTTCGATGTGGTTGGTTGCCGCCGGGTACATCCAGTCTTTGCACTCGGAATTTCCAGGTTCCTGAAGGTTTTTTGGGTTTTCCGAGCACCAGCGCCAGATAATGCTTGGCGATGTGCCGGGTTTTGAGCATCCGGCCGAGGGTACGCAAAGCTTGGCCGGATTTTCCGATCAGCAAAAGCCCCGAGGTGTCCCGATCCAGACGGTGGGCCAGTGACGGGCGGAAAGCGCTGAGTTGTTCCGGTACCCCCAGGTAAGTATGCACCTGATCGATGAGGGAGTTTTTCTCGTGTCCTTTGCCTCCGTGCACCGACAAGCCCGCCGGTTTGGATACCACCAGGAGATGGTCGTCTTCGAATACAATATTAAATGTGGGTTGCACGGGCTTTCGTCTTGGGCGTTTGGTATCGGAGGTGAAACGCTCCTCTTGCATGTGAATGATGATACGATCTCCGGATTCCAGGATGGTTTGGATATGTGGGCGCTTGCCGTTGAGTCGGATTTTGCGGGTTCGAATCAACTTGTAGATATGAGAGATGGGCATGGATGGAAAGATTTTACGCAGATATCTATCCAATCGTTGCCCGGATTCGTTTTCAGATACCGTCATGCTCGGCACGGAGAGTCTCCATTTTGGAATGTCAATCGGCCCAATTGTCTCAACGATTCATATACGACGATGCCTGCCGCAGTTGCAAGATTGATACTGCGCACGCCTCCCGGCATGGGAATGCGGTAGCATTGTTTTCTGCGATCGTTTCGATCGAGAAATGTATCGGGTAAGCCGGTCGATTCCGGGCCCAAGACCAAAAAGTCACCACTGCGAACATGGAGATCGAAAAAAGATTGGGTCGCGCGCGCGGATAAAAAATGAAACCGATCTTTGGGACCGAGTCGTTCGATAGAGGAGAATTCGAGATGTTTGGAAATGTGACAGGATTGCCAATAATCCAAACCGGCACGTTTGAGCATGCGGTTGTCCATTC
>JBFFBT010000283.1:0-7402 GCA_041560255.1 Myxococcota bacterium | reverse complement strand
TCAGCTTGAATCATAAGCTTGTCAAACTGAGCCTGATCCAACAGGTACACCGTGTTGTCGATGTGGGTATGAATCCAGTCCTTCAGCCCACCTTCTAGGCCCGGCGCCACTTCCAGTTTCTCCACCGCCCGCATCTCATGTCGTTTGAGGGTATCTTCGATGAATTTTCGATCGCTCAGCATGGGCATACGTTCAATGAACTCCCTGATCCTGCGCCCTCCAAGCGGGTTGTAGTCCTCATCGAAGATGGGTTTGAGCCTCGTATCGGTGGTTTTGAGAAATTTTTGCAGCTCGTCGAACTGCTTTCGATCCAGGGTTGCCTCGAAAATGCCTTCGATTCTGATTTTTCCCTCGTGTTTCATGCAACCTCCCCTTGGCAAAGAATACAGCGTCTTTGAGAAGCGCGATACATATACTCCCGGAAATCCGGTATCTCCGAGAGTTGACCCCAGACTTGGTACATGGCGCCGATCAGCGCCTTTTCGAGCAAGCAGATGGTCGAGTGGGTCTTTCCATAGGATGCGGTCATGAACCAGTTCGAGCACCCGCAATCATGCCGGCAAATCGTTTTGAGTGAACAATCCTCACAAGCAGGATCTTGACGGCGGTGATCTGCGACCACCGCTTCCCGGAGGGCTTGATCACAACCGGTATGTACATGACCGATGCGGGTCTCCTCCCGGCCTACCAGTCTCTCGCACGGGTACAAATCACCGTTGACATCCGCGGCCATCTCGGCCTCGCCCATTCGACAGGTTTTACCAGCCATTTGTTTCGCAAAGACGATTTGCAGGGCTTTATCCTCGAAAGGATGCAGCTCTACTTTACGGCCGGATCGAAACTGCTCGAGCAACCACCGAGCCGACTCGTGAAAGATTCGGGGTGCTTGCTCCAAGGATGCCTGGTCCCATTTCGAGGTAATGTCCCAATTCAAGTGCACCGGTAGACCGAAGCCCGAGAGATACTCGATTGTGGCAGGCAGCGCAAATATGGTTTCGGGGCCGTAGACGGCGTTGAGCCCCAAAAAATGCAATGCCTCGGAAGCTTGGGTTACATGATCGACGATGCGATCATAATCTCTTTTGCTCGTTCCTCTTTGCAGGGTGTGCACTTCGTATGGTCCGTCCAGGCTGATATAAGCCCCCACGCGATGGGCGGCCATGAACTTCAGCTTGGATTCGTCGAGGAGCCTCGCGTTGGTAGTCATGCTCAACAACAAGGGAAAACCTTGTTTGACGGATCGCTCGCGCAACTCGCAGGTCAGTTCCTCGATGAGATCAAATCGCAACAACGGCTCACCCCCAAAAAACCCGAAATCCAGCATCTCGCCGGCGGACAACTGATCGACCACCCAGTCCACACAAGCTCGGGCGGTATCCCGGCACAACTCTTCGTCTCGGCGCTCGATGTAGCAGTACGTACAACGCGCATCACACTTTCGGGTCACCAGCACGGAAAACTTCATCCGTCCCCCTTCGGTATCCGATGTTCTTTCGTCTACTGAAAGGAGAAGTGTAACCGGCAAACCCGCCACATGTCAAGCCCATCCACTCCCGGCCTCCCGAAGCAATCGACTTCTCCAAGCGCCCAAATTCTGATTTTTCCGAAACGCCGCCATCGATAAACAGCGCTAATTCCTTGACTTGAACGCGGACCAAATCTATGAGTATCAGTATCCTTTTGATTCGGTGAGGTTGCTGCCCTGACTGGATGAACTACACATACACCCAAGATAAGGGTTCTTCAATCTGCCATCCATCTTTGGGTCATTGAGAAAGGAACCGTCATGGCCACCAAGATCTCAGAAATCATCAACAATCTCTGCGCGGCATACGACTTTCGGGATAAAACCATCATTTCTGTAGGAGCAGGCGGGGGTCAATTTATCGAATACGCCCGCAGTGCAAAGAAAGTGATCGCCGTCGATCAAGATCCAAATGCCGTCTCAACACTTCGAAAGCGGGTCGAAGAAGTCGGCCTGGTTGATACATTTGAAATCATTACATCGGATTTTCATCAAATATCACCCGCTGTGGACGCAGTCCTGTTCGAATTTTCCTTACACGAAATGCCGTCCCCCACTTCAGCCATCGAGCATGCTCTCTCGTTGGCGCCTGCAATCGTCGTCATCGATCACGCCAAGGATTCTGACTGGTCGTATTACGTTGCCGAAGAAGAAAAAGTCCGGATAAGCACCCGAGCTATACAAAACACTTCTTCCTTTTCTCAAAAAACCTATCAAAGCGAGCAGTATTTCGAAAACTATGCAGAGTTGTTTGACAAAGTCAAACCACAAGGAACGGTTGCCATCGAGAGGATCGAAAAGTATAAGGGCGTATCACCCATCCGGATCGAGGCGGCATATTCGATTTATACCATCACCACGTAATGACGTACGTGCAGCTTTCCTCCCCTTTTTTACGGCACGGCTTGGTGTTGTCGTGGGTAATCACAGCATGAGGTTGAAATTTTTTGGCCATGGTCGTGATGATTCCCCGGTCGAAATCACAGGGATAAGGATTTTCGCAGGTGGAAACGATTTGGTTTCGGTCCTCGACCTTCTCATATCCATAGTGCCCGATCCCATCGAGCATTTCACGTGTGTCGGGATCAAAGAGGACCCGGCCGTTTTTCCGATGGTTGAGATGGTACGCGATATCAATAGACTGAACGGCTGAATGAATATCTGTTATCCAAGGGGGGAAAATGGCGTTTTTCGGTATCGTCAAGCCGATCTGATACAGGATGGTATCACCTATCCTTTTGGCTATGTTTTCAAAAGCTTTCAACCAGGCTTCTTGCGAATACCACGCATCGGCGATGATCTCGATATCTCCTCTTTTATCAGTCCCAATCCCGACTTCCAACAGGTATTTGGCTGCAATGGATTTGTAATTTGAAAATCCATCCATGATTGCATAGACCGTCTGACCGTTTACCTCGATGCCCTTTTCAAATGCTCGAAATTGCATCCTACCCCCTTTGGTTGACATACCCATCTGTTGTAGAAATCCAACGATCAGCCACCCGCGGAGCATCATGGATGAAACCGATATACTTTTTCCATGTTGCCATAAAGTCATTATGGACAATATTTACGGCGATTTCAAGTACAGGCAAAGCCTATCCGGATATATTTGTTCCTCAAACCCAGGTATCGGTGGTCAATCGCCAAGATCGCTTTGATCTCGTTCTTGACTCTTGCACATCGCTTGGTACAATTGATGCATTGTACCCAACATAGCGTAAGCGTCCACTCGGGGGTAGCACATACAACCTATCCATCCGGAATGCATCCGGATAGACGAGAGGTGGGAAATCAAACCATATTTACTTTTACTCGTTTTGGTTGCAGCCGGAATCGGTGTATACACCGTCTTGACACCCGATCAAATGCCGCCTTTTTCAGTGAAAGATCATCAGGGCCAACCCATTTCCATTGATGATCTGGTCGTGCAAAAGGATTACCTATTGGCGGTTTTCTTGATGCCCAAGTGCCCCATCAGCAAATTTTCTGCAGAACAGACCACCAAGCTTTACGATCAATATACCGAGCGGATTACTTTCATCGGCCTGTACTTCGGGAGTCAAGCCCAAGCCGCAGACTATCAAGAGAAAAATCAAATCAAATTCACAGTATACAGCATCAAAGACACACCCGATCCCCTGGCTGTATCCGAGCTTATCAACGAAGTCGGATCCTCCTACGGGCTACGCAACGCCATATACGGAGGCACGGTACTGCTTGTGGATCAGGATCGCAATATCATATCGAGCTTGGTCAAAGAAGATCTTCGAAAATTATCTGACGAGCTTGCCAAGTTGTAGATCCGCACCCGCACATGGGTCGCTCTCCTCGTTGGATCCTCAAAAAACACCGTTTTCTAAAAACACATACAATCGATAAAACTCCACCCGTGCTTATCTATCTTCATGCAAGATAAATATTTTCTTCCATTACCGGCATGCCGAAAAAAGGTATTGAAATAATATCTAATATCTAATACATCATCCTTGACTAAATCTGCGAGGCAAACACATCTATTCTTTATAAAGAAGGTCTTTCCATCCAGAGTTGAGCTTGCCTACAACGAAAAAGGAGGATTCGAAAATGAAACCAAGTCTTCTCACTGGTCCATTCTCATGGGGCTCGAAACTGGCGCTCTTGCTTCCGCTTCTTTTACTTTCTTGCTCAGAAAGCAGCGACGCGATCTCTTCCCCAGACATACCATCCGATGTCTTGCTGGCTGCGCAAGAGGGGCTTGCCAATTTGAAAAACCGGGTGCCCAATCCGCCGGATGATGACCAAAAAAAGGAACCAAGTTAAATATCCCGCTTTTTGTCGGGATTACAATTTTTAGCAGCTCGGCACTTGCGGTAAAACTGGATGTGCCTCTTTTGACCCAGGAACAAAACATGTGGTGCTGGAATGCCAGCTCCCAAATGGTTATCGCCTACAGCTCTCCAAACAGCTATCCCAAACAATGTGATATCACCAATTATATCTTTAATCTCAATTTCTGTTGTTCCAGTCCCAGCAGCTCGGATTGCAACCGAGGTAACTGGATACACACAGAGGACGGCGCGACCACTGTGTTGAAACACTGGGGGGGGGGCCGAACCCAACCCCGACCCCTACCCCAAATCCCAGCCCTACCCCCACCCCGCCTCCGAGCAACGATTCCTGTCTGGGATACTGCGGCAAACAGGCTCCAGGTGGTTGTTGGTGCGACTATTATTGCTCCCAGTATGGTGATTGTTGCAAAGATAAAATCCAAATCTGTGGAGAGAACTAGGATTTTTTAGGTCAAATCGTTCTGCAAGCGGGATTGAGTGTTTGACACCTTATTGATTTTTCCGGAGCTTATCTCGACGATCCTCGCGTTTTTCTCGACGATCCTCACGTCTCTCTCGGCGCTCCTCGCGCTTATCCCTAAGATCGTCGCGGCGCTCCTCCCTACGATCTCCCCTCTTATCCATACGTTCTTTATGCCGGTCCTGGCGCTCTTCACGCTGCATTTCTCTTCGATCGATGATTTTATCCCGGCGATCTTCGCGGCGTTCACGAACCAAATCTTTTCGTTGCTCCCGGTGCTCCATCCGATCTTTTTGGCGTTCCAGCCGACGATTCTGTCGATCTTCATGACGATCCAGGCGTTTTTCGCGCTGATCCAAGCGATCTTCCCGACGTTGGGTGCGAAAATCGTGTCGGTCTTTTTGGCGATCATGCCTTCTATCATGCACGTCTTTACGGATCATCATGTCACGACGCCGCCGGTGCTCGGCCCGATCCACCGCCCGGCCATGCATGGATCGCGGAGCGTTTTCTTTCAACCGATGCCGCCGGTACCCTTTCGGCTGGCGGTAATCATGGTGGCGGCGGCCATGCTCTTGGTACCAACGGTTGTATGTATCGCGATGGGTCCGATGATGTCTCATGTAGTGATCGAAACGGCGATGCTTGCGACTGATGAAAACCTTATGCCCACTGCGGTAATAATACGGTAATCCGGCTACATCGTAATACACCACATAACCATTGTGGTACAGCGGCCGATAATAACCGGTATACAGGGGCCGGCGGTACCAGTGATAGTGCCGGCCGCGCTCACGGTACCAGCGGATGTATTTTCTGTGATATCTTTTGTAGTGCCGCACATAGCGGTGGTAAAACGGATCGGTCACCGCGATGTAGGCCGTCACTCCATCCTGGTAGTAATACGGCCGGCCGGCGCTGGTATAAAACACCGGGTAATCCTGATAGTACTCTGGTTCGTAGTAGTCCACTTTGGGCGCACGGCGATACTCCAGACTCATGTAGCCCACTTGGTCGAACCAACGCAGATAGGCGTCCTCATTGCTGTTGTAGTGGTTGATAAGCTCTTGGTATTCGGGGTAATCCTCCGGGACCGAATAGGCTTGATCATCCTCATAGTAATAGGGTGTACCGGTCTCATCGTAAAACACCAGCTTGTCCACATAAAACTGGGGCACGTAATAGTCCACCCATATGCCGACCTGCGCTGCCGCAGGCACTGCGTTTGCCATCACCACCATGATCGTAAGTAAGCCGCCTGATAGAATCCTTTTTTTCAATGACATCGGCAACCTCCCAAACCGCTCGTGCGGTTTTCAATTGTTGCAAACATCGTTCCCGGGGATCAGATCTCCCGGCGCCCATATCTATACCGACGTACCCTTCACATGAAAATTCAACGAGGCTCCCGTCATCATAGGATTGCTCTCTCCAACCCTTTGAGCTTTCTCTACAATCCGGGGGTTACGATCCTGCGGCCTACATAGTACCGCGAATCCACAATCTCAAGCAATCCGGAAAGACAGGCCGCCTGTAACCCGCTGCATCCTTTATACTATTTCTTTGTTCTGCCCAGCAAAACGACGGTTTTACGACGCAGCTTGCCGAAAATCGAAAACCTATTTGCTCGGATGAATTTTTGCGGTTACAATCAGGATATTGTGCCAGCATCGATCTTCAACCAACAGGTGTCATCCGGAAAAAAACCCTGTGGGCGGATTTGGATGAAATCTTTTTTGTTTTCCATACACATTGTCTGCTTGAGTCTCATGCCCGGCGCCCCGTCTCGGGCCGAGGCAAAACCCGGGATCAATGAAATCGGCTCACCATTTATTCAAAATTATTCCCCACATGACTATGACCCCAAAGCCCACAGTCAAAACTGGGACGCAACCCAGGATCAACGCGGCGTGATGTATTTCGCGAACCAAAACGGAGTATTGGTTTTCGACGGAGTGCATTGGGAGCTCATCCAGGTAGGCAACAATCTGCCTGTACGCTCTTTGGACGTAGATCAAAACAGTACCGTACACATCGGCTCGGCCGGCGAGCTAGGGTTTTTGGCACCGGACGCATCCGGAAAGCTCATATTTCATTCATTAACCCAACACATACCCGAAAAGCACAAGAAGTTTGGCTTGATCTATCACACGTTCGCTACTGAAAAAGGGGTTATGTTCGTCACAAACGACACAGTGTATTATTGGTCGGGCGACAACATGAGCGTCTCTCCAATCGACGCAATGGCCCAAAAAGTCGGCAATGCTTTTTGCAACAAGATCTACAATCGTATTTATTGCATCGATTATTCGACCCAAACCAAGGTATATGTTTTGTCCGAAGGCCGATCCAAAGACCTCACCGCACACCTCAATCCGAAATTGCATAAACTTTCTACCATATTACCCTACCCCAACGGCAAAGCGCTTGTATTTTTATCCGATGGACATACCATAATTTTCGATCCAAATCAGACATTTCATAACGTTGAAGGGGCCGGCCTAATGGCTGGACCTCCTCTACCCAAACAGGTTGTCGATTATTTGAATACCAACCGGACCTACCGCCATCCCAAATTTTTGGACG
>JBFFBT010000282.1:0-7423 GCA_041560255.1 Myxococcota bacterium | reverse complement strand
TTCTGCGAAACTCGCGGGTTTACAAACAATCAAAAATCGATTGCTTGTAAACCCTGCTCAGACAAGTCCTCGAAATCTCAAGAGTCACCGCTACCTCTGGGTGAACGCATAGATGGTAACGGCTCGTTTATCAAATACAACCTGCTGGATACGTCTCAGAGACAACCAAAATGTGATTTTACCTTCGAGATTTCCAACCATTGACGACTTCAGTTGCCAATCGTCAAAGGAACTCTAGGGATAGTAATTGGATCACCGTTGAAAGAAGGAAATTTCATTTCTTTGATGATATACGTAATACATTCAGAGACATATGTACCCGCATGCTCTTTGGATAATGTAGTTACAGAACCTACATTGCCGGATGGATTGATCACAAATGACACCAGCAACGTTCCTTTCACGGAAGGATCGCGCTGCAACTGTTGCTTGACACAACCCTTCATGGCAGGAATGGATTTTTTCATCACATCATATATTTGTTCCTTGCTGAGACTTTCTTGTTTGCTTTCAACCCTCGGTTTGATGCTTTTTTTATCCTCCGGTGAGGTACCCACGTTTTTTTTGGCTGTGTAACTCTTTTTGGTCGATTCCTTTTGTCGGATTGTGGATTTTGATCCGGATGTTCTAGCTGGATCGGGTCGATCAACTGAATTTTTCTCTCCTGGCTGGGTAGTTTTCGTTACTCCTGCTACCGCCACGCGGGTATTTTGAGGCGGATTATCGGTTGGTTGGTTGGGTTTTTCTTTATCTTTTAAAGAATTGGTTGGTTTTTGCTCTTCTTTCGAAGGTTTCGGTGTATCTTTATGATGTTCATTGGTGATCGCATCAGGTTTTTTCTGAAGCGATTTTTGATCATCGGTCGGTTGACTCTGACCCACCACCTTGATGACGGAGTGCGAATCGCTCGGCGGGGCTTTTGCAAGCATCCCAAATGGAAGCTCTCCTCCCAAAATAAATCGATATACAGCGCCTGCCGCCACCAATAGAAAAACCGCTGAAGATCCAAAAAAGATCCAACGCTTTAATCGACGACGTTTACTGCTTTCCGAAAGATAGGCCGGTCGGGCCAAATCCCTATCCAAAAATCCGTCGGCCCGAAGACCGTCGCCATCAACCGAATATGATGTGGTCTGCTCAATGCTCGAATCAAAAAAACCTTTATCTTTAGATAGATCCGCATCCTCAGCCCACGGACCCTCATCCTGGGAGTAGTCCGTCTTTTCAACCGTCTCCACAGATGTTTTCTTTGCGGATTGAAGCTCCTGTTGAACAAGATCCGACAATAATGAGTCATCCGACGATGCCAACCAGTCTTTCTTATCTTCGGCTGGTTCGATGAGCTTCTCGGTCATCTCCCGTTCAAAACCCGGCTCTTTTTCACCAAATAACGATGCCAGCTCCGCCATATCACCCATGACAACCCAGTCCGACAGCCCAGGCTTCCAGGTATATGTGGATGCGTCAATCTTGGCCTTAAACAAGAATACTTCGAGATCTTGGTATGAGAAAGGTCCTTGCTGCTCGCCTTCAGAAGCGATATACCATTGTTTTTTATTTTTATCGGGTTGGGCCGCCGCCTTCGGCGTTACATTGGTCGACTCCGCTTCGGCAAACACTTGATCGATCTTGCGACTTTCTTCGTCGGTTGTCTCCATCTGTGACTGAAGACGCTTGAGATCCTCAGGATCAAACAATTGGGTGACTTCGCTCGCATGCACTTCGTCGTCAAATCCATTCTGTCGCTTTTCGCCGCTTTTGAACAAATTGTCGAACACTTCACCCACGTCGTCTTTTTCTTCCAACTCCGAAGGCAGTTTATCGGTTGAATCCTTTTCTGGAATGGTCGGCCTCGACTCTGGCAGAGACTGGGACGACATCGATCCGTCAGCCTGCAGGATAATGACATTGCTACAGCGTTTGCATCGTATTTTGACGCCTCTCGATCCTAATTTGTCGTCGGATATAAGGTATTGCGTCTTACACTTGTCACAGGTAAACTTCATATCTCGTTCCCGGCTGCCCAATCGGCTTATGGTTATATTTTCACGACTTCATCGCTACGTATCTCACCCAACCCTGTGCGTTAATGATATCAATCTATTCTTGATCACACAAGATTCATCCTCAATCCCTGACGGCCAAGCCCACCATCTGACGCAGCTTGAGATACGTCGGGCTCGATGCATACACAATGAGCTCGCGTACTTTTTGTATCGATCGCATGGGTGTGAGCCAGGGTTGTTCTTTTCTCAATATACCTATTCCGGTACTGAGATCGTTACAGATGACAAACCCAACCCGATTGGCCGTGTGCTCCACCGCTTCTATCCATCGTCTTAGGCTGTAGCTTCGAGGTTGGCTCATGTATTCGGCCACCGAGCTCTTTACGAGTTTCATGCTGGCATCCGAAATGGAGCGTTCCATGTCTTTTCTAACCTCTTCTACTCCCTTGGCTTCACCCAGTACTTCATGATTGGGATTCGCCAACAAACAGGCGG
This sequence comes from Myxococcota bacterium, assembly GCA_041560255.1. Lineage (GTDB taxonomy): Bacteria > Myxococcota > B64-G9 > B64-G9 > B64-G9 > JBFFBT01. Next base: position 4,922 of record JBFFBT010000282.1, on the reverse strand, counting down.
CTTGCAGCAATGTATTGAGATCACCTATCGGCAGCGCATAAGCCAGGATAAATTCGGGTCGACAGAAAGAAAGATGTCTGGCTATATGAAAAAGAAGCGTTTTCTTTCTATCCAACTTGAACACGGTTCGATATGCAACCACGGCGGTCGGTTTGGCAAGCGCAATATTCAAGCCCGGGCCTCGTTGAGCTTCACGATCTTTCAGGGCAAACAGCTCCACCTCCATTCCACCCAACGATTTGGCGGCAATATCAAAAGTATGTGCAAACAGGCTTTTGTCCCGGCTGAAATCAACCGCGTGCTCTTTTCGGCGCAATCCCAAATCCTTATGACTCTTTAGAAACATGGAGGGCGCTTTGAGATAGAGCAATCTGAATATTTTAGTAAAAGGAACTTTTACATCCGGATGAGCCAAAACCGACTCCCAAATCTCGTCCTGGAGCGGTCTGGCAAGTTGTTGAGGCGCCTTGCTTGAGAAATAACTGATGATTTTCTTTTCTTCATCATCGGTTTTTTTCAAACAATTCAAAACGAGAGCCAAGGAATACACTTTATCGTATTCTTTCCTTTTATTGTACAACTTCCATAATACCCGGTAGCTTTTGATACGATCTGCGCTCATCGAAATGAGTTTATGTTGTTGCTCGATGGCCTCATCCTCCGAGCTGGGAATCTCCGAAAGCAGATCGGCCAATATGGCCTGTGCATTGACATCGGCGGGATCCAGAGCCACCACCATTCGGTAAGCTTCCAAAGCATCTTGTATATTGCGAAGCGCCACCCTGCACAATTCGCCCATATCTTTCCATAGAGCCAATTTCATCTTTTTTGCTTCTGCGGGCAGGCGTTTGATCATGGCAATATAGCTATCCCGCAAAGACATCCAGTCCTTCTCCGCCGAGAGTATTTCACAAATAGATTGAAAGGCGCTTACTTGGGATGGATCGACATCCAATAGGGCATTGAAATGTTCAACCGCACGTCCGGTGTCATTGAGCTCGTCTCGTAACAACTGTCCTGCCTGCTCGTGCCGGGCTACCAATCTCGGCGGTCGTTTCTCGACCTGCACAATTTGCTCGATCATTTCGACCGCGCGCTGATATTGTCGGGTTTCGATGAAATCGTCCAACAACATTTCCATGACATACAAGCTCTCCGGCTTGAGCTTGAGAGCCGATTGCATAATGTCCAAAGCCCTGAACGGATCCTGAAGCTTCTCTTTACATAGAGCGCCCATACGCAAATAGTGCTCGAAAAGCTCTTCTTCATCCATGGCATCGACCATCTGCATTCCATAATCATAAGCTTCTTCCCATTTTTCCTGATCTTCGTGTATCTGCAACAGATACTGCAAGGAACCCAAGTGGGATCCGTCGAGCTCCAACGCCTTGTGAAAACTGGCCATGGCCCGATCCATTTGCTCCATACGATACTGGACATCCCCTATCTGCCAGTACAGCTCGGCAACCTCTGCATCCGATAAGCTGTCTCGATGGTGAATGAGTATGGTTTGAAATATGCGATACGCCTCTTCCCACTGTCGGGCTCTCAACAAAGCCTGTCCCAAACCTTCTAAAACCGGAAGATAGGTGGCATCGAGCTCATAGGACATACGATAATGTTCTAAGGCTTTTTCAGGCTTACCGATTTTTTCGGTTATGTAACCCAATCGATAATATTGGCGGCATAGCTCCTTGGATTCTGTGTTGCGATCCAGGCCTTGCACTACGATCTCCATGATTTTTTCCGCGGCTTCCCATTGTTCGGTACGGAAATAAATGTCGGCCAGCGGTTTTGCGGCTGGTAAAAAATCAGGGGTTTTTCTCAAAGCTTCTTCGTAATAGGTAGCCGCCTTGGTCGAGTCTTCATAATGTTCTTGATGAAATTTACCCAATTCGTAATACAGCTGAGTCTTATCCTCGGCGTCATCGGTATTTTCGGCTTCCTGAACCATCATCACCAGATAGTTTTCATAGTCCTTATCCATATAGTGAATCAGCTTCAGCGCTTTGATGGCCGGAAGGTAGGTCGGATCGATGGTCAGTGCTTTGGTATAACTTTCACGGGCGGCGCTTGCATCCTGCAGCATGTCTTCGCTGATTTTTCCCATTCGGTAATATAGATCCACCGCATCCGCCGAAGCTCCGTATATTTCGGCTTCCTTCTGAAGCATTTCGATTGCATTGAACCAATTGCCGCTTTTTTCATACAATTTCCCCAAGGCATGTATGGCTTGGCGCGAATTGGGACTGATTTGCATGGCTTTGTTGTATACTTCCTCCGCCCTATCCACCCGACTCAACTCACGATACCACACATCAGCGATGCTCAGATGAATATCCATGATCTCGGTCTGATCCTCGACCAGCTCCAGGTGCTTTTCATATAAATCTATCAATCTGTTGAAATCACCGGTTCTGCGCACCAATCGCTCGAGAGCCTTGACCGACTGTAAATTGTTGGGATCCGATGTAAGAATATTGTCATGACAAACTATGGCTTTTTGCACATTTCCGAATCGCTCTTCCCAAATGCTGCCCATCTTATAGTAAAGCTTGATCTTCTCCCCTTCTTCCTTGACAAGCTCTACCTTGTCCTCGAACAACTTCAAAAGCTCGCTCCACCGATCCAACCGAGTGTATATCCTGCTCAAAGCCCGCAGACTGTCGTCATGTCCCTTGTCCAGCTCCAGGACTTCGAGGTAGGTATCAATGGCCATATCATCATTATCGAGCTCGGCTTCCCATATTCCGGCGATATTGGACAGGTGCAACACCCTCTCCTGGATATCTTCGGTAAGGTTGACCGCCTTTCTCAAAATCTGGATGAGCTCATACCATCGCTCTTGTTCCGAGTACAGACGCACCAAGGCTTGTATGGCCCCGGCATCCCGGCCATCCAGCTCCATGATACGGCGGTAGCTTTCGACCGACTGATCTGTTTTCCCGAGCTTGTTCTCTTGAAGATCGGCCATCAGAGTCAGCATATCTTTTCGTTGTTCTATGCTGTCTGAACGCTCGTATTTCTTCTCATACACCGCCACCAGCTCATTCCATCGCTCGTGCTGTTTGTAGAGCTGCGCCAAGGCTTCCAGCGAAGCCACATCCCGTTTGTCGAGATCACAAGCGATCTTGAGCCTTTCTTCGGCCTTTTCCACCTGATTCATGCGAAGATGGATGTTCGCGATCTTGGTATGCAGGTCGACCGCCCGCGGGCCCAGGGTCACTTCTTCGGAAGCATCTTCGAGCACTTCGAGCAGGGTTTCGTGATCCTCGGTCTCTTCGGCCAATTCGACCAATTTCCGAAGCAAAGCATCATCGCTGAAATCTTCACGAAATGCAGCACAATACCTTGCAAAAGCAAGCTCTTTTTGCCCCAAGCGTTGTTCATAAATCTCGGCCACTTCTTTTATCAATTCCACCCGATCTTTTCGTTCGCGGATATGCAGCAAGCGCTTTTCCAAGAGCGCATTCAAGCGTCTCCATTCTTTATTCTCTCGATAAATAACATCAGCCGATCGATACGCCTCTTCGTTGAAAGGCTCCAGCTCCAGGATCTTTTCATAGGATACGGCGGCTCCAAGCGGTCTGCCGATTTTCTCCCTCCAAATGGAAGCTACTTCGAACAGAGTCTCGATTTTATCGCCCTCTGATTCGCGCAATACCACGGATTGCTCCAATACGGCTACCGCATCCTGCCAAGCCTCATTGGCCCGAAACACACTCGACAATCTACCAAGCTCTTCGACACTGTGTGGTTCGATATCCAACACCCGCTTGGCGGCTTCGATGGATTCTGTGTGACGAGCCAGTTTCTCACCCAAAATCTCAGCCAGCTCAAATCGGATGCGTTTTACCCCCAGCATGTCTTCTTGCAATGGAACCAACCGCCTCAACACCGATACGAGCTGCTCCCATTGACCACTGGCGACGTAGATGTTGCGAAGAGACTCGAGCGCCGTGATGCTTTTTGGATCCAGCCTCAAGACCTCCTGCCAATGCTCGATGGCATCCTCGTACTGGCCGAGCTTTTCGCCCTTCACCCAACCCAAGCGGCTTGACAAACTCGCAATCTCCTCGGGATCGGTGGTTTGTTTCATCCACGCATCGATGAGTTTTGCGAGCTCCGCCCAGCGCTCGGTCTTTTCGTACAATCGGTCCAGAGACTCGAAGGCATCATGGCGAAATGCTTCTTGTTCTTCTAGTATTTTTCTCCACAAATCGATGGCTTCATCGGGTCTACCCAGTTGCTGCGAAGCCAAATCCGCCATTCGAGCCACCAACTCCACTTTTTCCGCCGGCTCTTCGACAAGTCTGAGCTGAATCGCCAAAATTTCATACAGGGATGGATGATCACCCAACTCTGTAAAAGCCCTCTCCAAGCTATGCAAGCTGGGCAGATGATCGGGCTTGATTTCCAACACTCTTTGGAAAAACTCAATCGACTGGGATGTTTGATCGAGATTTTCATGATTGACCTTACCCAGCCGATACAACAAATCGACCAACAAGGAGGGTTGCTCGGTAAGCTCGATTTCTCGAATCAGCGTCCCGGCAAGATCCTCATGACGCTCATTTTTATCATATAAACCATCCAGTGCCTCCAGCGCCTGACGGTTGTTCGGTTCAAACCCCAGAGTTTGGTTATAAAACCGGATGGCTTCTTCCTCTTCTCGAATCTCATTTTCATACATATGTGCCAATTTGAGTGATATGGGTACTCCCAAGACAGGATCATCGATGTTGTCCAATGCTCCTTCATACACCGCAGACAGGCCCTCGTAGTTTTCATCCTCCCGGGCAATCCGCTCGAGCTCGACCCGTACCGTTTGGTTGGAAAAATCTTCATTGAAAATACGAACATAGGTATTGAAAGCCAGCATCTTGAGCCCCAGCCGGTTTTCTTGAACATCGGCTATTTTG
>JBFFBT010000281.1:0-7443 GCA_041560255.1 Myxococcota bacterium | reverse complement strand
TTTTCCGCCATCAAAAACAACGACCGGGTAGGGCTGGTCATATTCACCAATCAAGTCGAGTTGTTTACACCCCCGAAAAAAGGCAGCAAACATGTTCTTCGAATCATCTCAGATGTTTTGCGTTTTATCCCCAAAAACAAAAAAACCGATCTAACTTGCGCTTTGCGGTTTTTATCCAATGTCACAAAACACAAATGCGTCGCGTTTCTCATCAGTGATTTCATGAACGACAAGTACGCTTCAGCCCTGAAAGTAGCCAATCGAAGACATGATATGGTGCCGATAGTATTGCGAGACCGCCTTGAAAAACACCTGCCCGAAGTGGGTTGGATATGCTTTCAGGACTCCGAGAGCAAAGAACAAATCCTGGTCGATACGGGGTCCAGGGAAACTCTTAACGAGGTCGCACGTGCTGTCGATAAAACCTGGCAAAACCAACGGCGCCTCTTTCAACAACTCGGTATGGATTATGTTGAGTTGTTCACCGATAGAGACTATGTATCCCCCCTGGTAAAATTGTTTCGCCTTCGATCTTCGAGGATGTCGAGATGACCCGGCCGATCTTTTCGAAGAGACCGCCTATGAAAACAGTGCCGACATCCAGAGTAAACTTGATAACCATCGGCTTGACCATTGCATTTTTTGTATATGGTTTACCTGCGCTCGGAGCCCAAAACACCGACTCAAAAAACGAGCTTTCTCGGACCGACTCGAAGGATTTGATTTCTGTCGATCTGAATCCGGCGGAAATTTTCTTGGGAGAACCGGCCATACTCGAGATATGCCTGCAGCCTGTCAAAACCGGCAACTGGCATGTACCTATCGATCTCAATCTATCTCCATTTATCGAGCTTAGCCGCAACACCGAAAAACGTGTCGAAAAAGAAAACGAAATCGAGTGCACCCGAATCAAATTGACTACTTTCAATAGCTTGGGAGATCTGAAAACACCTCCCATCAATCTAGATTTGGTCAACACGAACGGCATTACACAAAAAACCGTGGTGATCCCTGCCACGGACATCCGGGTTTTGAGCATGTTGGAGGGGATTGAAGATCCTCAACCCCGCGATATCGCAGGACCGTTGGAGATTTATGTAGCCGATCTACGTCTGCCGGTATTTGCCCTACTTTTTGTAATTTGGTTTATTTTGGCTCTGGTCCTGCGAAACAAGGTGTTTGAACATATTGTGCCCCATTTTACACAACTCATGTTCGAGTCCGCCGACGCCCGCGAGCTTGCATTGAAGAAACTACATCAAATCATGCAGGACAATCTTTTGCATAGATATGGTTTTCAGAGCTATCATCAAAGAATCTCAGAAACCATACGCGAATACATCGGCAAGCAGTTGGGTTTCTTTGCGCTTGATCTTACAACTTGTGAGTTACTGAAAGAACTCAAAACCCTCTCTGTATCGGATGTTGAACGGAGTATTGTCAAAAAAATCCTCGAAGAAACCGATCTGGTGAAATTTGCCAATCATCATCCCAGCAATGAAAAATCCAAAGATCTCCTCAATCAAGCTTTTCAATTGGTGGAACACCTCAACTTCACCGATGCAAAGATGAGTAAAGCATGAACGAAGCGCTTGCATTTCACCTTGATTCTCCTTGGTGCCTGATACTGGTTACAGCCGCACCGGTACTATTTGTGGGCATGTACATTCTGGAGAGTCATAGCATTTCAAAATGGCATGCTTATCCCAACAATGTAGACGGTCCGGATCATCAACTTTATATCGTATTAGCCGTGATGTTTTCGGCTTTGAGCCTGGTTGTGGGATCGGGGCTTTCATTATGGGTGCTGCTTGCAACCGACCAAGATCCTTCCAAACACCCACTCTTTTTGACTGGTTTGACCATGCTGGCGCTTGCGGTTTGGATCTTCTGTTGGACCTGGTGGCGTCAAAGACATTTCAGGCCGGTAGTCAGGTATCCCTGCATCGAAGTGTTCTCCCGACTCTTCCCAAACGGACCCACAAAGATGCGGGTTTTCCCCATCATTATGAGAATCACAGCATTTGTATTGTTGGTTTTCGCATTGGCCCGCCCGCAGGTAGCCACAACCGAACCATATGCTTTCACCGAAGGCATGGACATCGTGTTCGCGCTCGACGTCTCAACCTCCATGCGAGCCGTAGATTTTGCTTCAACCACAAACCCATCAAAACCCATAAGCAGAATCGGAGGCGCCAAAGAAGTCATCACCAATTTCATCCGTCAGAGAAAACACGATCGCTTGGGCTTGGTTGTGTTCGCCGAAGACGCCTATACGCAATGCCCTCTTACCCTGGATTACCCGGTGCTTGAAAACATCCTCAAGTCTGTGAAAACGGGCGTCATTCGAGATGGCACCGCAATCGGCAACGCCATGTTGGTATCGGTCAATCGATTAATAGATTCCGACACCAAAAGCAAAGTGATAATTCTTTTGACGGATGGATATGAAAATGCCAGCAAAGTTGCACCAGAACAAGCTGCACAGATTGCCGCCCGACAAAATATTCAAGTATTTACAATCCTGGTCGGCAAGGGAGGCTTGGTTCCTTATCCGATCGGCCCGGACAGTACGGGAAGAATGAAATACCGTCCGACCAAGATACCCACCGATCCCGATCTGCTCAAACGCATAGCTGCCATATCAAAAAGCAAGTTTTACCGTGCAATGGACCAAGAGGCACTGGAAAAAGATTTGTTGGACATATTGGATCATATGGAAAAATCGCGACTTATGGATCCGGGCCGCGCCAAGCACCAGACAGATATGTTCCACTTGGCCTTGCTGCCCGCATTTTTTATTCTTTCCGCTCAACTCGTTTTGAGCTGGACAAAATTTCGCAAGCTTCCTTGATGGAGAATTGTAATTTTAAGACTTTACGGACGACGGAATGCGATTTGCCAATATAGAATATCTCAATTGGATGTGGTTGGTTGCAGGCGTACTCATGTTGGGTATTGTGAGTCAGATTCGCAAGGTACACTCCCTGCGCAAGCTGGGAGATCCCAATCTCGTCCAAAGCCTCATGTCACACACGACACGCAGTCAAGAGCTCCTGCAACTGCTGTTGTACACAGCATCATTGACCGCCATGGTGATCGCCTTGGCTCAACCTCAGTTCGGCACCCATACCAGACTGATCAAGCGGCGCGGAGTCGATGTGGTTGTCGCACTAGATGTTTCCAGAAGCATGCTCGCCAGAGATGCTTCCTCACAAAAAACAATCAGCCGCATCGAAAGAGCCAAAATCGAAATCGACGGACTTATCGACAGACTCAATGAAGACCGTATCGGATTGATAGCATTTGCCGGAGAGGCTTTTGTACAATGTCCCCTAACCTCGGACTATGCCGCTGCGAAGTTGCTGTTGCGCGCCATGCACCCCGGCAACTTTCCGGTAATGGGCACCGATCTTTCGGAAGCGTTTCGAGTTGCTCGGGAAATGTTCAAAAACGCGAAAGGAGGTTCTCGATCGAGGCTTTTGGTTTTGGTGTCCGATGGAGAGGATCACGAAAACCAATTTCAAGGAGCTCTTGACGATCTGCGTCATGACGGAGTAGCCGTGTACACGGTTGGAATCGGAACCCAGATTGGAGAGCAAATACCCGATCTACAAGATCAATTCTTGAAAAAAAACGGTAAAGCTGTCATATCCAGGCTCAACGACAGTCTGTTGCGATCCATCGCCCAATCGACACAAGGACGTTACATACACTCAGTAGCGGGCGATTTGGGATTTGAGATCATTTGTGAAAACTTGGCCAGAATGCAAAAATCGGATTATGAAGCCAGAGTGGAATCGGTCTATGAAGAAAAATATCAACTTTTCACTTTCCTATCCATCATCTTGCTTGTGGGCGCATCGCTTGTACCTGCCCGTAGAACCAACCCGACAAACGGGAGACACGTATGAATAGAGGATGGCTTATCCTGGCATGTATCCAGTGCCTGCAATTCATGGCGCCTACAAGTGCAAAATCCGATGGTTTGTTTCACCAACAGCTCAAAAGCGTCCGCTTGGGCAATCAATCCTACGCAAAAAAGCAATATGCGGATGCACTGGATCTCTATAATCAAGCCATTGCGAAAATACACGATGAGCCCAAAATCCACTTCAATCGTGGAGCCTCTTTATTCAAGTTGGGCAACTACGACGAGGCGCACCAGGCATTGTTATCCGCTACCTCGAGCGAGGATCCCGAAGTAAGAAAAATGATATTTTATAACTTAGGCAACGTCTTTCTGGCAAAGGGAGATCTCGACAAAGCGCAATTGAATTACCGGCGGGCTCTTGAGATTGATCCGCAGTATGACGACGCCCGCTTCAATTTAGAGATCGCTTTAAAAAACAGTCTTTTGTCTACCAAACAATCGACAAACGGAAACCAAGAACAAGATCCAACAACATCCGGTTCAAATCCAGGCAATCTTGAAACCCCCGAAACCGATTCAAACGGAAACCACAACCCCAAGCCGAGTTCAAGTTCGAATGGTTCCGGATTACAAAAACTTGATGAAGATGATCCATCAAATGATATGTCTCCGGCACAGATGCAAAACCTACTCAATGCGATGCGGGAAAACGAAAAACCATTTCAAATGAACCGTCACAACCGACCCCAAGCTCAATCAAAGGTTCTGGAGAAAGATTGGTAAGCGGATTGCATATCATGAAGTGTTTTGTACACATCGTTTTTTCACTCGGGCTCATCCTCATAGGCGCCACGTCATGGGCCGACGAGCTTATCTTTACCGCGACGGTCGATAAAGCCCATATCGGTATGCAAGATAGAATCTTGCTCACGATAGATATATCCGCAGCACATCCAGCCATGATTCAGAAAATTGATCTACCGGATACAGGCACCCTATCCGTAATGAACACACAACGCAACACCAGAAATTTTCAATCCGACCAAGGAACGACGACCCGGCAGATCATCAATATACTCCTCACTCCGACCAGACCCGGAAAAACATCCATCAGCAGCGCCCATCTCATCTATAAAGGAAAAACTTTTTCTACCCAACCCATAGAAATCGAAGTAGATCAAGATCCTACCTCCACATCACCGACACCTTCGGACACCTTGCCCGGGCGAGCCAAAAATGAATCCTCCCGGAAAAATGCAGACCAACTCTCATCGGAACCAACCCAAAAATACCCTCAAAAATCATCCAGAGAGGGGATCTTCATCACTCTACATGTAACCCCGGACACCTTACTGGAAGGACAACAGCTTACAGCGACTCTGGCTGTCTATGCCAACCTTCGAGCCAGAATTCGGGAGATTCGCTGGCCCAGATTGAAAGGCTTTTATTCGGTCGCCAGAGATGTCAACGCAATCAAAACCGAAAACAGATTCATCGACAACATACCATATCAATACAAGGTGCTTGACAGGAAAGCGCTTTTCCCTTTAGAAACCGGACAGCTGGCGCTGGATCCGATTGAAGTCGACATTGAAATGCTCACATTGCCCTCCATGCAGACCCAACAGCGCACCTTGAGAACCAAACCGGTCCAAGTCACAGTGAAAGAGTTACCCATTGACAAACGACCGCGCTCATTTCACCGCGCCAACGTGGGCATCTACAAGATAGCAACCTCGGTCGATACAAACGAAGCGGCACTCAACGAACAAATAACCTACACGATTAAAATCGAAGGCAACGGTAATATACAGCTCGTACGGCCACCCGAATTACCCCAGTTGCCGCGATTCAAAGTGTTCGATCCAACCATTAAGGTATCAACCAATAAACATAGTTTTTTTGTGCGCGGATCAAAGACCTTCAAATACAATATGGTCCCAATTTCTTCCGGCGAGTTGATTATCCCATCACTGGTGTTTTCATACTATGATCTCGAGCAACAAGCTTACCACAGCATCACGTCGGAACCTCAGACCATACGCGTCAAGGCCGCCGGCACAGACTATTTTGACAATCAGATGATAGAAGGACACCAGGTCAATATTGTCGCCACTGGTTTTGAAACCGCCATCCCCTATGACACCAAGCTTGAAGATTTTACCATACCCTTTTACCAACACTCTCTATTTTGGCCTGCTTTATTGCTGCCTCCGATTGTCTACCTCTTGTTCCTGCTGGCAGGATACATCAATACCTACGTCCACAAAGACAACCAACGCAATCGTATGAAGAAAGCTTGGTCGAGAAAACAAAAGAGAATAAAAAGATCCGCCAAGCTCATCAACACCCAACAACCAAATGCATTTTACGCAGAGCTCAAAATTGCTATCCTCGATGGAATCGAAGCTTCAACCGGAATTTCGCCGCAAGGACTCACCCTGGATGAATTGCAAATCGCGATGCGAAAGAAGGGTGTGCATGCAACCAGTATCGAAACCACGATTCAGGAAATTGAAAATTGCGACTATGGCCGCTTTGCACCCACCCAATCGAGAGAAGACGAATTGCGTGCGGCCTTAAAAAGAACCAAAAGATTGTTGAAATTGCTCGAAAAGTAATCCTAAAACCTTTGCGAGGTAATGCATTTGCAATCCAATTTTCAAAAATACAAACCAAAAACCACCGGCTTGAAAACCGAGTTGTTTCTCTGCATACTGCTTGCATTTCAGATAACGATGCCTAAGACCGCCTTGCCCGCTGAAAAAACCGAGCCATCCATAACAATCAAGGAAAATCCACCCGGAAAGAACCTTTTTTCAAAACGGGATCTGGTTGAGTATCTCCAACAGGCCCACAGGTCGTATCTCAACAACGATTTTGATCAGGCTATCGAGGGGTACCTGAAAGTACTCAAAGGCGGTATTCGTCATCCGGATCTTTACTTTAGTCTCGCTAACGCGTATTACCTTGCGGGGCAAAAGGGACCGGCGGTTTTGTTTTATGAGAAATCCTTGGCTATCCAACCTTCATACACCAAAGCAGCTTCCAACTTGGCTATTGTCCAAAAAGAGCTCATCGACAGAGTTGAAATGCCGGACGGCAGGCAGGCCGAAGGATCACGATGGGAGATGTTCATCCGAAACACATCGATCAATCGCTTGAGTTGCGTGTTTTTTTCTCTCTACTCTTTGATGTTTATCCTTCTGATTTTGAAACGACTACGCTGGAGAGAATCCGTGCAGGCATTTCTTTTTTGGCTCAATGTACCCACATTTGGTGCAATGCTGATCTTTGCTTTGCTCTTGTCGAGTCGGATTTATCTCGAAGAGAAAATCCATTACGGCGTGGTTATCGAACCCGCGACTTCCCTTCAAGAAGGACCCGAGCGATTCGCCAAAGAAAAAATGGAAATCCACGAAGGGATAAAAGTACGCCTATTAAAACAAACCGGTGAGTATGTACGCGTCCAGCTCGCCAATGGAGTAGAAGGATTTATCAACCAGAACCACATAGGCAAAATCTGATGTGGTTGCGTTTCTTTTTTGGTGATGATAACGTACAAAAGC
>JBFFBT010000280.1:0-7457 GCA_041560255.1 Myxococcota bacterium | reverse complement strand
AATAAAAGCCATGTAGGATAGGGAAAGTAAATAAAATCTTCTCTGGTATGCTATAAAGGAAAAGGTATAAGTATGGTGACGCAGAAGAAGAAAGTGAAGAAAAACATTCAAAGTGGGATCGCCCATATACAAGCTACATTCAACAACACCATCGTGACGATTACGGATGTGGGAGGCAACGTTATTGCGTGGTCGAGCGCTGGTTCGAGAGGGTTTAAAGGATCGCGGAAAAGCACTCCGTTTGCGGCACAGTTGGCAGCCCAAACCGCGGCGAAAAAGGCCCAAGACAACGGAATGAAGCAATTGGGTGTCGAGGTGAAGGGACCTGGAGCCGGGAGAGAGGCAGCGATTCGAGCATTGCAAGCTTCGGGGCTGAAAATAACTATGATTCAGGATGTAACACCTATTCCGCACAATGGATGCAGACCTCCCAAACGTCGCAGGGTGTGAGAACGCACAAAAAACCCCAGGAGGAAGAAGTGGCTCGTTATATAGGTTCAGTGTGTAGGTTTTGTCGCCGGGAAAAACTCAAGTTGTTTCTGAAGGGTGATCGCTGCTATTCGGAAAAGTGCTCGGTGGATAGAAGACCCTATCCTCCGGGGCAGCATGGACAGGGAAGAACGAAATTTTCTCCATATGGAGTTCAGCTACGCGAGAAACAAAAAGTAAAGCGTATATACGGATTTTTGGAAAAGCAATTTCGTATCACCTTTGATCGTGCTAACCGAATGAAGGGCATCACGGGTGAAAACCTATTGCTGTTGTTGGAAAGAAGGCTGGATAATATGGTATATCGTATGGGTTTTGCGAGAACTCATCGCGAGTCCAGGCAGTTGGTACGTCATGGTCATTTTTTGGTCAATGGCAAGAAGGCATCGATTCCTTCTATGCTGCTCGATGTAGGCAACGAAGTGCAGATTCGGGAAAAAAGCAGAAAAGTTGCACTATTCAACGAAGCCTTGGAAACTGCGGAAGGTAGAGGTATTCCTGGCTGGATTGAATTGGATCGTAAAGAAATGAAAGCGACGCTCAAAGCTTTTCCGACTCGCGAAGACATTACCATGCCGATCCAGGAGCAGATGATCGTAGAGTTGTACTCGAAGTAGTAGTTGTTTTTCTTGTAGGATGCCCGAAATTGCTTGGAGGTACCATGGCGCCTGACATTTCCAGAAACTGGCGGGATCTTATAAAACCCAAAACCCTGCTGGTCGATAAGGAATCGTTGAGTAATACATACGGGAAATTTGTAGGCGAACCTTTTGAACGCGGATTTGGATTGACGATAGGCAATTCGCTGAGAAGAGTGTTGTTGTCGAGTATTCAGGGGTTCGCATTTACACAGATAAAAATCGACGGAGTGTTGCACGAGTTTACGAGCATCCCCGAGGTGACGGAAGATGTGACCGATATTATCTTGAATATCAAAGAAGTACGCATAAAAATGGAAGGTTGGGATCCTCGGTTGTGTTACATTGACGCCAAAGGGCCCTGCGAGGTAAGAGCAGGAGATATTAAAACTGACAGCGGTGTGACGATTCTCAATCCGGATTTGCATATTGCTACGGTATCAGAGCGGGGCCACTTGAAAATGCAGATGAAGGCGGATCGGGGAAGAGGGTATATCGCCGCGGAAAACAATAAGGATCCCGAATCGGAAGTTGGAGTAATACCCATTGATGCGGTATTTACTCCAATTAAAAGAGTGAATTACCAGGTAACCAATGCTCGAGTAGGGCAAATCACTGATTACGACAAATTGACTCTGGAAGTCTGGACTGATGGTGGTGTGCATCCAGAAGACGCAGTGGCTTACGCAAGTAAAATACTCAAAGAGCAGTTGACGATATTCATTAATTTTCCAGAGGATGATATCGGTGAAGAAGAAGAACGCAACGAGGAAAAAGAAAAATTAATGGATTCTTTGTTGCGCCCGGTTGATGAGCTTGAGCTTTCTGTTCGATCAGCCAATTGCCTCGAGAACGCGAACATCAAGCTTATTGGTGATCTGGTCCAAAAAACAGAAGCAGAAATGTTGAAAACAAAGAATTTTGGTCGAAAATCGCTAAAAGAAATAAAAGATATACTCAACGAAATGGGTTTGAGCTTGGGTATGAAGCTTGAAAATTGGCCGCCGGAATACATCAGCGACGACCATGATGATGACGAGGAGGGAGATCTATGAGACATCAAAGAAAGAGTCGTCGTTTCGGTATGAGTCCATCGCACAGGCGATCCATGTTTCGAAACATGGTAACATCACTTTTTGTGCATGAGAGAATCCGGACTACTTTAGAACGGGCCAAAGAGCTGCGAAGAGTGGCTGAAAAACTGATTACCCTTGGGAAACGTGGTGATTTGTCTGCCAGAAGATTGGCAGCCAGAACCCTTCGGATCCAAACCATCAAAGAAGGCGCAAAAAAAATCCATAAAGAAGTGGCTCTTGTGAAGCTATTCGAAACCCTGGCTCCTCGATACAGCGATCGTCCGGGAGGTTATACGCGAATCATTAAAATAGGCAGAAGACGCGGTGACAATGCTCCGTTAGCTTTGTTGGAGATGATTCCGGATGAATCCAAGGAAACCAAAGGAAAGGCTACCAAAAAGAAGAAGGCCGGATCGAAGACATCCAGCAAAACAGCGACCCCCAAAAAGGGATCGACGACCGGAGTAAAGAGCGTCAGGAAATCGAAACCGGCTTCCAACAAGATCTCAAGCGAAGAAAAGGCAAAGAAACAACTTGACGATACAGGAACAAAGCTGGAAGACGGTGAGCAAAAAGAGAAAGATACGTCGCCTGAAAATAAGGAAGAAACTCCTACAGATCAAAACAAATAAGCCACCAACCCACTTGTTGCAAGAACGAATTTAGATCCCTTTATAAAAAATCTGCAGAGCAACGAAAGTATCGCATACAGCGTGTGCTTTGAGTATGATCGTCTATCAACCTGCAATACAACTTGATAGGCCTAAGTTACCCACACGCGAAGCGCAGGGGGAAAAAACTCGGGGTTACATATAGATAAATGCACGTGCTGGCATGGAAACGAGCTCATGAAAACGACCAGTTGCGCGGATATCTAAGGAACTTGGGCTTAGGATGATAGAAAGGAATGGTATGCCGGTTTCTCGATGGAGGAGACTAGAAATCGTTGAGTGTCGAGCTGAATTTAAAGCAGACGAGACCCCATATCGATTCAGATGGAAAGGTAGATGGGTTTTGGTTGATGAGATTGTAAAAAGATGGCTGCAGACGGGTACAGAAAGTTGCGAGACTGTTTACAGTATGTATGAAATCAAAACCGAGCTTGGTGATTGTTTGCTTCGACAGGATTTGTATGGATGGCGTTGGGAACTAAAGAAAAATTAGTCATTGAACAATAGAGATATTTATTGTATGGTATCCCCATATAATTTGAGGGTCGTACGTGGAGTACAGGTATAGTGAAAGTGGATCCTATATTACTACGATGGCCAAGCAACCGGCCTCCACCCAGCTTAAGTGAGCTAAAAAAATGGCTTACTGAAGAAGGTTGGGATCCGGTACGTATGGTGGATCCTCCGTGTACACATTATCCGACGAGATCAGGTAAGAATTGGGAAATTAGATGGGTTGTGCGCGGGAGTATGAAAGTAGGGTTGGGGGACAATGAAATTGTGCTTCATACAGGTGATAGATTGGAATTACCGCCAGAAATTCCGATTTGGATTCGTATTCTTTCTGAAGATGGAGTTGTGTATTGTATTGCAACCCGTTCAAAATAGAGACGAAAATATTTCATGATTGAACTTCAAATAGCTTGATATCATTCGAGAAAATGGATCAATTCACGTAATACACCGGTTGCGTACGAGCCAGGTTTCAAAGAAAAACAAAGAAAAATGTTGTCGTGGTTTGCCTGGATCTCAAGCTCGGTAGGGAAAACCCGCAATGGTCGCCTGGTCCCGAGAGTAAGCTTCGGGAATTTTCGAAAGCAAGCGGCGTCAATACCGGATTCTTCAAGAACTTCTTGTTCTATTTCAGCAGGTAAACCGAGTGGTGTTTTCATTTTGGGGCCGAATATCGGTCCGGTAGGATGTATTTCACGGTTTGTAAGACGGGCTTGATCGACAACCGGGTCGGTGCACAGAAACATGCCGCCCGAGTCTTCTTTTGCCAAAATGTCTCCCTCAAGCACTTGTGCGTAGAGGTTTCGATGGATCCGTTTTGCCAGCAGGTCATTGAATAAGCCAGACTGCACTGCACTAAGCAGGAATCTCAAGGATCGACGATCGTGGTTGCGTCTCTTACGGGTCAGCAATGCCAATCCTTCCAATTCATTTCGATTGTTGGGGCCAAAACGCTGAGGTCCGAAATAATTTGGGACCCCACAAGATGACAATTTTTTACAGCGGTTTGAAATATCCTCGATGCTTTGGGGCGACAGATTTCTGATGAGGATGCGAAAGTGGTTGCCTTTGAGATGTCCGGTTTTCAATTTATTGGAGTGGAAACCCGATTGCAATACACGTACTCCAGCGAGTTGAAGCGTGGAAAGATTTTGGTTGGCTTGTGCCGGGATAGAAAACCACTGTCTGGTGACTGCGCGACGATCTTTCAATCCCGCCGTACCTATTTCGGCAGGCTTGATGTTGCAGTGGCGTGCTATGGCTCGGGTAACTTCTTCTGTGGTAAGGTTCGTTTTTTCAATCTCAAATAAATAATGTTCCCCATTTCCGGAAGGTAGATACGCTGGAAGCTCCTGTACATAAAAATCTTGTGGTTCAAAACGAATAGAACCTGTATGAGTTGGAGGCGGTAAATATGTAGGCCAACGATGATACATGAACGTAATCCAAAAAAATTGCGGATTGAATGTATTCGGATCTGGGTTGAAAAGCAAGCACAGCGGATAATATGAATGAAAATAGTTATAATTTACCGCCTTATCTTGAACCTATGGGTACACTTTGGTATCATATAGGCATCTTTAGCTTTTCGAATTCGGCAGGAGATTATTGAAAAGATCGAAATACACTCAGCCGAATGAAGCACCGTCAAGTAGAATGGTGTTCAGGGATGCCTGAGCCATTCATTAGCGTATACGTCGATTTTTTCAGCGTGTCTAGGGATTCTCTTTATGCACTATGCTATGGAACACAGAATGTATCTTTACACGAACAATTGTTGGCACGGAAAATAAGAGTTTCTCATTATGGATATTAATGTTTTCGACTGAGATATTGGGAGGTTTTAGATGGCGAAAAAGAAGCAACTGGGTCAAATATTGATGGAAGCCGGTGTTATCGATCAGGTTAAGCTGGATTCGGCCCTGAATTATCAAAAAAAATGGGGTGGCAGACTAGGCAGAGTGTTGGTGGACAACGATTGGATTACGGAAGAAAATTTGGTTGCAGCCATACACGATCAAACCGGTATCGAACTGATTGATTTGGATCAGGTTGAAATCCGAGACGAAGTGATTGCGATGGTTCCGGTAGAGCTTGTCGAAAGGCATACCTTGTTACCAGTCGAATTGAGAACCGAAGTAGGCCGAGCTGGAGAAATTCTTGTTTTGGCTGTGGCCGACCCGACAGATTTGAACGCTCATGATGAAGTGCAGTTTTATTCCGGAAAGAAAATCGAGGTTATGCTCGCATCGGAGAGTTCGATAACGAGAGCAATAAAGCGCTGTTATTATGGACAGAGTATGGATGAAATGTCGGAGGATTTTTTTCAATCCGGCAGCCCGGCGGATATTCATTTCAGGGGACAGGATTTGGACGCGGATGACCTTCTGGTTGTGGAAGGAAGATTGGAATCTACCGATGTTGATGCGTTGAAAGATAAGAATAAGATCAAAGATATTGGAGGATCGGATTGGAGCCAAGACGCCTATGATGATCCCTTCGCGGATCTGGATTCCAGTGGAAAAGAGAATCAGCAAGGCCGAGGACCAAACCGATCCGATGAATCCCATATCAGTAACCAATTGGGCGGAGATGTTGTAGAAGATGACTTGCCGGAAGTAGAAATTGTCGAGGACTTATCCTGGGATGCGAATACCACGCAGCCGGAGACAGCCATACCGATTGGGAAAACCTCCGAACCAGTTTCCAAACCGATGACTTCACCTGATAGTTTTTATCATGATGAACAAGAGGAGCAACTTTCCGATATTGACGAGAATAGTGAAGGCGTTAGGGAAATGCAAAGTCAGAATGAGGAAGAAGCTCAAAGACACCCAGAAGGGGATTCGAAGTCGAATTCTTTCTCCAGCAGAACTTCTCGGCCGTTGGCGGATTCTTCTTGGTTGGCGGATTTACCTCAATCGAATGATTTTGATTTTTTTGACAGTGTGCCGACAAATGCAAGTGCTTTCGGGATCTCCGGTGACCTGTTGGGATCAGAGTCGCTCTTGGAAAAAAATCTGAAAGAAACAAACCCAGATCAAATGCCGGTAGAGTATGAACAGATGCCGGAAGATACACAGGATGGGCAGATATCTCAAGATGACGACTCGGAAAGACAAACCACTGAAGAAATCGAATCTCCATTTAGACCTTCCGATTTGTTGGATCAGGAAGCGGGATATTCCGGACTGGAAAATACACCCGATCTCGATCATACCGGTGTTGATACCGAGACAATCGATATAAAGAATGAAAAATCGACTTCTCTCATTACGGAGCTGGCCGACGAAGTACAGATTTTACTGGAGAAACTCGAATCAAACGAAGTAGATGGTGAACCCCCGACCGTCGCAAAAAGCAGTCATTTAATTGCTGCCGTTATTCGGATACTCATAAAGAAAGGTGTTTTTTCGGATATCGAATTACTCGAGGAGTTGAAACAGCGCTAAGAAAAATTTGGCTGGATGAAGATTGTTTTTGCTATTCAGAAGCAATACATTGAACAAAGTTGATTTGCATGGCATACATATTGGGAAGGGCCGAATGAATACCGTGAAAATGGGTAGTGTAAATGAAACGCATGGTTCTGCTTAGAGAGTATTTACGTACATCCAGAAGGGTTCATCTTCAGCCTACAATGGATGGATTGAAAAAAGTGGAGTATCTAAGATTTATCGGTGCGAATCTCTGTCCTGCTTGTGAAGAAGAAGTAGATCCCGAAAAGTATCTGTGTATACGAAATCCAGAGGGAACCGTTGTCGAACGTTATGTATGTTCGTCTTGTGGGACGGATTTTTCGTTTCCCGTAGATGCAATCCATTAATATCAGTATTTTTTCAGGTTTTTCCCTGCCGATCGACCATGATCATACGCGCTCTTATCCAAAACAGATCTACAGACAGGTAGAAAGTATCTTCATTCCGTGTACTGTAAGTGATAATCCAAATAGCATGTGAGCATGTCGTTATACATGAGATTGAAACCGAAAAAAGCTTCGGTATGAAAGTGACGATTGGATATGGCCAACATGGACATGAATAAAAACGATGTTGCCATGATCGTATTTT
>JBFFBT010000279.1:0-7471 GCA_041560255.1 Myxococcota bacterium | reverse complement strand
ATGAAAAAATTCACTGGATTCGCTTTCCGAAAAAAGACGGAGCGAACCTAAGGATTTCAACCCCCGATATACGTGACTATGATAATGTGGGTAAGCCATCCTCAACTTCACCAATGGAGACAGATCGCGAATCCGATTTCCGGCCATCGTGATCCAAGATAGTTGGGTCATGTCTTGAAGTGGGCTCAGATCATATATACGATTGTCATCGAGTCCCTGTCCACTCAGCTTCTGCAGGCTCGAAAGGGGTCGCAGGTCTCGTATTCGGTTGCGACACATAATGGATTGCGGAAAGATTTGAACAGGATGTACGAGCAATCGATTTTCAATTGCTGGTACATCTGCGAGTTTCGCAGAAATCGAAAGAATCATCGTTGCCTTGGATGAATGATGATGAACATTCTTTTTCGTAGATTCTTCATTGCCTTATACCCTATCGAGTGCTATGCAATCTATCATGGGCTCGGTCGATACACACGGACTGGATCAATACGATCATGACGATCTCGGATTCGAGACACATGCTCGATCAAGTCGCAAACTTAGGAAATACAGAAAATATTTGAGTATCATCACCTTGATGGTCATCACGACCACCAGCTCGGTTTTAGCTTACTGGTTGTATGAAGATCTCATATACTTCTTTCGATCCACAACCCCCACAGACCTCGGTAATGCCGAGGATCTCGACCGTCAAAATCTCGAGCACAAT
Organism: Myxococcota bacterium; assembly: GCA_041560255.1. Lineage (GTDB taxonomy): Bacteria > Myxococcota > B64-G9 > B64-G9 > B64-G9 > JBFFBT01. Next base: position 6,759 of record JBFFBT010000279.1, on the reverse strand, counting down.
TCGCATGTTCGGATCGAAGGCATCGCGAGAGACATGTGCATTCGAGCCGATCGTTTTTGGCGCTCGGTCAAATACCTCTACTTGCTTGGATCTCGGACCGGAGCTCGAACCATCGTGGAAACTCCTGGCAATAAAGATGAGCCCTGCCTGGGAGCCTTGGAGAGCATATTCGAAGGCAGGTTGACCCGTATCGACCAACCCGGCAAGTATAAGCATGTCGTACAATACTACCGGGCCCAATTCGCCAAGGCACCTGTGACGGGTGCGATATACATGCTGGAAGATGGCAAAAGACCACGTACTTATTGGAAGATTCCTGTACTGTTTTTGGTATTATTGGCTGTATGGATCGTCAACATCCGCACGATTTGGCGTTTGTGGAATTGAATCCCAAGCGGTTGGTATATTTTTTGGAGGAAACCGATGCGTCTTACTATTTTCAACTCTTTGACAAATAAAAAAGAACCTTTTCAACCACTTATACCAGGAAAAGTCGGTATGTACGTCTGTGGAGTCACTGTGTACGACATGTGTCATGTCGGTCATGCCCGAGCCTATGTCACGGCCGACATCATCTATCGATACTTGAAATATCTCGGGTATACGACGACCTATGTGCGTAATTTTACAGACGTGGACGACAAAATCATCAACCGCGCCAACGAGATCGGTTGCACAACCCGTGAAATCACCGAAAAGTACATCCAGGCGTTCTACGCCGATATGGACGCACTCGACATCGAGCGGCCGGACATCGAACCCAGGGTTACCGAACACATACCGGATATCATCAATACGGTCTCCTCGTTGATAGCCGGGGGACACGCCTACCAAATCGAAGGCGATGTGTACTTCGAAGTCGCCACGTTTCCAGACTATGGCAAGCTGTCCAAACGCAACCTGGAAGATCTCAAAGCCGGCGCCCGGGTGGAAGTCGATCAACGAAAAAAAAGCCCCTTGGATTTCGCTCTATGGAAAGCATCCAAACCGGGAGAACCCATGTGGGAAAGCCCCTGGGGGCCGGGCCGGCCGGGTTGGCACATCGAATGCTCCACCATGAGCACCAAATACCTGGGTGAGACTTTCGATCTGCACGGCGGAGGCAAAGATCTGGTTTTCCCTCACCATGAAAACGAAATCGCTCAAAGCGAAGCTTCCTTGGGAAAACCATTTTGCACGACCTTTTTCCACAACGGATTCGTCAACATCGACAAAGAAAAAATGTCCAAAAGCCTGGGTAATTTTCACACCGTCAAGGACATCTGCGACCGCTATCATCCCCAAGCGTTGCGAATGTTTCTTCTGACCACCCATTACCGCAGCCCCATCAACTTCGAAGTGGTGTGGCGTTGTCCGACGTGCAAAGCACAATTACAGAACGAATCACTTCAACACCGCGCGTGTGATCAGTGCGGTTTTCGATTGCCGGAAAAAGGAAAAACATTTTTACTCGAATTTCCCGCTTTGGAAGAAAGTCAACGCAGGCTGCAATATCTTTACGGAACCTTGGCCCGTTTGAATGAATTTTTGTCCACCGGAGCCACCGGAGCCGGTATCGCCATACACGCAGAAGAAGTCGACAGCCTGCTTCCCCGATTTGAGCAAGCCATGAACGACGATTTCAACGCCGCCAAGGCGATGACGGTGCTCAACGACGCCATATGCATGATCAACGAGCTTTTGGACAACAAGGAAAACCGCTCCGAGTCACTCGTGCTCGGTTCACTCTATGCTCTTCGAGATGCGATCGAGCCGATAATTTCGGTGCTGGGCGTCCTTCAAGGAGATCCTGCCCAAGTTCTCAAAGACTTACAGTCACGCGCGTTATCGCTGCATGCTCTGGACGATCGGGAAATCGAACAGTTGGTGCAAGAGCGCACCGCCGCCAGAAAAAACAAAAACTTCAAACGCGCGGACGAGATACGGGATCAACTCATCGAGTTGGGTGTTGAGCTGATGGATAACCCACAGGGTACAAGCTGGAGAATAAAAAGTTGAGGAGAAGCGCAACACAACCTTATTACCACTCGATATTTCGTTCATGACAGTACAATTTACAAGGAATGCCTGCATGCCCGCGTTGAAGTTGGAAAGCACCTACCTACCGTCCGGAGATCAACCCAAAGCCATACAAGAACTGGTCGAAGGTTTGGGTCGAGCAGATCGCCATCAAGTGCTTCTCGGAGTAACCGGCTCGGGTAAAACCTTCACTATCGCAAACGTGATCGACCAAACCCAACGTCCCGCCCTGGTGATTGCACACAACAAAACCTTAGCCGGCCAATTGTACACTGAGTTCAGGGAGTTTTTTCCACATAATGCGGTCTGCTTTTTCGTGTCCTATTACGACTATTATCAACCCGAAGCGTACGTGCCTCAGTCGGACACCTACATCGAAAAAGACGCCAGCATCAATGACGAAATCGATCGAATGCGGCATGTCGCCACCCACTCCTTGTTGACCAGGCGAGATGTCATCATCGTGGCTTCGGTCTCCTGCATCTTCGGCCTGGGTCCGGTCGAGTCCTATGGTGAAATGCACGTGGATATCCGCTCAGAAGATACATTGGGGAGGGATGTACTGCTTAGAAAGCTGGTCGACATTCACTACAGCCGCAATGACCTTGACTTTCACCGCGGAACTTTTCGGGTTCGAGGAGACGTCGTGGATGTATTTCCGGTTTACGAAGAAAACCGAGCTTTCCGCATTACGTTCTGGGGCGAACAAGTCGAGTCCATCCATGCCATCGATCCGCTGCGGGGCGGTCGGCTTGAAAAATTCGACGAAATATCCATCTTCCCGGCTAGTCACTATGTTACCGGTCCCCAGGCTTTGGGAAGAGCGCTTACGACCATCCGAACCGAGTTACAAGATCGCCTCCAATACTTCAAGCAAGCCAACCGAGCACTGGAGGCCCAGCGCATCGAACAACGCACCTTGTATGACCTCGAAATGCTCGAACAAATGGGATATACCAACGGTATCGAAAACTATTCCCGGCATCTTTCCGGACGACTTGCGGGTGAGCCCCCACCGACTCTCATCGACTATCTTCCCCATGATGCCATTATCATTATCGACGAGAGCCACCAAACCCTCCCCCAAATCAGAGGTATGGTCAGAGGCGATCGATCCCGCAAGCAAACTCTGGTCGACCATGGATTTCGGTTACCCTCTGCACTCGACAACCGCCCTTTGACCTACGAGGAGTTCGATGTACGGGTCGGACAACGCATTTATGTCTCGGCTACCCCGGCCGAGCTCGAAGTGAATCTGGCAAACGGGGTGGTGGTGGAACAAATCATCCGACCTACTGGTTTGCTCGACCCCGGGGTGGAGATCCGACCCGCCAAGCACCAGGTGGACGACTTGCTCACCGAGATCCAGTCCACGGTTAAAAACGCTCAGCGCATTTTGGTTACCACTTTGACCAAGCGCATGGCGGAGGATTTGACCGAATACCTCAACGAACACGGCGTGAAGGTCAAATATCTGCATGCAGACATCGATACGTTGGAACGCATGGAAATCGTACGCGAGCTGCGTCAGGGTGTTTTTGATGTTTTGGTGGGGATCAATCTCCTGAGGGAAGGTTTGGATATGCCCGAAGTTGCACTGGTGGCCATTCTCGATGCAGATCGTCAAGGTTTTTTGAGATCGGAAACCTCCCTGATCCAAACCATCGGCCGGGCGGCTCGCAATGTATCCGGAAGGGTGCTGTTATACGCCGATCAAATCACCCAAGCGATTGAAAACGCAGTGCGGGAGACCAACCGCCGAAGAGCCATTCAAGAAAAACACAACCTGCAACACAGCATCGTTCCCCGATCGATCAAAAAGCAAGTAATGGACATTCGTCCTGCATCCGAGCTTCGAGCGGAGACGCAACAACCATCCGACAGCTCAACACCCGCCAATCGACAAGATCTGTTGCGCAAAATCAAACACCTCGAGCAGCAAATGCGAGAGGCCGCCGATCGGCTGGAGTTTGAAAAAGCCGCCGAATTTCGGGATATGATCGGCGAGCTCAAACGTTGGCACTTAAAAACGGGTTGAGATCCATGCCGGGCCAGACATCACAGCTCGATGAAGAAAAACGTGAAGCCCTGTTGGAAAGCCTTCCAAGCGCACCCGGCGTGTATATCATGAAAGATGTTCATCAACGCGTGATTTACATTGGTAAAGCCAAAAATCTCCGCAACCGGGTTCGATCCTACTTTCGAAAGTCAACCGATAATCGTTTTTTCGTCGAACAGCTTCCCAGGCTGCTGGGCGACATCGAAGTTGTGGTCACCAATTCGGAAAAAGAAGCCATCCTTCTGGAACGAGAGCTGGTGGGACGCTACCAACCAAAATTCAACATTGATCTCAAAGACAACAAAAATTTTCTCTCAATCCTCCTCTCCGATCACACCCAATATCCCCGTCTGAGCTTGGCGCGAAAGCCACCCGGCATCAAGTCATCCGGCCGCTGGTTCGGGCCTTATACCTCTGCGACACAAGGCCGACAATTATATCGAATCCTGCAACAAACATTTCAACTTCGCATCTGTCGGGACACGATTTTCAAGCAACGTACAAGGCCCTGCCTGCAATACCAAATGCAGCGATGTCTAGGCCCGTGCACCCAACCGGTGTCAACCGATGCGTATGCACACAGGGTGAGACAAACTATGAGCATTTTGAGGGGTCGAACCCAGACTTTGTTGGACGAGCTCCTCAAACGAATGAAGATCGCCTCAGATGAGACCAGATACGAAGATGCGGCCCGCTTGCGGGATCGAATCCAGGCAATCCAAGAGAGTCTTGAAAAACAACATGTCATTGACGAGCTTGAACGAGACCAGGACGTATTGGGTTTTTATCGTGAAGGCTCCAGCGGAACCATAGCGCTCATGCAAGTACGTTACGGCCGTTGGATGAACGCCGGCCGGTATCCATATCGAAGCTTGGAAGCGACCAATTACGACATAGTGCGTCAGTTTCTGGGTCAACACTACGGACCGGGATCAGACATTCCCCCCCGGATACTCATTTCCGACACTGCCACCGAAGGCATCGAAAGCCAAGATGACCTCGAGTTGCTTTCAGCTATTTTATCAGAATACCGCGGCAAGCAGGTCAAACTCACCGTACCCAGACGAGGCCGGGCGGTCGCCCTCATTCAAACCGCGGAAGAAAACGCCAAACAAGCCTTTCGATCCACCCTGGCCACAGATATCATCTTACGCGACCGGCTCGAGAGACTGAAAGCCCGCTTGCATCTTACCCACACACCATATCGAATCGAGTGTTTCGACATGTCGACTCTGGCAGGGCGTCACAGTGTAGGCGCCATGTCCGTGCTCATCAACGGAAAACCGGCGCCATCCGAGTATCGCCGTTACCAAATCCGCAAAGCCGAACCGGACTCGGACGTGGCCATGATGCGGGAAGTACTCACCAGGCGCTTTCGGCGCCTGCTCGAAGGCGAAGAAGAAGGCCCGGATCTGGTGGTATTGGATGGAGGTTTGGGACAACTGGCGGTAGCACAAACATTGTTTGCAGATCTTGGGGTAACGGATGTGGATCTGGTATCCCTGGCCAAAGGCAGGACACGCCCAAACAAACAAAATCAACCGCAAGAACGGGTATTTATCCCTTTCAGGAAAAACCCGCTCCCTTTGAAACCCGGCAGTGATGAGCTCTATCTGTTGGGTTTGGTACGGGATGAGGCGCATCGTTTTGCCGTCGGATATCACAGAAAGCTGCGCCGAAATGTCACATTACACAGTAGTCTGGACGAAGTTAAGGGACTGGGACCGAAGCTACGCCGCAAGTTGCTCGCCAAATTCCAAAATGTCCCCGGCATTCGGAAGGCTTCGCTCGAACAAATCGCATCCGTTCCCGGAATTTCTTTACAATTGGCCCACAGAATCCAAGAACAAATCCAAGTCTTGACCAGCCGGGCTGGTCCTGATATTGATGTCCCCCAGAAACTCAGGGAGGAAGAGCATTGAAACTTTACCCAAAACTGGTCACTTCCATTGCCAGGGATATCGTTCATGCACTGATGGACAATCGAGATATTGAAGTAGAGGAAAAAAGCATCATCTCAGCAAGAACCGACTTCGAAGCCATCATGAACGAATATATTCGGGCAGAGAGAGAGCTTTCCGACATGGCCAAAGATATCATGGCCTCCAGAGGTTGGAGCAGCTCGAAATTTCAGGAAGCCAAAAAAATCGCTGCCAACTCACGTGATCTACCCCTCGGTGAAGATGCCTTGGACTTTATCATCAATCAGATGATCGAATACATGTTCATCTCACCACATTTCGACGAAGTGTACTCCGAAGATCATGTAATCCGAAAACGTATGGTCAACATTTTGAGGCGCTATCTCAAGATGAACCAAGATGTAGACGATGAGGTCCGCAACCGCCTCAAGCATCTTCAGGAAGGCACGCGGGATTGGGATATCGCGTACGCCAAAACCCTGGAAGAAGTAAAACGAGCCAAGGGTCTGATCTGAATTCATCCCTCACCTGTAGACACAATCCATACCGAATCTCACAATCATCTCACCACCACAACAAAACCGTCCTTTGCGCCCTTGCTTCGAGGAACATGGTTTGGTATACATAAGATAAGCAGAAAGATGTAAATCCCAGATTGCATGAGCGCCGAAGTAGCTGTCGTTTCCATAGGGGGAGGTCATGCTGAATATCGGGAAAACCCAAAATCAACCCCAGAGTCACAACAAAAAGAAGAACTAT
>JBFFBT010000278.1:0-7504 GCA_041560255.1 Myxococcota bacterium | reverse complement strand
GGTCTGATTGTCCCGGGTTATCTTGCGTTGCATATCAATCAACCCATCAATATCGCTGCCACCTTGACGATGGCGTTTACGACCTTCGGGGTCGTGCGGGCGCTGTCCACTGTGTTGATATTGTATGGTCGCAGACGTACGGCCTTGATGATCATGATGGGTTTTTACCTGGGCATGTTGGCCGACTACCTGCCCGGAGTCGGTATGGTTCAGTATGATGTTATCGGTTATATCATTCCGGGCTTGATCGCCATGTGGATGGATAAACAGGGTGTAGCCCAAACACTGGCTTCTCTTACCATTGTCACCGTGGTGGTACGATTGGTTTTGTTTTTGGTCGTTGGGACGGAGGTTTTGCCTTGAAAAAGCTTTATTGGAGGCCCCAAAAGATATCGCTTCGTTTGCTTTGGTTGGTTGCGCTGGTATCGGTTGCGGGTCTTATATTTGCAGAAACATACTATGTGCGCGAGAAACAACCCTATTACAAAGAAAAAATCGACGCGGCCAGACTCGCGGGCGAAGCGTTTCAGCTGATCAAGAAAGTACGAAAGCGTATGAGAAATCAGGTAGATCCAGAATCCGATCCGACCGGATCCGGCTTGATCGGTGAAGTGATGACTTCGGTGACCACCAACCCGGGCCACCTGCCGTCCAAGCAAACCTCGATCAATCCCAATTTTGCTGCAGTGGTGGTTCATCTTTTGATGAAGGCCGGGGTTGAGCCCGGCGATAAAATTGCGGTTGGTTTTTCGGGATCTTTCCCGGCCATCAATATATGTGTATTGGCGGCCATCAACATCTTGAAATTGGATCCCATCATCATATCCAGTGTGGGCTCATCCCAGTGGGGCGCCAATCTGCCCAACATGACCTGGCCGGACATGGAAAGATTGTTGTTCGATAGAAAAGTTTTTCCTTATCGATCGGTGGCGGTCTCCCGGGGAGGTATCGACGATAGGGCGTTGGGATTGCCCAAAGACGGCCGCAAGGAGCTGGATAGCATAATTGAGAGAAGCGGAGTTCCCGCCTTGATGGTCAAAAGCTACGATGACAGCGTGAAAACCAGGATGGAGTTGTATCGCCAATATTCCGCCGGCCGGGAGATCAAAACTTACATCAACGTCGGTGGCGGCACCAGCTCGGTGGGCACGAAGGTGGGTAAGCGGATCTTCAAGCCCGGCCTCAACCGCAGTGTACCCCGAGGGGCTGCGGATCTCGACTCGGTGATGACAAATTTTGGGTTGGACGGAATACCGGTGGTCCATTTGATCAAGATCAACACTTTGGCCGAGCGCTATGGCCTGCCGTTGCAACCCTTGACCATGCCTTTGTTGGGGGAGGGCAAGGTGTTTTATAAAGATGTACACAGCACGTTTTTGGTGTCGCTGGCTCTGGCGGTCATCATCCTGTTGTTGGTGATCTTTGTACGGTTGGATTGGGGATACAGATTGCTCAACGCGAGCAAAAGAGAACGCCCATCTACCCAGCCCGAGCAAATGGTGTAGAGATAGGGTGAGTTCGAGTCGGCGGCTTTCCTTTCAGCCGATCAGGAAATGTCATACCCCTATGCTACAAAGGGGGAAGCTTTTGAAAGGAGGCGTCGCATGAAGACCACCCAAATACGAATCAATCCCAATGAACACTGTCCCGAATGCGGAGCTTTACTGATCGGAGTACCCGACGGAGAAATGTGTGCGTGTTGTGGTTTTATGCATGAAGTATTCCAGGATACCGCTTGGATTACTCCTTGGCAGAGTGTAACGGGACGCGGCCGGGAGGGTTTGCAGTTGCTGTTGGATGAAGTCGCCTGAGGGAGGGTTGCCTACAACACCGGGGCGAGTACCCGGGCTATCGCCTGGGCAAAACGGGTGGTCGGTTTCGTGTGGGGCAAGTCGTCGAGAGTGATCTCTTTTGATTTTTCAATATCCGCAAAGAAGATTTTTTCCAATTGGGAAGCGACGTTTGACCCCATGGAGAGGATATTGACTTCGAAATTGAGCCGGAACGAACGAATATCCATGTTCGCCGATCCGATGGTGGCCCAGCTTCTGTCTACGACCATGGTCTTGGCATGCAGCACCCCGGGTCGATGCTCATAAATCCGGACACCTGCCTGCAACAATTCCCGGTAGTAGGATCGGCCCGCGGTTTGTATGAGCTTGAGATCGGATTTTCCGGGAAGCAGTATGCGCACATCGACACCTCTCCAACCGGCTACTTTGAGGGCCAGCAAGATGGCCGGATCGGGGATAAAGTAAGGTGTGGTGATAAAAAGATGGGATGTGCTTTCGGTGATGGCGTTGAAAAACACGGCATGGATGTTTTCATGGGGTTGATCGGGGCCGCTTTCGACCACATGGACGATTTCTTCTCCCTGGGGCTCGATGTGGGGAAAGTGATCCGGATCAAGCAAATCCTCATCGGATGCAAAGAACCAGTCTTCAGCGAAAATCTCCTGCATCCGGCGGACCGCCGGTCCCTCGATTTTCATATGCGTATCTCGCCAGGGAGCGTATTTTTTCTTTCTGCCTTGGTACTCGTCTCCGATGTTCAATCCTCCGGCGAAACCTGTTTTTCCGTCAACCACCAATATTTTCCTGTGATTGCGCAAGTTGGGTCGCCAATGAGGTCGAAGCGGTATGACCGGCATGAATCTACTGAAAGATCCACCCGAGGTCAGAAGTGGATGAATGAAGCTCTCGTCGAGTCGATGTGAGCCCACGGCATCCACCAGCAACCGGACTTCTATGTTTTCCTTGGCTTTCTGGGTCAAAAGATCGCGAAATCGTATGCCGGCTTGATCGCTTCGAAACAAGTAGCTCATCATGTGCACATGATGTTTCGCGTCTCGGATGGCTTGCTCCATGCTGTCATAGGCTCTACCCGCGTCAATGAAGATTTCCGTGCGGTTGCCTGCCAGAGGAGGCTTTCCGGTCATACATTGCACCACCCTGGATACTTTGCCGAGGGGAGAGGAGTCAATCGGACAGACCGTGACCGGGTCATTTTCAGCATGCATGCGGGTCAATGAGTTTATGCCGGGATCCAAAAGATTACGCGATTCGATTTTTCTTTTGGTTCTTCTGCGCACCCTGGTTCTGCCGACAATGAAAAAAAGCGCCGCTCCGAGGTAGGGAACAAAAACAATCAAAAGAATCCAGGCGAGGGTGGTGGCGGATTCTCTTTGTTGCAGTACAATGCGGGGTATGAGTAGGAAGGCCAAAAGAAAACCGCCGACGGTCGTAGCGACCGTCAAGATGGTGGTCCAGGGTATTTGGGAGGTCTGATCCATGCACGCCGAGTGTAGCAGAATGTCATCCGGTTGAACAAGGGTGTGGACAAAAGGCTTTCATCATGATGATCTGCAGGTGTACAAGGAGGAATACGGGCTTGAAAAAAAATCTCAACTATGTTCCATGGATGACGTTGCTCGGATTGGTCGGCGCCGGCATTGGTGCTCTTATTGGTCGTGGAGGTCTCGAACAACGCGAGTTTATATTTCCGTTGTATGGTCTTTGCATCGGGAGCATGCTGGGTGTAGGGGTTCGGATCATGGTGCGCCGGATGAGTAAGGACGATAAGAACCACCGTTGAAATCCCGGACGGTCCTTGTCGCAATTTTGCGTTTGGCGGTAGTGACCGGGAGAAATGTTTGAGAACTGCAGAAAGGTATGGTTTGCAAAGAGTCGATATACGAAGGATTTGATACAATAGCTGCCTGGCGGTCCCGGCCGGGTTGAGAGTGATGGTTTTTCATCGAACACCGACATGTATTGACAAGCAGCGGCATGCTGGACGGCAAGAGTGATTTGCAACGAATACAAGGAGCGCACATGGGCATCATTCGAGAGACACCCATCAAGGTAGTTCGAAACATCAAGCGTTTCAATGCTTGGTTGTTGCCTCCCAATCGCTATCTGGCAAACATAAAATTGGGGTTGAGTGTTTTGGAGGAAGCTTTTTTCGTGGCCAAGAATTTTGTCGACGGGACCGTAGAAGTGTCGGGTAAGGTCTTGTACGAAGATGACTATCATCAAAGGAGGCTGGATCAATACAACGGGGAAAAGCATCTGGTGGTATTGGTGCCGGGTTACATGCAACCTCAGTCCGGATTGGAGAGATTGGAACGCTCTTTGAGCAATGAGCTCTTCGATGCCTTTACGTACATCTGGGCGGACTTTCCTTACAGCCAAGATATCCGCCGCAGCGCAGATCAACTCTATGAGGTCGTACATGATTTGGCCGCCAACACGCGAGCCTCCGAGATCTATTTGGTGGGTCATTCCCAAGGGGGGCTCATCATCCGTTCTATGGTCCAATGCAAGGCAAACATGGAGCTTGCGGTACGCAAATGCCTGTTTCTTTCGACCCCCCATCAGGGCACCTGGACGGCGTTGGCTGCAATCACCCACGGCGGCATCCGCAAGGCTATGAACATTGTACCGTATGTGCGTAAGGTAAAAGGGGAAAGCGGATTACAGCTTATCCCGGGGAGCGAGTTTTTGTCCTACCTCAATTCTTGTCCTTTACCCAAAAACATTCGGTTTGCGTCGATTTATTATGCGTTGGATCAGTTGATTTGGCCGCCCACCAACGCCGTCTTTCCCTATCCGGAGGCGGAAAACCATTATATCAACAAGGTAGGCCATGCCATGCCTTTGTATTGCGGGCGAGCCGTACAGATTGCCATCCGATTTCTCTACGGCAACAGCACGAGCGTCAAACCGAGATCCAAAAACCCGCCGATCTAAAACATATCTACAGAAAGATCAAAAACATCTGCGAGTTTGCGTTTGGATCAAGACTCCAAAAGTGACGGTTTCGACATTGCGATGGGTTGCGGTCTTTGAAGTTTCGAACCGTTGAGCATCGAGATTATCTCGAACAAATATGCGCCGGCTTGTATCACGGTGAGGTTCGATGGTTGGTTTTCTTGACTACCTGGACCTACATGTAGTACTAGGTAGGATAGATTACTACCTTAAGGGGAACACCTATGGCGCTGGCTGGCAATCGAAGACGAGATTATCGATTGGACAAGGTTTTTTCGGTCTATATCACGGGTGATTCAGGCAGCGCATTTGGTATTGCTCGTAATATCTCCGAGGGAGGGATGTTTATAGAGACCAACGAGTTGTATCCTTTGAGCAGTCGTATGCAGGTGACTTTTTCTTTTCCTGAATGTGATACCGAAATGACCGCAATGGCCGAGGTCGTCCACCTTTGTTTTTTGGATCGAACGGCGGCGGGCGGGCTTCGAAGCGTCTTGACCGGCATCGGAGTCAGGTTTATGGGTTTTGTCGAAGAAGAACAGGTTGTACATCCCAGCATACATCGTATACTGCAATAGGCCACGGTAGAGAAATTTCTCTTCAATTGAAAATATCTCTTTCTTTATGGTTGTGATGCTTCGAGACTTTTTGGCCGAGGAAAGGAAACTTTTTGCATATCTGGAAAATATTGGAGGATGCGGCCGCCCTGAACCTCGATAGGACTGCGGTCGTGGATGGAGAACGGACCTACACATACCGGCAGAGTTTTGAAAGGGCAAGCAATCTGGCTGCATTTTTCATCCGGCAGGGCGTCATGGAGGGCGAGCGGATTTCGATTTTGGATGACAACTCGTATGCTTTTTTTGAAACCTATTTTGCTTCCGCCGGTATTGGAGCCATCCTCAACCCGCTCAATCATCGCTTGTGCGCACGAGAGCTTGCTCTGATCTTACAGGACACAAAGTCCAAATGGCTTTTGGCCGCCGGACGGTTTGGAGAACTGGTAGCGAAGATCCAGTCCTATCCGACCTCCCTGGAAGGTCTGGTGTGGATCGGTCGGAAGCCGGATTTGGATATTGATCCGCCCGAGTTCGAGTTTGACGCTCTGGTAGAAAACGACCAAGGCAGCTTCGCGCCTGTCCGGGTGGACGAAAATGCGATCGCGCATCTCTATTATACCAGTGGTACGACCGGTAGGCCCAAAGGCGTCATGCTTACCCATCGCAATGTATGCCGGCACGCGAAATGTGCCATTGAAGAGCTCGATCTGCAGGCCGGGGATGTATGGGGACATATCGCACCCATGTTTCACCTGGCGGATGCCTGGGCCACTTTTGCCCTGAGCTGGGTGGGGGGTTCGCATGTCATGGTGCCGAGATTTGATGCCGAAGCCGCCTTGTCGGCGATAGAGAAGCATTGCGTCACCATCACGAATCTCATCCCCACCATGCTCAACCTGATGCTCAAGCACGAAAGTGTGCATCGATATGATCTCAGTAAGTTACGGGTGGTGTTGTCGGGTGGAGCGCCGATTGCTCCCGAGCTGGTTCGCTTGACCATGGCGACATTTGGATGTGACTACATACAGACTTACGGCATGACCGAGACCAGCCCGTATTTGACCCTGAGCCTGCTCGAAGACCATCTCAAGCGCTTACCGCCTGACGAACAATTGCGTTACAAAGCCAAGACCGGTCGCCCCTTCAAAGGCGTCGAGCTGAAGGTCGTCGACGATCAGGGTGGCCGGATCGAGCCGAATGACATCCAAGTAGGAGAGATATGGGTAAGGGGCGCTACGGTCACACCGGGTTATTGGAATCTTGCGGATGAGACCCGCAATGCATTTACGGATGGATGGTTGCGGACCGGAGATCTGGCGGTAGTGGATCGGGAGGGGTACATCAACATCGTGGATCGAAAGAAAGACATGATCGTCACGGGCGGAGAGAACGTATACAGCACCGAGGTCGAGAACGTCTTGTATATGCACCCGGCGGTGCTGGAGGCTGCGGTATTCGGGATTGCCGACGAGACCTGGGGAGAAATGGTCAGCGCGGCGGTGGTGCCGAAGCCTGATACAACGTTGCAGAAAAGCGAGCTGATACAATTTTGTAAACAACATCTCGCTTCGTATAAAACTCCGAAAAAAATAGAATTTTTAAAAGAATTGCCCAAAACGGGGTCCGGAAAGATCAACAAAAGAAGCCTGCGTGAAATGTATTGTCCCAAGTAGAGCGCGTGTTTTCATTGACTCTTTCCAAGGTTATCAACGGGGGTTTTCAATCTGCAAGCCTATTTTGAGCAGGGATGATTTTCATGGCGGGTCGGATTCAACCGGGTTCTTGAACGTAGATGAGTATTTTTACGTATCAATCGTTCAGGCACCGCTTGGCGTGGGAAGTAAGGGTTTTACGGCGCCGCCGGTGGGCTCGCAACTTGGCATGCTTGCGGGCGGTGACGTTTCGGTTTTTTTTATTTCGATTGATTTTTGCGCGCATGATCGTTCTCCGTATATGTATGGGATGTTTCGACCTAGAAGCGCCAAGTCTACCAAACCTATGGATGCAATGTCATCAAATAAGGATTGCCGACCAGCCGTGATCCGTTTTCTTTAAGAAACAAGGGGTTATTATAGGTCAAGCAAGTATTCAACGAATTATAGCTGTTAGAGACGTTCTTCGAGCATACCATAGCCTGCACTATAGATAGTCAAAGATCAATTCAAACAGCCT
>JBFFBT010000277.1:0-7560 GCA_041560255.1 Myxococcota bacterium | reverse complement strand
TATGGTTGGGGTTCATCGGGTTTTGGTTGCAGGAAGCGCAGGCTGCACAAAAGCAGAAACCCGAGAAACCAACCCATCCCTTTTCGAAATTGGCTTTCCGCTCCATCGGACCCGCTTTGACCTCGGGGCGTATCTCGGATTTTGCGTTTCACCCCGGGCGAAAACACGAGTTTTATGTGGCGGTCGCCTCGGGGGGATTGTGGAAAACCGAAAACAACGGGATTTCTTGGAAACCGGTTTTCGATCGTCAAGATTCTTACGCCGTGGGCGTAGTGGCGGTTGATCCCCAAAGACCATGGATTGTATGGGCAGGTACGGGCGAGAACAACAGCCAGCGCAGCGTCGGTTATGGAGATGGGATCTACAAGTCGATTGACGGAGGAGAAAACTGGACCAACATGGGATTGAAAAACTCGGGCCACATCAGTCAAATCTACATCGATCCACGCGAGCCGGATACCATCTTGGCAGCCGCCCAGGGTCCTTTATGGTCGGATGGAGGCGATCGCGGGTTGTATCGCAGCCGAGACGGAGGGAAAACTTGGGAGAGCATCTTGAAAATAGACGCCCTGACCGGCATCAACGAGTTTGCCGTGCAGGTTGATAATCCCGATCTCATTATCGCTTCCAGCTACCAGAGACGGAGGCACATTTGGACGCTCATTGACGGCGGACCGGGCAGTGCATTGCATAAATCCACTGATGGAGGCAAAACCTGGAGAAAGCTCGAAAGGGGTCTTCCCAAGCTCGACCACCTGGGAAGGATCGGGCTCGCCGCGGCACCTTCCAGCCCGAATACCGTGTATGCGATCATCGAAGCATCGAAGAAGGAACAAGGAGTTTACCGCAGCGTTGATTTTGGAGAAAACTGGGAAAAACGATCGGATCACATGACCGATAGTCCTCAGTACTACAACGAGTTGGTGGTGGATCCCCGGGAGCCCGACAGGGTATACTCCCTGGATACGTTTACACGGTTTTCCGAGGATGGGGGGAAAACCTGGAAACGTCTCAACAGCGAAAATCGGCACGTAGACGATCATGCTTTGTGGATCGATCCGGATTGCAACCAACACATGTTCATCGGGGGCGACGGGGGCATTTATGAGAGTTGGGATCGGGGCGCAAATTGGCGCCACGTGCAAAACCTACCTGTTGCGCAGTTTTATCGCGCTACCCCCGACAACGATATGCCGTTTTACAATGTATACGGCGGCACCCAGGACAACTGCACGCTGGGAGGGCCTTCCAGGACCACGACGATTCACGGTATAACCAATGCGGATTGGTTCATGACCATAGGTGGCGACGGATTTAAAGCGCAGATCGATCCGAACGATCCAAACATCGTGTATTCTCAATATCAGTATGGAGGTTTGGCCAGAACCGATCGGCGCTCGCTGGAAAGTGTCTATATCGCTCCACAACCCGAAAGCGGCGAGGACCAATTGCGTTGGAACTGGAACGCCCCACTCATTATCAGCCCGCACGATCCTGCCAGGCTGTACTACGCAGCCGAAAAGCTTTTTCGAAGCGACGATCGCGGTAGCACTTGGCGGCCGGTCAGCCCGGATCTTTCGAGAGGTTTAGACCGCAACAAACTGACAGTAATGGGCCGGGTTTGGAGTGTGGATGCGGTGGCCAAAAATGCTTCGACATCGTTTTACGGCAGCATCGTCTCGCTGGATGAAAGCCCGCTCATGGAAGGATTGATCTATGCCGGTACCGACGACGGACTTGTTCAAGTGACTGACGACGGCGGGAAAAATTGGAGAAAAATCGATCGGTTTGAGGATGTCCCCGAGATGTCTTTGGTAGAAGATCTGATTGCATCTCGTCATAATGTGGATGTGGTGTATGTGGTATTGGACAACCACAAGCGGGGTGATTTCAAACCGTATGTACTCAGATCCGAAAACCGGGGTCGCAGCTGGAAGCCCATAATCAACGGCTTGCCCGTTCGGGGGTCCGCTCACACCCTTGTCGAGGATCATGTCGATCCGGATCTTCTTTTTGTAGGTACGGAGTTCGGCGTGTTTTTCACGCAAAACGCGGGCCGGGAATGGATGCGCTTGCAGGAAAACCTTCCCACCATTGCGGTTCGGGATCTGGAGCTGCAAAGGCGTGAAAGCGACTTGGTGGTGGCGACATTCGGCCGGGGCATCTATATTTTGGATGATATCACCCCTTTGAGGACCAAAGCCAACGCGCTCGATAAAAAAGAAGCCACCCTGTTTCCGGTCAAAGATGCTTGGCAGTTTATACCCAAGGATCGCTGGGGTATGGGAGGCCGCAAGGGTTTCATGGGTCACGCATATTTTACCTCCCCTAATCCTCCCCATGGAGCGGTGTTTTCGTATTACCTCTCTTCCGGGTACAAGACCGGACGCCAAATCCGGCGTGAAGCGGAGATAAAGCGCGAGAAAAAGGGAGCCGACACCCCGTATCCCGGATGGAATGTGCTTGGGAAGGAAGATCGGGAGGAGGATCCTTTGATTGTCATAACGGTCAGGGATGAGGCGGGTCAGGTAATCCGGCGCCTGCCGGGACCGGTGGAAAAAGGATTTCATCGGGTGGCCTGGGATCTACGTCTGTTTTCATCCAATCCGGTGGCTTTAAAGCCGCCTGAGTTTCTACCGCCCTGGTATGAGCCTCCCGTAGGTCCTTTGGCTGTGCCGGGAAAATATTCGGTGCGGCTGTCCAAAAGGATCGACGGAAAGCTCGAGCCGCTGGGTCAAGCCCGGACATTTGTGGTCAAGCCGCTCGATTTGGGAGATACCGGGGGTGTAGATCGGAGCGCTTTGCTGGCCTTTCAACAAAAAACCTCCCGATTGTCCCGGGCCGTGAAAGGCGCAGTCAAGTTTGGTGCACAACTGCAAACCCGGTTGGATCATCTCAAGGCCGCATGGATGCAGACGCCCAAAGCGACCGAAGCCCAAAACGCCAGGTTGCGGGAGATTGGGTTGAGGTATTTGGACATCGACAAGTTGCTCAATGGTGATAAAACCTTGACGTCGAGAAACGAGCCTGCGCCCTGGTCCGTTTCGCAAAGGGTCGATTCAATCATGTCCGGGCATTGGAAATCGCAGGCTGCCGTGACCCAAACCCATCTAAAGGCGTACCGAATCGCTTCGACTGAGTTTGAGAAAGTTCTCAACCAGCTCAAGACGTTGCTTGCGGACTTGGAGCGGTTGGAGTCCGAGATGGACAAATCCGAGTCGCCCTGGACTCCGGGTAGACTCCCCGTTTGGCGGCCCGAGTGACATCCTGAGTTTTAGGCCGAAGTTCCCCCAAAAAAACACGTAACTATTTATTTTTATTGGTTCGTATACATACCGGCACGCTCACGTATCGATATGTATCCCTCTGTTTTGTACCCCCCCTGCGCGAAGCGCCGGAGGGGAGTTTCGGTGTAGGAGCTTCGGTTTAGGGATTCCATATCGGGACTTCTCGTCCCGGTGTCCAAGGAGCGTGAAGCTTTTCGAGCTCATTTTTGAACCGGCTCAACTCGATATCGATCAACCGGTGAAGTTTTTTCGACAATGATTCGAATCTGGTGGAAGCTACGGACAGGTTTTCATATGCGGTTTTCGTTAGAGGCGAGGTGCTGTGTTGGTAGGCCGAGACGAGCCGCAAAAGCCCGGGCGCGGTGGGCCTGCTCATGCGTCGGACGGACGGTTCGCCTTCGATCTCGGCGAGCGCTTCGAGAATCCGCCGTCTGAGGGTTTCACATGCCTGCATCATCTTGGGTGTAGCGCCGGGTGTGTCGACAAAAGCTTTACGGATGTATCGAAGCTGTGACAAGGCTTGTTTGGAAGCCCGATGGGCTCCCAGCATGGCGCGTTGAAGTCTGCCGGCCCGCATTTGGTAGGCAAGCTTTTCTTGTTGGTCTTTTTCACTCAAGCTGTCAAATCCGTAGGATTCGACTTCTACGGTTTGTGATCGGCCGAGGGTTGTTATCCGGCCATGTGTCTCCAGCAACAAAGAAACCCTGAACTTTCCGGGCACCACCATGGGACCTGCCGGGGCCTGCTCCCAAGGCAGGAGCTTTTTCTCTTTCAATCGTACCGGCTCCCAGGGCGCATAACGCAGATCCCAGGCGATGCGGTGAAATCCCCTTTCTGTCGATCCCGGTATTTTCCGCACCAAATTGCCCTGGGTGTCGTAAATTGCCAGAAAGATCTTGGGTTCCAACTCCTGTTCTTCCCTGCGTAGCTCGTCCCAGCCGGGAAAGTCGATGGTGGCGCCTTTTTTCTGCTGATCTTTCTCCTGCTGCTTGCGAAGTTGTTTGCCTGTCTTGTACCCATCTTTCAGAAAATAGGTCAGCAACGCTCCATAAGGAGGATTTTCAGCGGTATAGTACGCGTGGCCCTGGGTGGCTTTCTCGTTCATGCCCAAAGACTGTCTGGGAATATATTGCAGGGCTTTTCGGATTGGTAACAGCTCGGCTTCTTTCTGAAACAAAGCGGGGTTTGCATATCGTAGCGGAGTATAGTCATCCAAAACGTAAATACCCCGGCCGAACGATGCTCCCACCAGATCGGACTCTCTTTTCTGGATCTCCAAATCTCGAAATGCGATGGTCGCAGCGCCGTGCAGCTTGTTCCAGGCGCCGCCTGCATCGAGCGTGAAGAAAAGCCCGAACTCGGTGGCGGCGAAAAGCAGCTTGGCGTTGATATGATCCTGAACTACCCCCCACACCAAGTGGTTTTTGGGTAGGTTGCCCGAGATGGATTTCCAACTTCGGCCTCGATCGTTGCTTTGCAGCAGGTAGGGAGTGAAATCACCGCGTTTATGGTTGTCGAAAGCTGCAAAGACCGTATCGGGATCATGTTCCGAGCACCGGATGTCGTTGATGAAGGTGTACCGGGGCACACCGGGAAATGACTCGATTTTTCTCCAGGTCTTTCCGGCGTCTTCGCTTACGTGCATGAGTCCGTCATCGCTTCCGGTATACAACAGACCCGCCTGCAATGGGGATTCTGCGATGCTGGTCAGGGTGGAGAAGTACGACATGGCCAGGTGGTCCCAACCAGCGTATGCTCCCCAGGTTTTTCCCATGATGGGTTGCCGGTACCGGTCGAGGTTGCGGGTCAGATCGGGGCTGATTGTCCGCCAGGAGTCTCCGCGATCGTCACTTTGGTGCAGGCGGTCGGATCCGTAGTACAGTCTGGTGGATTGGTGGGGGCTTAGGAGCAAGGGAGCGTCCCAGTTCCATCTGGGTATGTGAGAGCTGTGAACCGGCCTGGGACGTATGGGCAACGCCTCCAAGGTCCGTCTGTCAAACCGAAACAAGCCGCCTACTTGCATGGATACATACAGGGTGTCGGGATTGGTGGGATCGATGGCGCAGGCATATCCGTCGGCGCCGAATGTGATAAGCCAATCGCTGTTTGCAATGCCGTGCGCGCTCGAGTTGCGGGAAGGCCCGAGCTGACTGCCGTTGTCTTGGGTGCCGCCGTGAACATGATAAAATGGTTTGGCGTTGTCGAGCGCGAGGCGGTAAAACTGGGTGACCGGCAAGTTGGCGACGAATTTGTAGGTTTTACCCCGATCCCAGGACTCGTACAGTCCTCCATCGGTACCTACCAAAAGGTAGTTCGGATCGTTAGGATCGAAAGCCAAGGCATGGTCGTCTCCATGCCGGTATTGCCAATTAAAATGGGTAAAGCTTTTGCCGCCGTCGTTGGTCACCCGGGATTGTGCATCCATTTGGTAAACCCGATCGAACTGGTGCGGATCTGCAAAAATTTCTTGGTAATAGTGGGCTCCGGTGCCGCCCGAAAAATAGTCCGAACGTTTTTCGAAGCTTTCGGCCCGGTCGGTGGATCGGAAAAAACCACCCTGTTTGCCCGGCGTCTCGATCGAAGCGTACACCACTTGGGGTTTTTGCGGAGATACGGCCAAGGCGATTTTTCCCAGGTCTACGTCCGGTAGGCCCGATTTGATCTTTCTCCAGCTCGCACCCCCATCGATGGATTTGTAGATGCCGGATTGAGGTCCGCCGCCCATAAAGGCCGCTACGCTGCGCCTGCGCTGGTAGGCGGCCGCGTAGATGATGTCTGGATTTACAGGATCGAGCGCCACGTCGGTCACGCCGGTGTCCGGGCTGATCTCCAGGGATGGTTTCCAGGACTTTCCGCCGTCTGTGGTTTTGTAAAGGCCCCGTTCGCCGCCCGGCGACCACAAGGGGCCTTCGGCGGCGACAAACACCACATCAGAGTTTCGGGGATCGACGACAATCTTTGCAATGTGCTCGGATTTTTCAAGCCCCATATTTTTGAAGCTTTTTCCTCCATCCAAACTCTTGTAGATCCCGTCTCCGAAACCCACATGGCGTCCCGAGACGTTTTCGCCTGTTCCCACCCAGACGATGTCGGGATTGGCGGGATCCAGGCAGACACAACCGATTGAGTAGGAGGCATATTTGTCGAAGATCGGAGTCCAGGTGGTGCCGGCGTTTTCGGTCTTCCAAACCCCGCCCGAACCGACCGCAACATACCAAGTGCTTTGTTTTCTTGGGTGAATCTGTATGTCGCTGATGCGCCCGGACATGAGCGCCGGTCCTATATTGCGAAGCTTCAGACCGGAGAATATACCTTCGTTCGAACCGTCTTTTGGTTTGGCAGGTTTCGCTTCGCTATGGGTGGAGATCGAGCCGCATACAAGCAAGTATGCAATATATAGTTTGATTTTCATCATGATGCTCTCCTTCGCTCTTGTACACTAAAAATCCAGGGGGCTTGAGCCTAGCATACTCTTTCGGATGCGCCAATCTCTGCAGCCTGGCAAGAGGGTGAAAATACCCATTTTGTCATTCACACAAAAGCCGCTTTACGGGTTTACCTAAATAGAGCGAGAAGCCGTTGGCAGATAATTGAATCACTCGTTACGGATTGGAGGGTCTTTTATGTTGCGCTTGACAACAGAAACAAACGGTTTGTCCCGGTGGTTGGAGCTTGGCGCCGGCGTTGGATTGATTGGCGGATTGGTCTGTGCGATGCTCGTATCGGCATGTTCGGTGGAGCAAGACACCCAGGTGGATGAATCTGCACTTTATCATCCCACCCGCATTGTGGTGCAAGCCCCGACTTTTGAGCAAGCCCAGGCGTCCGCGTTGGCGAACAACCTCAAAATCATCCGATCGTTTGACGCGCTCTCCGAACAACTGGGCTACTGGATGGGCGTATTCGAGGTAACGCCCGAATATGGAGCGACAGTCGCCGACGCGGTTTACGATTTGGAGAATGATGCGAAACTATCGTACGTCGGGCGGGATAAAATGTACCGGTCGGCGGTGATGCCCAACGATCCGAGCTTCAAAAAACAGTATGGTTTGCACAACACCGGTCAGACCGGAGGGACCGCCGACGCCGATATCGATGCGCCCGAGGCTTGGGAGTATGATACCGGCTCGCACGATGTCATCGCCGCCGTGGTGGACTCGGGTGTCGACTACGATCACGAGGACTTGGCTGCCAATATGTGGGTCAATCCGGGTGAAATCGCCGGAAACGGTATCGATGACGACAACAATGGATATGTTGATGATATTTACGG
>JBFFBT010000276.1:0-7578 GCA_041560255.1 Myxococcota bacterium | reverse complement strand
GCCAAACATCCGTCTTCTTACGGTGCTTGGGCCGGTATATGAATTGCCTCATGAACCCACCTCGATATCAACCTTGGCGTCGACCATGACTTGAAGTGCTCGACAGAAGGTTTCAAAATCATATTCCAGAGCTTTGAGCCTTTGATCGAATCGCGACGCGATAATCTTGTATATCGACGACAACACCGCTCCATACAAAGTTGTTTTCAATGCCAGTGCCAATTGCGGTGATAGATACTCCACGGTAACATCCGCTCCCAGAGTATCAAACATTCCGATAAGACCAACGATCGTTCCGATCAATCCGAACAAGGGCATTGCACTGGCAACAAATTCGAGATGCGCGCTCGAGTAGTCATATAGCTCATGACATTCAACATAATATGCGTGCGCCATATACTCCACATAATCGTAGTCTTTTTTTTGGGATAGAATGGTTTGTAGATCGCGACTCAATGGATTATCGGGTAATTTTATGGCAGGCTTCGGCTCCAAAGGTCCGAAGGTTTCTCCTTGAGCCGAATCTCTCCTGAGCTGAAGAAACCTACGCAGCGGCACCAAGGTTTCTTGTAAAAATGCCGCCCTGAAGATCAAATGTTTGCTGGAAAAAAAAATGGTTACCGACGACAACAACAATTTGGCCAATTCGGCGCCGGTGACATACACAAGTAAAGCCAAAGACAATACCAACATCGAAAAGAAATAGTTCTCGGTCATAAAAAAGATCGTGGCGACAACAAAAAGGCCCGCAAACCCCAGCAGACCCAATACGCCGGCACCTGCAGCCGCTTTGTTGATGGCCAAGGTGGTGGCTCGACTCACGGACGCAAAAAACAACGAGGGTGGTTTCTTATTCTCTTTGGTCATGCTCGGTATTCCCCTTCTCATTGCGCGCGGTATCGCGCGGAAATACATCAGTATTCCGTATTTGCCGACTCATTCTTTCAATATATGTCGGGTGATAGTCCACCGCATTTTTTATCAGCAAACCAACACCCACCAAAGCCGCCAGTGAGAGCACGACAGTCACGATCATACGCATGGAGCGGTTCTTAGCCTCTGCCAAACCTATCAGGGAAAACTGTGAAAGCCAAACCAACCGGTTTCGGATGGTGGCCCTTCGGGGCTGCAGATCCATTCTATCGGGCTTGCTATCCGCCACCATTTTGAATATCTCTTTTGAGACACGCTGCAGACTCAATCCATCGGCACGCTCGGTCAACAATTTTTCATCTCTCCAAGTAAGATAATATAGATACTGAATGAGATGATGATGAGCGAAGTTGAGAGAAGTATACCCGTCTGCCAACACCGCCATGGCTCGAGATAAAAAACGCTGACAAAACGAAAACGCTCCCGAATACAACTTGTCAAACCAAGGCAGGTTTTTTGAAAATTTCTGTTCGATCGCCAAAACCAATGTAGTAAAGAGGCTTTCTTCGCGCTGAATGCGTCCAATTTCTCTCACCAAAGCACCAAATAAGAAATCCTTATCCGTGGGGTCGGTGTCATCATATTCGTCGGCCGGATCGGGTTCAAACCAGGCATAATGCTCGGCCAACAATTCACGAACGATCTCGAAATCCTCCGTGCTGTCTGCAATCAGCGGAACCAACTCTTCGGGAGGAAACGGCAAGGTATACCCTAAGGATGTGGCCGCCTGCCCCAAGTTCTTTCTTCGGGTCGATCTTTTGCGTCCAGGCCGTTTGGATCGCGCTGAGCGTAAGGCAGAAGACCTAAGCCACAGCCCAAGCAACTTGCTAAACAATTCAATGATTCTGGCAACCGCCGGAGATCGAGTGGGAGGAGCATTGAATGGATTATGCGCAAGCAACATGCCTTTCTGCCAACTCGACCATCTCACAAAAGACGACTCCGGAGCGACTTCTTCCGGGTCTCCGATAGCGATATGCAAGAGCTTGGCTGGTATGATGATGCGCGGGTGGGTAATACCCCCACCATAACATATCACACCTGGAGCATTGCCCGGCAAGAACAACAACCGTTCAAGGAGCTTCTCTTCTATCAACCACCCGGTTCGGTTTAAATACCCCTGAAAATACTTCTTCACATCTCGGTGCCAGGGATTTTGGGTTGAAGCCGGGCCTTCCACCAATCTTCTATCCAGATATACGGCACAACACTCTACTACAGCCAGCCACCAACCTCTAAAAATGATTCCCAACAAAGGCGCAACCACGATCACAGTAAACCGCTGGTATTGAGGATACGATACGACCGTCCAAAAAACCAAACAGGCAATCGGTACAAAAAATAGCCCCAACAATGCCATGCGCTGCAAACACACCATCAGCCAAGCGCGTAACATGCTTAGAACCTGGCGATGACCTATCCGATCCAATCCACCGATGGGGGGAAAGGCCGTCCGTAACGCCGCCATGGCAAACCATCCCCACAGCATTCCGCCGAAAACTGCAATCAACCATTCTCCGCCTGAGATTTTTGCCCAAAATGACGCAACGGCATCCCCGCTATGACCCGTGGGATCCATGTATTTCCATACATGAACCAACCAATTTGTAGATAGATGCAGTCCCAGGACACAAAAAAGGATGATAAGCGGTGCGAGCCATCGGACAAACCGTGCCCGACCTCTTTGGGTCTGCCTTCCTCGACCCATACCCAGATACAGACCGATCGGCACGAAAAGAAATATGGCAAATCCAAATGCCGCAAAACCCAATCCGCGCGTCAAAGCAACAGCATCTTTTTCACTTTCAGCCCTGGGTGCTGCGATCGCTCTGTCTTCGCCCCGCACCGCGAGATGCAGCTTGTCTTCAAGTAAAGCTTCTCTCTTTGTGAATACGGTTGAGGCCCGCAATATTTTTTGCTTCAACCGGATAATGCTCATATCAGCATCCAAACCGAATGAATCGTTCTCCACCCTGGCCGGTGTCCAACATTCGTAGATTTGGTAATAAAAACGATCGGTCGACAGGCGGCCAAAAAAGACAACATCGATACCGTTTCGACCGTATAGACGTATTTTTTCAAGTAGGGGCATATCTTCAAAAACAGGAGAATGCACCTTCGGCCTACCAACGACTTGGACGTGTTGATACGCCATGATTTCCCTCAGAATGTTTTTCTCCATAGCCTCAGCCATCCAGGCAGGCACTTGAGTATCGGCGTGAATATCGATCATGACCGCAATTTTCGGCTCATGCTCCTGGGAATACAGCCACGCCGGCCATAACAACATGGCGAAAACGAGAGACGAGGAGAACAATCCGGGCTTTTTCTGCAAGAATATCAAAGTCTTATCAACCAGCACGCATCCCTTTGACATTTTAATAGAAACAGTAAATCATGCCGACCGCCCTTGCGTCAACCTTCTGGGTTGAAAAACAACATATTTCACCTTGCCATGCCTCACGTCACCGTGGCATTGTGAAGCTGTATGCATGCAGAAATATCAAATTCAGGATCGAGGTTTCAAACCAATCAAGTGATACCGAGATCCAATCCCATGAGCCTGATCTGCCTGCATGGCGCCGGTGGATCCAGCAACTTTTGGAAATTGCAACGTGAAGCTTTTCAACCTCGGTATCCTGTTTTGGCCGTCGATCTTCCCGGACACGGCGAAAACTCTCAACCTGCATTGGAAACCGTGGAGAAAATGGCCGAGACCAGCTATGCTTCAATCCTAAAATATAAGCCCCATCGACCGATTTTGGTTGGGTTCTCACTCGGAGGTGCCATCGCAATTCAGCTGCTTCTGGATCACCCCGCATTTTTTTCGGGCGCCGTACTCATCGCCACCGGCGCCAAACTGCGTGTTTTACCTGAGATCCTCGAGCTCGTACGCAACGACTATTCTCGATATCTCGAGGTCAAGGCTCATTTGTCCATATCTCCCGCGACCGATCCCGAATTGATTCGCTTTGTCATGGACGATGCGAAAAAATGTGATCCCATCGTCGTCGAAAAAGACTTTATCGCCTGCCAGCAGTTTGATGCCCGCGAACGGCTCAAGCAAATAGTGACTCCGACCCTGATCATTTCCGCCCAAGACGATCAACTAACCCCCCCTCGCTTTGGAAGGTTTCTCGCTGAAAACATTCCCCGATCCACTTTTCATATCATCGATCGCGCCGGACACTTTGTCTGCATCGAACGGGCCGCACGGGTCAACCAACATATTTCTGATTTCTTGCATTTTCTCGAAAGAGATCAATGATACGCAGCTGAAGGACGGTTTTTGGTATGAAAATATCTCTGGTAACCAAGTTTTTCTTCGGCCTGTGTCTGGTTCTTTTAACGTTCGGACTTGTCTCCATCTACGGCGTGAGCCAAATGAATAAAGTCCGAGATCAGCTCAACACCGTAAACCTCGTGCTCATTCCGCTCAACGATCTGTCGGCGAAACTGGATACCTTGCAGGAAAGCATCCATCGAAGCACCGAAAACATACTTCGTTTCGACAATCTGGATCGACAACGATTTCTGCTTGCCCGCATGCATCATTCTTTCCAAGCCAACATGCTAGCCCGACTAAGCCAGGCCCGAACAATTTTACAACGGGTGAGCGATCAACGATTTTCCGATAGAGATCTGCAATTCATTCGTTCCGTTCAGGATCGACTCCAACGCCTGCGCGAACGGGTCGACGGCTATGGCGACACCCTCGAAAGCTTGATCCAGAGTATCATACCCGAGCAGGAGCAACCCGCTATCCAAGAAGACATCGAAGCGCTCAAACGCTCTACCAGGTGGTTGGCAGCCGAAGTCAGATTATTGAAATTATCTTTGAAAAACAACATCAAGGCCAAAGTCATCACGATTGAGAAAAATCAAAGCGCGGCTATCGGCGTTATTTTGCTTTTGACCGCAGTGGCAATATTCATAGGCATTTTGGTGGCCTTTCTCAATTATATCGCACTAAGACCCCTAAAGCGTTTGGCAGTCGAGACCCGCCGGATCTCCCAAGGGGATTTCTCGCTTACCGTCGAAGTGCCTTCAACCGCCGAATTCGCAGCCCTGGCGCAAGAATTCAACCGGATGGCAAAGTCACTCTCACTGAGAGAAAAGCAGCGTCTCAGGCAACAAGAACAGCTCGAGCTTGCCAATCGGCGTCTTAAACAATCGGGCATCGACTTGGAACTCTTGAAGCTGTATAGCGAAAACATCATCCGCTCAATCCACAATGGCATCCTGGTGGCCGATCCCCAAAAAGTCGTCACCACGATCAATCCGGCTGGTGAGATTCTCTGGAACTTGAGCCCTGATAATACAATCGGCAAACACTTGGCGGAGCTTCCTATTGCACCAGCGCTTTCAGGGTTGACCGATTCTTGGGAAAAAGTATTGATTAATAAGGAAAATCTATTCATGGAGGGAGTCGAGCATACCACTCAAACCAAAGGCATGGTTTTATTCGACCTGTATGTATCCCCATTGGTAGGCCACGACGACACGGTGCAAGGGGTTTTGCTGGTAGGAGAAGATGTAACCGAAAAAGTACGTACAAAACAGGCACTTATCCAATCAGAACGCCTTGCGACCATTGGTCGAATGTCCGCTCTGGTGGCCCATGAAATCCGCAACCCACTCAGCTCCATCGGCCTGAATACCGAGTTACTGGAAGACGAACTTGATGAGGCCCAACTTCAAAAGGACGATGAACCACGCAAATTGCTCAGATCCATCAGTCGAGAGGTCGAGCGATTGACAGAAGTAACGGAAGAGTATCTGAAATTTGCACGTTTACCGAAACCCCACCTCATAGATGAAAATGTCAACGACATCCTTTCAGATCTTTTCGATTTTTTGCAAGAAGAAATTCGTCACGCCGATGTAAACATAGACACCCGGTTCGCACCAAACCTGCCTGCCATCCGGGCAGACGAAGGTCAACTCAAGCAAGCCTTTATCAATATCATCCGAAATTCCCTCGAATCCATGCAAAACGGCGGCAATCTGTCGGTCACCACCGGAACGTCTGAAGATCATGTAGTCATTACAATCACAGATACCGGTTCAGGTATAGACAATCAAAACCTGGATCGAATCTTCGATCCATTTTTCTCTACCAGAAATGGCGGAACCGGTTTGGGGCTGTCACTTACCCAACAGATCGTCAACGAACACCGTGGTGTCATCCAATGTGAAAGTCAACCTCAAAAAGGCACTTCTTTCATCATCACCCTTCCGGTTGTTACCGAACACTCCAGCACGGATTGAAACCCACCTCAGAAAAAAATCTCGAGACACATCTCCCACGCTTCGCGTGGAATGGAACTTCGGCCAAGTAAGCCGAAGGCGCCACCTCGGTCTCTACGGGCCGAGATGACGCCGTTTTGAAAAGGAGGATCCCTACTCCGATTGCATAGAGATTATCAATATCTAGCAAGGAATAAGAGTTTTTAGGTTTACATCGAGCTGAAGCGGCACGGAAGGCAAATTCGTCTCCGAATTGCCTCTTTCACCCAGATACTTGGGTATTTCCAGGCTGACTTGGATTTTTTCAGTGAGCCTGTCTTGCAACCAGCACAAGCTCTTTTGCTCGGACGTATTGTTTACATCTTTCGAATCACTGAGACTGGCCTGACTTTCCAAAAGAGCTTCCTTCAAGAGGAAGGTCTCATCCAACACAATCTGGTTGGACTTCGAATACACAACCTTTATTTCTTCCACCTTAGGCGTAAGTAATTCGTCCGCGGTCCCAGCATCGGATGGAGCCAGGCACACGTCTTTGCTTTGATGGAAAAAATTAAAATAAGGATCGGCTTTCTCGAACCGATGTTCTATTGATGTTTCGATAGCAGCCAATGCCGGCAGCGCCAGGATTGAAAGTACAACGCTCAATATCATTTTGTTCATAGCTACACCTCCGAATCTCAACAAACCGCCAATTTTTTTCTTTTGTATACAAAGCTTGACGGATGAATTTGGATATAGAAAAGAACCTCGATCTGAGAACAATGTTGTTATCAAAACGTACGGCGTCAAGAGAAGAGACATAGAAAATCAGTATGAATTTGCCCCAACGTTGCATATAACGATGTATTGAGAGCACACGAAATTAGCTGACTACAACAAAATGTGTGCATATATTTGATTGAGCCGGGATTTAACTTTTTATGGCTTTTGGAAACAATGTCATTCTGGCATGCTTTAAGCCAGAATCTATAATTTTAACAATGGATCCTGGATCGAATCTATCCAGGATGACGGCATTTTATGCAACTGGCGAGTTTGCACTTAGCGGCACCTGGACTTTTTTCATAAAATGATCCAAACTGAAACTGTTTGCCTTAGAACAACATCAACTTAGAGATCATGAAAAAATTGCTGAGCAGGTTGTTGCGCATTCAACCCGGTGAAGGGGAAAAAACATTCCTCATGGCCGGGATCATGCTCTGTGTGGTAGGTGCCTTTATTACCGGAAGGGTAGCCCGAGACAGCTTGTTTCTGAGTCGCTATACTTTGGATTATCTGCCTATTCTATATGTATGGGTAGCCTTGGGCATCAGCACGCAATCATACCTGTACTCGAGAATTGCAGACCGGATTCGGAGAGACAAAACTCTTTTGTTATCCTTAGCTTTAGTGATC
>JBFFBT010000275.1:0-7592 GCA_041560255.1 Myxococcota bacterium | reverse complement strand
CCCATCGTAATCGCCTTTAGAGAGCCTGAGAGAATCTTGCACCTCGAGGATCGAACAGCGCAAAAGGTCCTCATCGTTGCACATAGCTCCCAACATCCTGCACATTTCACGTTCCTCCTGGGAAGTTTTTAGCTATCCCCGTAATGAAATCAAGTTACTCCATCCACAATGAGCAAGCAAGATTAATTCATTTTTCAAATGGATTGTAAAAAATCGGCTTTTTCTCAATCCTCACCCGATTTGGTCTCATTTTGTATCCAATCCAAAAAATCCAGGTTGCCGTTCACAATGGGTAATGCGACCACACAGGGGACCTCGTAAGAGTGGATCTCTTTCACTTTGCGGACCAATTCGGGCACCAACGCTTCGGTGGTTTTGGCAATCAATACAGTCTCCGAGTCGGTTTGCACTTTGCCTTCCCACCAATACATGGATATCATCCCATCAATAACATTTACACAGGCAGCCAACCGGGTCTCAACCAGAACCTGGCCGATTTCCCGGGCCTGATTTCTATTTGCCGTTGTGATATATACGAGTCGTTTCTCCATGGCCTCTTCCTCTATTCTACCTTAAAAAGAAATAAAAAAATACGCCCTACCTTGATGTTTGACGATTTTATTTTGCTTTTCTTCGAAGACCTTTGAAACCACGTGCGATTTCCGGATGTGACCGGTCAGATCCGCAATCCAAACCCGATGACTGCGTAGTGAAACCACGCAAAGCTGTACACCTCATCGTTGTCCGCGCCTCCTTCTACCATGCGATAACCGATTCGAAGCTCCAGATCCTGGCGAAGCGACCAAGTTGCGGCCAATAAAATATCTTCGGCGCGTCCCTGTGGTGCGGCCAATGCGTCTGCGTCGAATACAAAGCCGAACGGCGCGTTGTATGGACGCCAGGTAATGTGCACATGTAAGAGCGGGACGAATCCAGTGTTGGTTTTACGACTGGATTGCAGGCCGTACAGGCTGGTTTCGGCATCCCGGATTTTGGCGGTAAAGCCCGCGGCCAACTCCAATCCTTCGACCTTGATAAAGCTATAGCGGTAGTTCAATCGGTACGAGTCGAAGCGATACACTGCCAACAGAGGGCTGGCGGCCGGATAGGTAGCCCCATTAAAAATAACTTCCCGATCGATACTGCCGCGTGCATTGATCAGCAGTGGAGCGTAAAGGGCTGAGATTCGATGACGCTCGGAAAAACGGTACCCGAGTCGCAATCGGAATGCGGGTCCGGGAGAGCTCGATAGATCGTCGATCAATGAAAACTTCGTACCACCTTTTCCCGGGATGCGGACATCATTGCGGCTTGCCATGACGAGGGAGGCTTCAAATTCGGCTTCAATGCCTGCGTAGGCAGCAAAGGAGGTAAAACCAATTCCTAAGAGAATCGCCATGAGGACAAAAATCATGCGCATGATCCTACGGTCGGCCGGGAGTGTTTCGAGTTTGGGTTTTTCTTTGGGCATGAGCCCTTAATCCTGTATGTTTTCATAAACGTCCTGGATGAGCGACAAAACAAGTCCCATAAACAGTAAAATCGAGTAGAGAGCTACTTTACGCATGCTTTCCCGCCATTCATGAAAAATGCGCGTTTCGTGCCCCAGCCTACTTCGAACCGGTTTTGTGTGTAAACCATTAAATTCGGCTGAATAATCCAAATGTATGCCGAATGGATATCCTTTGGGGCGAGCGGGGCTTGACATTGTGGTTTTCAAATAAACATTGCATATGACCAACAAGGAGGTGAGCGATGCAAACCGTAAAATACAAAGTCGTTGTGACGATACTGCCGATGATGTTTTTTTTCATGGCTTTTACCCCTTCCCATGCAAAAGAAAAATCTTTGACCCCGGACGAAATCCAAAAACGTTGGAAGGAATATGCCGATCCCGGAAAACCTCACGATCATCTAAAATATTTTGTGGGAAAGTGGAAAGGTCAGGCCAAGATGTGGATGTCGCCAGACAGCCAACCCCAAAAGTCGGTGTATGAAGTGCAATCCAGGTTGATTTTGGGAGGACGTTATCTCGAATCCTACCTCAAGGGGACATACGAGGGTGAGCTTTTCGAAGGCCGTCAGATCACAGGCTTCGACAACCAGAAAAAAAAGTATATATCCCAATGGATCGATAACATGGGTACGGGTTTTTACCCCACATCCGGTACGCTGGACGCCGAAGGCCGCCAGCGCAGCGAATCCGGTGTATGGACCTGTCCGATCACCCAAGGTGATCTGAGCGTTCGCATGCTGACCCGGGTGATCGATAAAAACTCTTACATCATGGAGATGTATACCCGAGGAGGGATGTACGGTCCCAAAGAGTTCAAGAGCATGGAGGTTCTCTATACGCGCAAATGACGTGTAAGTTTTTTGTTCACGGTCGCGGCAGGCATTCCGGGACCGAGCCTATCCCTTATTCGGCCCAGGACTGTTGATCCGTAAACTTTTATAGCTTTTGGATGCAGAGCTTGGATTGCTTTTCATTTTTCTGGATCTTGTCCCAGAAGGGATCTTTGGGCCTCAAAATAGATATGACCCAGTCCTGTTGTCTTTCGTATACTATTGTGTGGTGTCGTATCAAGGGAAGACGGTCATGGTGTATGAAAAAAAAGTAGCACCTATCGGTGTTGGTTGGATTGCAGCCGTATGGGTTGCATCGCTGGCTGCGTGCGTGCCCGATATGGACGGCAAAAACAAGTGCAATCAAGATGATGACTGTCTGCACAAAAGACGTTGTCACCGGGGCGTTTGTGTCGAATCCTGTGATTTGATCACGGATTGCAGCCTGGACGAGCAATGCCTGGACGGAATGTGCGTGGACAAATGCGTACATGCCACGGATTGCGATCCGGACGAACATTGCCAAGAGGGCGCCTGTGTCGAGACCTGCAACCTGCATACCGATTGCCCGCAAGACGAAAGCTGCGACATGCTCTTCGAGCACAGCACGCACGCGTGTTATCACGCCCGGACCTGCGCCATCAAGTCAAACTGCGCCGAACCCATGCAGTGTGTATCCGGACTATGCGTCGATTTTATCAAGACCAACTGCTTCGATTACGAAGGCTGTGGATATGATGATTGCGGCTCCGATCAATTGTGCATGTATACCCAGGGCGACATCGTACCTTCATGCTATCGGTTACCGGTGTGCGAGGAGGACGGAGCCTGCCCGATCGGCCGAAAGGGCTCGATGTGCAATTTGGTGGATCTCGCGGAAAAAGACAGGGTCTGTCTGCCCGGGCGCTGCAAAACCGATCTACACTGTCCAAAGGATCGGAGTTGTGTGATATCTACAGGAAAAGAAATTGGTTTTTGTGAACTGATTGACTTTTGATCTCGATAACAAAACCAAGATTTTGAGACGGGCACTATCTTAGATACTGCTGAAGAAGTCTCTCAAGATCGCGTTTTGATTTGAAATGGCTTCTCGAGCCCAAGGAACTCGCTACTTACAAGTCATTGTAAAACAGTGACTTGTAAGTTTAGCTCAGATAGTCCACGCCGGTCGAAGCCAATTTCAAATCAAAAATAGTTGTTTTTCAGCATACTCTATCCCAGGACGCACTCGCCGAAGAAGCACCCCAGTCCTTGGCAGCATTTATGGGTGTCGTCGCAGGGTTGGCCGGGTGCGCCGCAGGTTGATGCGGGTTGATCACAGGTTTGGGAGGCTGGGTTACAGTTGCCCGAGCAGCAGTCCGCATGGGATGTGCAGGCTTGACCGTCTTGCATGCAGGCCCGCCCGCAGGCCTTGAACCCGGCGTCGCCGACATATTCGCATATGCCGCTGCAGCATTCACTGTTGGTGGTACAAGGTGTGTCGAACTCCTTGCAAGTGGTCGGCTCGGCGCATTGTTTGGTCAGCGGATCGCAGTAGTTCGAGCAACAGTCCTGATCGGTTTCGCATTGATCGCCGTTGATTGTGCAGGCCTTGGGTCCGCAGATGTTTTGGCTGTTGCAGTTGCCGTCGCAGCACTCGCTATCCAAGGTACAGGGTTTGCCATCTATGAGGCAGCTCGTACCGTTGCAGACCAGTGTACCTGCCTGGTTGGGTGCGCATAAACCGCTGCAACATTGGGCGCTGATGGCGCACGGATCGCCGTTGGGGATACAATCGGTAAATCCGTCTCCCAGGCAACGTTCCACCCCCAATACGTCCGCGACGCATTTTTCATCACCCCCGCAGCAATCATGTGTGCCGCTAAAACGATCGTCACATACTTCACCGGCTTGTTTGGGACCTTGCACGTTGTCGCAACGTCCGACATCTTTTTCAGGAAAATGAATACATGCAGCAATATCCCACCCCGGGCACGGCACGTTACTGCAACAATTATTATCTTTCTCACACAATTCACCATAGGGTCTGCACCCCCCTAAAAACTGGCAACTCTTAAATCCGGTACCGTCGTCAAAACATGCATACGAGCAACAATTTTCATGTTGTTCACAAGCTTCTCCCACCATGCGGCAGCTAACAACTCCCGCTCCCTCCAGTTTTGCGCAATAACCAATTTCGCAATCATAATTACAACAATCTGCGTCTGTTTTACAGGGTTCTTGGGATGTTCGGCAGATGCCGCCGGTGATGCAATGCTTGTCTCCGTCGGGTCCCTCACAGGCTTTGGAACAACACTCTGTATCTATGCTGCAGCGTTCTCCGGCGTTACGGCAGGTGGCTTCTCCTTTTATACATTGGTTGGTATTGCCCGTATCACACTTGTTGCTGCAGCAATCGCTGTTTGACGCGCAGGCATCTCCCTGCGAGGAGCATACTTCATCGGTTTTACATACTCCGCCTATGCAGGCCAGCGAGCAGCAGTCCATCGCCATTTCACACGCCGCACCCTCCATTTTGCATCCGCCTGAACCCGGCAGGCAGGTTTTGAGGCCGGATCCGTTGTCTCCGCAGCGGCCCGAGCAGCAGGTAGAGCCGGAGATGCAGTTTTGACCCGCCGGATCGCAGGCTCCCAGGGTGGGGGAGCATAGTTTCTCATCGTTACAAATATCGGTGCAGCACGCTTCGTCGGTCTCACATGGGTTGCCTTCGAGGATGCAGCTCGATGGGGTGGTGCCGCACTTGTTGTTGGTGCATGCGCCTGTGCAGCACTGGCTTGCGATACTGCAGGTCTCGCCTTGCTCGAGACAGGTGCTTTGGGCCGTGCATTTGTTGTTTTGGCATACGCCCGAGCAGCATTGGTAGCCGCCCTCACAGGTTTTGCCTTCGATGAGGCACACGGTTTGGGGCGGAGTGCAGAACTCGGATCCGGCGTTGCCGCTGCAGATCCCGGAGCAACAATCGGTGTTGTACTGGCAGGTCTTTCCGTCTTCGAAACAAACGTTTTGAGAGGTTGTGCATTTCCCATTGGTGCAGGTATCCGAGCAGCAGGTGGAGCCGTCCAGGCAGGCTACTCCCATCGGATCGCAAGGGGCCAGGGTGGGGGAGCACAGATTGTCTTGGTTGCAAAATCCACTGCAGCAATCTTCGGTGGTTTTACAAGCGACGCCCTCCTCTTTACATTTCGGGGTCGAGGAGCCGCAAGAGCAATCGGCTACGAACATACCCGGCAACATCCCTAATGCCAAAATCGCCCACCAGGCAGGGATATTCGAACGTACTGAGAGTTTTTTCATGAAAATTTCTCCCGATTCTTCAATTTCAATTTTAATAAATTTTTGTTTTGTGAATGTCCATCCCAACAATTAATCCTAACATAATCCGGGAAAATTGGGTAGATGGTTGTTTGTATTTGTAGGCGACTCGACCGGCTGGAAAATCTGTGCTACATTGCGCCCGGCTTTTGGCCTATGGTCTCTACCCGATCTGGTTGGGATCCGGTGCTCCCGACCGAGAAAGAAGGCGTACATGGCACATGCGCTCGCCGGAAAACCGGCTCCCAAAGAGCAGTTGATCAACATTCCCGAGCTGGTGGCCGCATATTACAGTCGGCAATTGGATATCTCCGATCCAGCTCAGCGGGTCAGCTTCGGGACTTCGGGACACCGGGGCAGCCCGCTTCACAACACCTTCAACCAGGATCATGTCCTGGCGATTGCCCAGGCCATTTGCGAGCACCGGGCCGCAAGCCGCATCAGCGGACCCGTGTTCGTCGGCACGGATACACGGGCTTTATCCAAACCATCCCAGTCCAGCGCCTTAGAGGTGTTTTTAGCCAATGGGGTAGATGTCAAGATCCATGCCGAACGGGGGTTTGTGCCCACGCCGGTTTTATCGCATGCGGTGTTGAGCTTCAACCGTAAAAACTCCCAAACCAAGGCCGACGGTGTCGTATTCACAGCGTCACACAATCCTCCTGAAGATGGGGGCATCAAGTACAATCCTCCTTCTGGTGGACCGGCGGACGCTGTTACCACCAAGGCCATCCAGGATCGAGCCAACCAAATCTTGGAAAACAAGCTGCAGGATGTCAAACGGGTGCCTTTGGAGTGGGCGCAGAAAACCGGGCATCTGCATGAGTTTGATTTTCTTACTCCCTATGTGGGCTCCTTATCCGAAGTTCTGGATATGCGGGCGATTGCCTCGTCGGGTCTCAAGATCGGGGTGGACGCTTTGGGCGGAGCTTCGCTGGCTTATTGGGAAGCCGTTGCCGAGAAATATAATCTCAATCTCGAGGTCGTCAATTCGGTGGTGGATCCGAGCTTTGCTTTTATGCCGTTAGACAAAGACGGCAAGCTGCGCATGGATTGTTCGTCGAGTTATTCCATGGCGGGCCTCATCAAACAGAAAAACCGCTTCGACCTAGCCCTGGGCAATGACCCAGATGCCGATCGGCACGGGATCGTTACGAAAAGCTTCGGTCTCATGAACCCCAATCACTACCTGGCTTCGGCGGTTTGGTATTTGTTTGGACATCGCTCGAGGTGGAACAAACAAATGGCGATCGGAAAAACAGTTGTCACCAGCTCCATGATCGATCGGGTGGCGGGCCGTTTGAAAAGAAAAGTCGTAGAAACCCCGGTTGGATTCAAATGGTTTGTCGACGGGTTGCTGTCAGGCAGCTTGGCGGTGGCCTGTGAAGAAAGCGCGGGAGCTTCGTTGTTACGCAAAAACGGTCGTGTTTGGACCACCGACAAGGATGGAATCGTTATGGGTCTGCTGGCTGCCGAGATGACGGCCCGCACCGGAATGGATCCGTCCGATATATATCGAAAGTTGGAATCAGAGTTTTCGGCCTCATGTTTCGAGCGGGTGGAGATCGAAGCCACTCCCGAAGCGAAATCCGTGTGGGAACAAAATGATCTACAGAGTATCGAGATCGCCGAGCTTGGAGGCGAGCCGGTCACTGCCAAGATCACCCACGCCGCCGACAGCGCGGCATCCATCGGGGGATTGAAAGTCGTGAGCGAAAACGGATGGATAGCGCTTCGGCCATCCGGCACAGAGTCGGTTTTCAAGCTGTACGCCGAAAGCTTCAAAGGGAAAAACCATCTCAATGTATTGATCGAGCAAGCACAAGAGTTGCTTGGAAAGGTTACCGGTACCGGACTGCAATCTTCCTAGGCCCAAGATAGATGCTAAGGTGTATACGATAAAAAAAACGGACCGGCGGATGGCCGGTCCGTTT
>JBFFBT010000274.1:0-7601 GCA_041560255.1 Myxococcota bacterium | reverse complement strand
GGGCAATGCCATTTATCACCCCAGGTGGATCGGGATTTTCGGGGTGTGCGGATTGCATTGGACAAAGACAGCCACAAGGCCGAAAGCAATGAGCCCATGTGGTTGTATGGTGCGATTCAGCTCGATTCCAAGCAGGCTGAGGAGCTTCGGGTGGCGCCCGTACAACGTGCGGTTGTGCTGACGGGCACATTGATTCAGATCTACTCATGAACTTTCCATATTACTCCCGAGGCAGTCGGCTCTGACTCCATCGCAATATTGTTCTACGATCCTGGATTGGCTGTAAGCTCCACAATCGTCGAAGCTGCACCGGTACTCGACCCAATCATCACACTGTTTTTGACTCGACTCTGGCTGTCCTTTCCCGTCACAGCAAACAGAGGACACCGATCCGTATTCGCATATGCTTCTCTGGGAATGTTCCATAATAGGGTTTCCAAAACGAGGGATTTTTTGGTTTTCTGCGCTTCTTTGAAAATTTCGATAAATATATCAACAGGATGAGATGGTATGGATTTTGCTAATGTTTATAGTGGTGCTGATATGGAAGGAGAATTATGATGAATCATACGTTTCGGTTGTTTTTGACCAGCGTGGGGTTGGTATTTTTTTTTCTGGGAGGTACCGCATATGCCATGCGGTGCGGTACCGAGTTGGTCAGCGAGGGTGACCGGGCATTTATGGTATCCAAAAAGTGTGGTGATCCGGTCAGTAAAGAGATAATCGGTTATACTTTGGATGAAAAAATGAAACGCGAAATGGTCATCGAGGAATGGGTGTATGGACCGCGTAACGGCTACTATTACTTTCTAACTTTTATCGGCGGACGTCTTACCAAAATATCTTCGGAGAAGGGAACCTAGGCATACACGAGGCTGCTCAGGTTTTGTTTCGAGGGCCATAGAAAACATTTTTATGGTTATCTTTCAATAGGTTGACGATACGGCTCCATACATAAGACGGGAGTGTATTGCGTCTTTTGGGGGTCGTTTGGGTTGGTTGACAGGCTGCATGGCAATCTAGTTTTGTAAATTCTCGGCGTAAATCCGGGTAGGTCAGGTAGAGACCGAGCCGATCGTTCGAGTTCGCTTGGAGGTAGCGTCGAAGCAGCAAGCGGGTCTTGTTCATGGTTGGACCTCCTGAGTATACAATGAAATATATTGGATGTGTAGATGGAAAAAACCACCCATTCGGGTGGGAAAATTCACAATCCGGACTTGGTTTTCAAAAAAAGCGGGCCGGTCTAAATGATCTTGTTTCGCACGGCCAAGACCGCCGCCTGGGTGCGATCGCTTACTCCCAGTTTATTGAATATCTGGTTGACGTAGCTTTTGATGGTGTTGGTGCTGACCGCAAGCATTTGTGAGATCTGGGGGTTGGTGAAACCTTCGGCCAGTAGTCTCAGGATCTCGGTTTCTCTTTTGGAGAGCTTGATTTTTACGCATGCGCCGGCGCCTGGGTGTTCGATTTGGTGCTCTCGAGGGTTGTTTTCTTTGAGCTTGCCGGCCAAAAAGTGCGCGTATTTTTTTTGCTCTTCAAGTTGTTGTTTTTTTTCGGTGGTCTCGATAATGATCATCACGATGGCGACAATTTCGCGGTTTTTACCACGAATCGGGTAACTGCGTACTTCCCCAAAACGACGCACTCCGTCTGGAAAATCATGCCATTTTTCCATGATATGTGTCCTGCCGGTCTTGTAGACCGGAAGCATCGGACAGTCTTTGCAGGGTTTTTCTCCCTTGGAGAAAGCCTGGTAGCATATCTTGCCGATGGCGTCCTCGGGTTGATATTGATGGATGGCCGCTAAGGCTTTGTTGGCCCATAATATCCGGAAGTCCGAGCTGAAGATGCCGAAAGGATCGCGTATGCTTGCCAGTACTGCCGGTCCCAGAACTTCGAGCAGATGCTCTGTGGGGATGGTATCGTGGGTGTCTTTTGATACAACCATGGCTTTCCACAACCAAGGGGAGCATCGTTCGGATCTATTGACGCTCTCCCAGATTCACCTGGATGTCCTGCAGTTTTCCATCGCGAAAGACGGTTACTTTGGCGTGACCGCCCACCCGGGTCTGGGTTTCTAGGAAGATGGTCAGGCTTTGGGTGTCTTTGATCTTGTGGTCGTTGATGGCTACAATGATATCCCCGCCTATGGGCAATCTGAGATTCCCCATGCGTACAATATGTGAGGCTCCCCGGATACCCGCTTTGGCCGCCGGCCCACCCCTTACGGTCTCCAGCACCAACAAACCGCCTTCTTTGGGAGTATGGAAACCGGCCCGGCGAAAGACGGCGTGCGAATCGGGAAGCAACTGATAAAGCTGCACGCCGAGCCATGGATGGGGATAACGGCCTTGACGGATGAGCTCGGGCACCACCCTGCGCACTGTGCTTACCGGTATGGCAAATCCGATACCCGCGGAAGCGCGGCTGGGGCTCAAGATGGCCGAGTTGATTCCGACCACGTTGCCGTTGAGGTCGAGCAACGGGCCGCCGGAGTTGCCCGGATTGATGGGTGCATCGGTTTGAATGATCTCTCCGATGTAACGGTTGTCCGGACTGCGGATTACCCGACCCAAAGCGCTCACGATTCCCATCGTCATGGTTCCGCCCAGGCCGAATGGATTGCCGATAGCCACGACGAAGCTGCCTACTTGAAGCTGTTCAGCGCTTCCCAGGGTTAATGTTTTTACTTTTTTGGGAAGTTTCGAGACTTTCAATACTGCCAGATCGTTGGAGGGATCGATGCCGATGACTTTGGCCGGATGGGTGATTCCCTCGATAAATGAAACTTGGAGCTCATCAGCCTTCTCCACGACGTGGAAGTTGGTGACGATATGTCCGTTCCGGTCGAAAACGAATCCCGAACCGGAGCCTTCTTGGGGCATCGGGTTGAGAAAAAAGTCATAGCTGAACGATCGACTGGTGATGTTGACTACACCGGGGCTGGATTGTTGATACAGCCGCATGACCCGGGCCTGGAGATCGTCCACGTTGTCGGCTTTGGTCTCCGGTTGGCACAAACAGCCCCAAGTAATGACGGCCGGCAATAGAAAAAGTACGAACTTATGTCGATGCATACGATTCCTCCAAACAGTTCAAGTGTGCCGGCCTGGATTAGTCCGGTTTTTTGGGTTGATATCGGGTGGGTTCTTGGAAAAAATCAATCGCGCGAACCTTGGTTCGAAATTTGGCCGAATGCACAACTCCTGCCGGGATATAATAATGGTCGCCTTTTCGATACGTATTGGTTTGATTTCCGATGGTCAAGTCCATCTCGCCCTCCAAGACCACCCCCCATTGAGCCGCATGGGCGTGGGGAGCCACGTTCCCGATGGGTTCGATCTCAAGAAAGACCGCTTGGTAGTCACCGGCCTGCAGCAGTCTACCGCAGACACCCTCAAAGGGTATGTCCGCCTCCGGTAGATTCATAATCATGCCCGGAAAAAAATCGCTCATTGCGTAAGCTCCTTTCATTTTCATGATACTGCGTTCTATGGGGCTCGTATTCGGATCGTACTTATACCATACGGGTACGAAGCTCGGCAAACAGGTCTTCGACGTCGAGGTTGTCTTGATCGATTTTTTGAAAAATCTCATCCAGTCTCGGATCCAACACCGCCTGATCCAGATCCTTGAGTTGACCCATCCAGCCCATGCGCCTGGCTAGAATGAACTTGTTTTGGGAGTGCCTGGGCAGCTCGAGAAATTGATCGCAAACGCTGAGCAATTTGGGTAAATCGTCCGGCAAATCGCCTCGTATTTCCATCAGTAAATTGAGCATGTGATCACTTTCGAGTCGAGTGGAGAGATTTTCAAGCCCGCTTAAAAACAATCTGATTTCCCGTACCAACTCGACTTCGCGTAGTGGAATAAATTTTTTTGCTATTTGAAGTTGTTCGAGCTCGGTTCCGGGTATGACCGAAGTCGTGCGCAGCCTGATGAAATCGGGTTTGATTTCACAAAGGGCCTGGGCCGAATCGATGGCATGTTCCTCTGAAAGTTGAGATCCTCCCAAGCCCGGCATGATATATTCGGATAACTCGAATCCGGCTTCTTTGGCGCGTTGTCCTCCCAGGATTTGTTCTTCCCGGGTGGTGCCCTTGCAAATCAGGTCGAGCACTTGGTCGCATCCCGACTCCATGCCGACATGCAATCGATCCAATCCACTTTTCCGGATGCGTCTGAGCTCGTCAAGTGATCTCCTGGCCAGAGTGTGGGATCGGGCGTAGGCGGTGATCCGGGTTACCCGGGGAAAACGTTTTCGGATGCCTTCGATGATGCGTTGCAGATCTTGAGGCTTGGTCAACAGGGGGTTGGCATCCTGTAAAAAAACGGTGCGAGGAGAATCGGAGAAATGTTTTTGCATTGCATCCAGATCGGACAATACCTCGTCAACCGATCGGAGTGAAAAACGCTTTTTTTTGTATACCGGACAAAAAGCGCATCGGTTCCAGGGACAATTGCGCGATACTCTCACCAAAAGACTTCCCGCTTCGGATGGCGGGCGAATGGGACCTTGTTCAAAATCAATACCTGGCATGTTCGGCTCTCTTGAAAATGTATTTGGAAGGATGGTTTCGCATTGTACTGACACCTCGGCGATGGCACTTTGCCACTCCTGAACACTAGGCAAGCTGAGGACGTGTGTCAACCTCCATGAGATGGTGTCCGTCTCGAAAACCAAGTTTTGAGACGGGCACGAGGTAGGATCGACGATATTTAGGATGTTTTCTTCCCTTTCTTGACTCGCTTTGTTATGATCGAGTTCATCGAGGGAGCTGACTGGCAGGTGTCTTTCATGAACGCATTTAGGGAGAGGAGCAACTGCGATGGCAAAAGGAAATTCGACCCTTGATTTTATAACCAGCTTGCATGACAGAAAAACCCATCAAGCCCTCAACTGGGATGGGAGCTTGACGGATTATCTGGAAATCGTCCGGAAACAACCTCAAGTCCTCAGAACTGCATACCAGCGACTGTATGACATGATTCTGTCATACGGTACCGAAGAGTATGTGGATTCAAAGAAGAAAATCATTGCCTACAACTTTTTCAGAGACGATTCCAATGCAACTTCGGATGCGATTTACGGTTTGGATATTCCGCTGATGCGGTTGGTCAATGTATTCAAGAGCGCGGCCAAGTTTTACGGCACCGAGCGAAGGGTGCTTTTGTTGCATGGTCCGGTCGGATCGTCGAAGAGCACCATAGTCAGGCTGCTCAAACGAGGTCTCGAACGATACAGCCGCACCGACGAAGGAGCCTTGTTCACGTTTGGTTGGAAAGTGGATTGGAAAGACAGCCAACTGCAAGTCGCGGATGATTTTGTATTGTGTCCCATGAACGAAGAACCGTTTAAAGTCATACCCAGGGATCTGCGCGAAAAGGTGCTCGACCATATGGGAATCAACCGCCAGGAGTTGGATCATCCCATCGCGGATTTTGGGGATTTATGTCCCAGCTGCCGATATACCTACAACGAACTGATGAAGCGGTATGACGGAGATTGGCAGCAACTCATCAATCATGTCAGGGTTCGCAGGTTGGTGCTGAGCGAGAAAGACAGAATCGGAATCGGAACCTTCCAACCCAAGGATGAAAAAAATCAGGATTCGACCGAGCTGACCGGTGATATCAATTACCGTAAGATCGCCGAGTATGGGTCGGACTCGGATCCGAGAGCTTTCAATTTTGATGGCGAGTTCAACATCGCCAACCGGGGGATCATCGAATTTATCGAGATTCTCAAGTTGGATGTGGCGTTTTTGTATGATCTTTTGGGGGCGACCCAGGAACATCTCATCAAGCCCAAGAAGTTTGCCCAAACCGACATTGACGAGGTGATCATCGGTCATACCAACGAAGCCGAGTATCGTAAACTGTTGAACAACGAGTTCATGGAAGCCCTACGAGACCGCACGATTAAAGTTGATATTCCCTATATTACAAAAGCCTCCGAAGAAGTGCGTATTTATCTCAAGGACTACGCTCCGGAGAAAATCAGAGGCAAACACATCGCTCCGCACACCGTGAGGATGGCTTCATCCTGGGCGGTGCTCACCCGGTTGGAGGAACCCAAAAAGGCCAATCTGAGTCTCTTGCAAAAATTAAAGCTGTATGATGGAAAAACGCTGACCGGTTTTACCGAAGACAACATCAAGGAGCTGCGCAAGGAAAGTGAGCGCGAGGGCATGGACGGCATCAGCCCAAGGTACATTCAAGACAAGATCTCCAATGCTTTGGTCAGCGATAAAGGCGAAGGTTGCATCAATCCTTTTTTGGTGCTCAACGAGCTGGAAGCCGGGCTCAAAAGCCATACTTTGATCACGAACGAGGATCATCGAAAAAGATACAAAGAGTTGCTGACCACCATCAAGCAAGAGTATGAAGACATCGTAAAAAACGAGGTGCAACGGGCGATTTCGGCTGATGAAGAAGCCATTTCGAACTTGTGCGCCAACTACATCGACAACGTCAAGGCTTACACCCAAAAAGAAAAGGTTCGCAACAAGTACACCGGGCAATATGAGGAGCCGGATGAAAGGCTCATGCGGGCGATTGAAGAAAAGATCGACATAGCCGAGAGTCGCAAGGATGATTTCCGCACCGAGTTGATGAACTATATCGGAGCACTGGCGGTCGACGGAAAGCATTTCGATTATCGCACCAACGAACGACTGCAAAAGGCGCTCGAGCTGAAATTGTTCGAAGATCAAAAGGATTCCATCAAATTGACCAGCTTGGTGAGCTCGGTGGTCGACAAGGAAACCCAAGAAAAAATCGATGTGGTCAAGCAACGCATGATTCGCAACTATAATTATTGTGAAATATGCGCAACCGATGTGCTCAGCTTTGTAGCCTCAATATTTGCAAGAGGCGATGCTAAAGAAGATTGAAACAGATCGCATCTCGAGGATTTTAAAACATGGCGCAAAAGATTGATGCCGATCATGCCCGGTTCAGGCATATTGTGCGAGGCAAAATAAAAGAAAATTTGAAACGCTTCATCACCAAGGGTGAGATACTCGGCAAACAGGGTAAGGATTTTGTGTCCATTCCACTGCCGCAAATACAATTGCCGCGGTTTTATTACGGTCACAAACAAAGCGGGGGGGTCGGCCAGGGAGATGGCGAAGTCGGTACGGTTTTGGCCCCGGGTTCCGTAGAAGCCGAGGGATCGGGTAAGGCCGGATCCGATCCGGCCGAGCATGTCCTTGAAGTGGATATTACGATTGATGAGTTGGCGGAAATCTTGGGTGAGGAGTTGGAGCTTCCCAGAATCGAGCCCAAAGGCAAGCACCGCTTGGAAGCAGAGAAAAGCCGATATACCGGCATTCATAAAGTGGGCCCGGAATCACTTCGACACTTCAAACGTACCTACAAAGCGGCATTGAAAAGACAAATTGCATCCGGTACCTACAATCCCGAGCAACCCATCGTGGTTCCGATTCGCGAGGACAAGAGATACCGTTCATGGAAAGTGGCCTGGATCCCGGAGTCGAATGCCGTGATCATATATATCATGGATGTATCCGGATCGATGGGAGATGAGCAAAAAGAGATGGTGCGGATCGAGTCGTTT
This sequence comes from Myxococcota bacterium, assembly GCA_041560255.1. GTDB lineage: Bacteria > Myxococcota > B64-G9 > B64-G9 > B64-G9 > JBFFBT01. The sequence continues at coordinate 19 of JBFFBT010000274.1, read as the reverse complement.
TGGATCGATACTTGGTTGC
>JBFFBT010000273.1:0-7665 GCA_041560255.1 Myxococcota bacterium | reverse complement strand
TTGATGATTTTTTGTATTGATCAACAACCAGGCTTCACTGATTCGGTCAAGGGCTTCGCCGGCTCGGGCTTGTATCACGATCGATCCGCAAGCCATTCCCAACTTGGCGGCTTCGATCGGGTATGCATCTTAGTATTATCTGATCGCGTGGCATGTTCCATCTTCACAATACAAGCCTTCACAGCAAGAATGACCGTCATTACAGAGCTCGTTTACATCTGCACAACTCCAAACTATAAGCCATAATCTAAAGCCGTTCGGGTCGATTCCATTGGCGTCTGTGGCCCAAGGAGAGACTCCGCCTCCACTTTTTGCGGTTGGAGTGAATTGCCATGGACCGGCCCATTTTTCCAAACTACCGTCATAGGCTTTGATTCCCACCCTGAAATCGTGAGTGGTTATGGGAATTGAACGAGTCCTTATGCCGATTTGGTATGTATTTGGATCAACTCCGTTCGAATCTGTCGCCACATCAGACATCCCACCTCCGTCGCTCGCCCATGGAGTATACTTCCAGCTACCACAGTATTGTTCGGGGTTGGAGCTGGTTCCATCGCAGGCTCTAAGACCGATGCTGAAGTCTTTTGTCAACAGATCGCTGGTATTTGGTACTTTCAGATCAATCTGCATTTCATTGGGATCGTAGCAATTTGAATCGCATGCAAATTCACTTACCGAAGTGCCTTGATTTGCTGTATAATACGTGTATTTCCATGCGCCGGCAGTCGACGCACTCCCATCCGCCAATCGAATTCCGAGCTTGAAGTCAGGCGCTTGAACGTGCTCCTGTTTTATGGTTGACAAATATTCCTGTTCCACATCCGTAACATCATTTCCACATCCTGCTAAAAAACCAAAAATCATTGCGAAGGTAATCCAACTGGTTTTCATTTTCGATTTCTCCTTATTGGTTGATAATGGTTTTGTGTCATAAAAACATTTTTGATAAATATATTCTTATCTTACATGACAACCTCCCTTCGAAAAAATTTGTTGTTTCAGCAACCTGATCCGGCTCGATACCCCATTGAAAATCAAAAGAATCGCTGTATGATCATCCCGTATATATTAAAAGACCCACCCGCATGTAGATCGTCAACCGAAAATTTTCATTTTTTTTGATGATTTTTTGTATTGATCAACAACCAGGCTTCACTGATTCGGTCAAGGGCTTCGCCGGCTCGGGCTTGTATCACGATCGATCCGCAAGCCATTCCCAACTTGGCGGCTTCGATCGGGTTGCGGCCTATCGCCAACCCGTATAACAACCCCGCCATGAAACAATCCCCCGCTCCGGTTGGGTCAACAACCCGGTCGACCGGGTATGCATCCAAGACAACATGGGAGCCATGATAAAAAAGCTCACAACCTGACTGACCTCGGGTGAGGGCCACAAGCTTCACATGTCGGCATAAAAACTCGATCAGATCAGTCTGCCCCACGATGTCGTCTTCACTCAAACCAACAACGTCCAATCTTTTCAAACCATCTATATCGATCTGCAATTCGCAAGTCATAACTCGCTTGAACTTCGAGGGTGTGTTTTGGGTAACATCAATTTTTCTCAGATATCCTTGAAGTCCGACACCAATCAACTTGGCTTTTGCCACTTTCAACGCAGCATGCAGATCGACCTCTCCCAAAACCGGGCATACCAGAAGTATATCTGGAGATCGCATTCCACTCGGGATCCCTCTCGGATCGACAGGGGGTGCGCCCGCATCGACAACCTGTTTTCTCACACCCTGTTCATCATAATGATTTGCAAACGAGGTAGTGCTACCTCGCTGTATCATATAGGTATGCAGGTTTTCGATTTCACGCTCAAATCCAAAATCGTCTCCGATGGTCGTATACACCCAGGAACGCGCCCCGAGCTTATGGAATGTTTGACCCGAGTAAAATGCAGCCCCCCCTAGATAAGTCCCGGACGGATATATATCATGCGTAAGAAAACCCAATGAAAGAGTCGACAAGGCTCGACTCCGCTCCAAAGATGGCCTTCCTATGGGTTTGAATCGGAGTTTTTTCGTCATTCTGTGTTGATATCCTGCCGTATAGTTTGAGTATTTTTGTAACGAGACAAGCGCTTTGTCAAAGAATTATTTGTTGACTTCAAGGGTTTTGTGGGGCTAGAAATTACCTTTGCCATGGGTAAACCAAACCATCGATATTTCGCAAAACCTAAAACGCATTTGATTCTTTGAAAAAACTTAATACGGACTCAGAATCGGAAAATATTATAAGATCCTTACAGTGAGACTAAACATACTACATTCGCGTAACAACAGAAAATCACATCATACGCTCACCCATCTGTTCACGATCGTATCTTTGTACTCGTCTTTGGTAATCCTACGACTCCAACTCAAAGCCGACATGGAATTGGATTGGACCCAAGCTCTGGCAGGTCAAATCATTTATGGATGGATCAATGACGCTGCAGCCGTCATGACAATCGGCGGATTGGCATGGCTGATACAAGCCATGACCGGCATATCGCGCTGGGTGCTGTTTGTCCCCCTGGGAATTGTGCTTTGGTTGGCCAGTTTGGCAAATGTATTGCATTTCAAGTACTTCGGGTTACGCCTGGATTGGTGGATTGTGCGTCTACATTGGAGAGATGTCGGAATGGTCAGCGGCAGTGCGACTGATCTCGGTGCGACCATCGCCGTTGTGGCAAGCATTGTATTTATCCTTGCGTTTCTCGGTTTTAGCTTGATTCATGTATTGAACGCCAGAAGTAATTCGAAATCGCTGAAAGGGACCTTGCGTCTGCGTCGGTACGTACACAGCGTGATGGTATTGTTATCTGCTGTTTTTCTTTGGTATTTGCCCATCTTCATCACACCGGGCGCCCCCGGAATGATCCTTTCCGATCAAATAGTAATGATTTGGTGGGGCGAGCTGACGAGACGTGAATACTTTATTGGAGCCAGCGACTTATGGCGCAGCGCATTGCCCAACGGGAAAGATCGCAAGGTTTTGGACGATCCTACCGAGCTTCTGGCTTGGTACCGGGATTATGATTTCAATACGACGGTTTGTTCAAAAAACTCTGCACTAAGTGGGATCGAACCGCGCGATGATCGTCAAACCAAGGATCCGGCTTGGCCTCTTATGCAAAAACTCCACATCCAAGCGGACGAATCCGGAAAGCTACGTAAACAGTTGGGTTATCCAGAAAAAAAACCCATGAATGTCATCATACTTTTTGTAGAGTCGATGCGAACTTTCGAGCTCATGCATCCAGAATTAAAAAGGATCATCTTTCCCAATTTACACCGAGTTCTCACAAACCACGGCCTTTTGTTCACCCAAGCCTATTCCTCGGCTCTTCAGGCCGGACAAACCGTGCGGGGCCAGTTCAGCACGCTATGCTCCATGCTGCCGAACAACTTGGGTGCGGCGAGCTACATTGCCCATACAACCGTCAGATTACATTGTCTACAGGAGTACCTGCAGAAAAGTGGATACCACACGATATGGATGAATTCTTTTGAAAGTACCTACCATTCCAAACGTCAATTCGAGATCCTACATGGTACCGAGAGTTTCTATGATGGAAAATACTTTCGGAAAATGGGCATAAGCCAGGAAATCGGCGATTGGGGCTTGGCCGATCAGCCATTTCTGTTGCAGTGTCTCAAAACATTGGAAAATTTGTATAAACAAAACAAAAAACCCATATTTGCCAATATTTTGACAATCAGCTCACATCATCCCCATACGGTGATCCCTGAAGGTAGGCTTCCCGACGACCTGCAATCTGAGTTGCTCGACCACCCGGAATATCACGGATACCTTTCGAGGCTCATGTATGTCGACAAGGCGCTGGAAAGCTTTTTTGATGCGTTTTTTCAGAGCTCGATCTCCAAAAACACCCTGGTTGTCCTGCTCGGAGACCACAGCACACCAGTAAAACCACATGTTTACCTGACTGATATTCAGAAAATTGAGCTCACGTTTCGGGTTCCGGTTGCTCTAATCGGACTCAATATGCCTACCGGTCACAACCATGATTTGGTGCATCAAATTGATATCGCACCCACGGTGGCACGGATTACCGGCGTGACTGGTGATATCAGCTGGGTTGGACGTGGTTTGTTGACAGGCAATGGAAGTCCTTTTGTCTACCAAGCCGGAGATCGCCTATATTTTCGGGACTCCCAACAAGCTTGTTATTCATTACCGGATGTCATGGCACCTCTCGGAACGAGCCTGAAATGCTATGATGTATGCGGCATTGATCCACTCTGGGAAGACGAATTAAATACAGGCCAGGTATCGCAGGAAATATTAGACAAGATCAAGATGCTCTATCTGGCAAACCTTCAATCCATCGCTCTGAATCGAATCCTCCCAGCCCAAAAATCTCAAAATATACCAAAAAATTAAGTAATATCCGTAACATATTATTCTTCGAAGAGCTTTTTTACGATATATTCCCAGGAGAAATGGGTAGCCCACTTTCTACCCTCTTCTCCCATTTTTGCCAAGCAAGAGCGATCCGTCAACAAACGCTCGATGTGCAAAGCCCAGGAATCTGGTTGCTGAACGGGTAATAAAATTCCGGTTTTATTATCTAAAACCGCGTCTTCAATGCCCCCGGTTCTGGTGGCGATGATGGGCAATCCATGGGCCGAGGCTTCCAGAAATACCAAACCAAATCCTTCGACACTGTTCTTGTAAGGAACGCTGGTAAGCGCAAAAACATCACTTGATACATAGAGATTTTTTAATTGATCCCGAGAAGCTTCACCCTGGTATTGAAGATTGACTTTATTATACTTGGCGGCTTTATGTATCTTCTTGAGATATCTATTGCTGATGGTTGGTCCTGCCATCTTGTAAATGATTTTCGACTTCATGCTTTCATTCAGCCCCCCCAACGCTTCGATGAAGGGAAGTTGGCCTTTTCGGGGAGATACTCTGCCAACTGTGAGAATAACAATGGAATCGTCCTGCGCGTGTTTTTTCGAATCATGGACTCGATACATCCGTCTTAGTGCACCGCTGGTAACCACGATTTTGTATTCCAACTCTGGATATCGACGCATGAGGAGCTTTTTGTTGTATCTTGATACTACACCAATTTTATCCGCGGTTTTCAGAAGCTGCCCGAACAGTCTTTTTCGGTGGGGATACTCGGTACAATCCAGTATTTCGGATCCATGTAGAGTTATCACGAGCTGTTTGGGTTTTGGAAATCCCAATTTTTGTAAATACATCCAAGCTCGAATGGGTCCCGGGTCGGGAAGATAGATGGTTGCTTCCTTCCAGAACTTTTTATTCGCCGCCAGGTACTTGGCCAAGCGTATCCTGCTGGGCCAACTTTGGGTACCCAACCACGGTTGAGGCAAATCGCGCACTTGAAAATCAAATGTATAATCCATACTTTTCTTCATGGGAGTCCAAACTTCAAATTCATGGCCTCTCTTTGAAGCACAAGCAGCAACTTCTTCTACATAGACCGCGATGCCCCCTTTGAATGGATAAAATTCGTTTGTAAGAGCTATGATTTTGCTTTTATTCTTACCAATCAATGATTATTCTCCCTGCATGCCGGTCGATATGCCCCGATATACATCAAAACTCAAACCCTTCATGACGTAGATTTCAATGAATGCCAAGAGAAAAATGAAAGCCTCAACCGATCATGTATAATCAGCCAAACAGCAAGCAACCTCTCAAAATATATAACAAAAAAGATGCCAAACATGCGGCTGCCGGTGGATTGACCAACCTTTTGGCGTTGGCTGCCGGTATGGCCATGACCGTGTATTACGTGTTGATCGCCCGTTTCTATGGACCCGCAGTGCAGGGTTTGTATGTGTACGGTTTTGCAATGATTGAGGTGCTTATCCGCCTTAGTCCCCTGGGAACCGACAAGGGCTTGCTTCGGCATATTCCGGCCCATCGGGTTGCCAACGAGCTGGAATGGGAAGAAAGAAGCTTATCTACAGCTACCTGGATGACTCTGCTAGGTGGACTGGGCCTCGCACTGGCGGCATTTTTTCTGGCTGATTCTCTCGCCGAAATCCAAAAAAAACCTGAATCCAGCTCGGCGATTCGATTGCTGGCCGGTAGCATACCTTTCGGTGCGCTTATTGTTGTATTGATCTCAGGCACAATGGGCGCCAAAATCATCCGATATAATCTGTACGTAAGAGGTTTGGCGCAACCAATCTTATTGATGATCATAGCACTCACAGCCACAGTATTTGGAACCGAATTATACCAATTATGTATGTCGCATTTGCTGGCAACTTTATTGACAACGGGTATTGCACTTTTCGCCGTGTTGAAGGTATTTCGCCATTTTTCTCTAAAAAAATTGTTTCTCTTGGGGATTTCTCATTGGGAAATGATTCGGTTTTCGGTTCCTTTAGGTTTATCTGAATTTCTCAACGCCGTTATGCATCGTATCAATTTGTTGGTTCTCGGTTTGTATGTCACAGATGTAGATTTGGCATTCTTTTTTGCTGCTGATCACATCGCCCGCCTGGTATCCAATGCTCGCAATGCCTTCGATCCAGTCGCTTCTCCGGTTTTGTCGGAAGCGATTCGACAAGGGGATCGAGCTCGGCTTGGATACAACCTGAAACTTATGTCTCGATGGGTCACCTTATTGGCCGTACCGGTAATCACCTTCACATTTTTCTTCGGCAGCGAGCTTTTACTTTTATTCGGAAAAGCATATATGGTTGGACTGGGTGTACTGATGGTGTTGATTTCCGGTCACTTATTCAATAGTTTATTAGGCCTTACAGGTTGGGTCTTGGTAATGTCGGGTCGTTCCAAGCTCATCTTGATGAACAATGCATTGGCTGCTGGAATCAATCTTACTCTGAGCTTGGTATTTATTCCCAAATACGGCATGATCGCCGCAGCTTTTGCCTGGTCCATATCGGTCGCAAGTCTACAACTTTATCATTTACTTCTGGTGTATCTGTTTGAGAAAGTGCATCCTATTTCATACGGCCTGGCAAAAGCCATGATAGCCGGCGTGGTTTCTTGCCTGGTGATTTATGTTCTCAATCCTCTGCTGCCGACAGCACCCATCTTGAAGGCGCTTGCAGGAGCCGGCCTGATTTTGATCAGTTTTTTCATAACCTTGGCTTTCATGGGTCTAGAAGCCGAGGATGCAGCCATTTATAATAAATTTTTCAATAAATTAAAGACTGTATGGAAAAGGAAATGATGATGATCCCATACCATTCATGATTGATTTTTGTGTGTTTGAGGAATGAACCGAAAAAAGAAAATCGTGAAAGCACCCAATCCGCTCGCCAATATAATCGTCAGTGAAACCAAACATTGCACCATCAAGCCCACCGCGGGCTCGAGACCTAGGACCTTGAAAACCAACCATCCCGATGCTTCAGTGGTGCCGACGCGCGAAGGAAGAATTCCTACTAGATAATCCGCGACAGAAAATGCAGCAAACAACACACCCGATGATTGAAAGTTATTCTGTTTATCGATAAAAACAAGCGTCATGAAAAACGTAAACCAGGCTATGAATCTGGCAATGAGTTGGTAAAAAAAGGCTTTATAATAGGAGTATTTCTGTTGTGTATAGAATCCCCTGACAATTTGATCGATTTCTTTGGCCTTGTTGATCAAGGACTGCGGATTACCACGTAATACCTTGATAAATCT
>JBFFBT010000272.1:0-7813 GCA_041560255.1 Myxococcota bacterium | reverse complement strand
AAGAAGAAGGCTGTGAAGAAGGCTACCAAGAAGAAGGCTGTGAAGAAGGCTACCAAGAAGAAGGCTGTGAAGAAGGTTGTAAAGAAGGCTGCAAAGAAAAAGGCGGTGAGAAAGAAACCCGCCAAATAGTTACCGGTATCATTGCAGTTGCACTGAAACCGAACTCACGAAGGCAGGGAAAACCCAGAAGGTTCTTGATCTTGGAAATGATGCAACGGGTATGAAGAACTGTTGGCCCGTATTGGAGCCGATTCCGAAAGGGAGTCGGCTCCATGTTTTTATGCCGGTACAGTCTTGTCACTATCATTCTGATATGGCAGGCGAGAATAATTTATATGCAATCCCACTCTTGTCCAATCATTTCAGACATACACTCTCTGATAGTTGGATGTATTGGACACTCGTGATGCAATCCAGTTGATTATAGTCGTGGTTATCTGAAGATACGGAGATTTGATACGAAAGTCAAAAAGGGTCGTATCGTTTTCCTTGATGTTGAGACCATAATCAGTAGGATAGTCCTGTCTAAAACGAAAGGAAAAGCACGGTGCGCTACGATAAATACCTTTTTGTTGTTTTGGTTGTGGCTCTGGTAGATTCACTGGCGAATGGAGCTGCTCCGTCGAAAGACATTCCTTGGAGCAAGGTGCCTGATATCAACGTTCAAGAAATAAAGGAAGAGATTCTTGCGGATACCGCCGAGATCCTGGAAAAAGTAGAATCATATGGCGGATGTAAAAAATCGATCGCAGAGTGTCTTCGAACCAGTAGTGCGAAGACTCCTGGACGTTTGGCTCGGGATATCGTGGTGCTGGTTGCCAACAAAAAAGGATTGAAAGAGATCAATGATTGGGTCGCGAACCGAAAAAACATGGCTCATCCCAAATCAACCTATCAATTCGAGCTGGATTACCTTACGCCTCTCGGCAGTCGAGATGCGAAAGTCGTGATAGTGGAATTTTCCGACTTTCAGTGCCCTTTCTGTGCAATGGTTGCTCCGATGCTGGAAGGTGAGGTGCAAAGATCGGAAGGGCAAGTGAGCTTGTACTTGAAACAATTTCCGATCAAAACACACCCCAGATCTTTAGCTGCAGCAAAAGCCTGTGTAGCGTCGGACTCATTTGGAAAATTTTGGGGGTATTGTTCGGCATTGTATCAGAAAAGAGCCGATCTATCGGATGCTGGATTGCTAAGAATGGCCGAACGAGCAGGAATCGATACCGAGGCTTTGCAGAAAAAAATGCAACATAAAAGTGTCTTGGATAGAATCGCGAAGGAAAAGGTTGAAGGTTTGAGAAGCCGAGTTGAGGGCACTCCTTCTATTTATATCAACGGAAAGAAAATCACCGTGAGCATCACCTCTGATTTGATTCGGGACCGGATTGAAGAAGAGTTGGATATTCTCAATGGAAAAGACTGAACAATTCACCTCTAGGTGGGGGCTGCTTTTGGCCAGTTTGGGTATGGCGGTTGGTGCCGGCAACATTTGGCGCTTTCCACGAGTGGTATCGGAACACGGCGGCGGTGCATTTATGATAGCATGGCTCATAGCCTTGTTCTGCTGGTCGATTCCCTTGTTGATGGTGGAGTTTTATTGGGGAAAACAAAGTCGTTTAGGCCCCACGGGTGCGTTTCTCAGGATGACCGGAAAAAAGTGGACCTGGGCTGGGGGATTTGTGGCGTTTTGTTGCATCGCCATTATGTTTTATTATGCGGTCGTGGCGGGATGGTGTTTGTATTACTTCGTCCAGTCGGTTTTTTTCGGAATGGATCCAAACGGCGTCGAACAGCGTTGGGAAAGCTTTGCAGGTTCTGGGACGTCGGTGGTGTATTTGGCCATCGGCCTGGCGACCTCTGTGGGTGTGGTGCTAAAAGGGGTCAAAAAAGGGATTGAACGTGCATGTAAGATACTGGTTCCGGTTTTGTTTTTACTGCTCATCGTAGCCGCGGTGCGGGCGTTGATGCTCCCGGGTGCACAGATCGGGCTTGCTCATCTGTTTCGACCAGACTTCGGTTGCTTATTGAGTTATCGAGTATGGTTGGAAGCATTCAGTCAATCGGCTTGGTCTACGGGCGCCGGTTGGGGTTTGATGTTGGTGTATGCAGGCTATACACGCAGCAAAGAGGATGTGGTGCTCAACTCGTTCATCACCGGATTGGGTAACAATACTGCCTCGTTATTGGCAGCTATAGCCATCATACCTACAATATTTGCTCTCTTGCCGGAGAAAACCGCTCTTGAGCTTTCGGGATCGGGAAATGAAGGCTTGGCATTTATATGGATACCCAAACTTTTCTTGCGTGATAACACGCTGACTGGATCGATGATGGTCATCGTTTTTTTTGCCGGCCTTGCCATGGCTGCTCTCAGCTCTTTAATCGCCATGGTAGAGCTTGGAGTAAAAACATTGATGGATTTGGGGTTGCGTCGTACTATGTCCGGCGTCATTTTGGGATTGGTAGGATTTGTAGCAGCCTTTCCGTCAGCAATAAATATGAATGTTTTTAAAAACCAAGATTGGGTTTGGGGACTAGGTTTATTGGTGTCGGGAGCCTTTTTTTCGGCCGGCGCCATCTATCATGGGGTCGGCCGCTTGAGGCGCCGAATCAATGCAACCACGGATGGGTGGAAGTTGGGTGGTTGGTTCGACATCATGATTGTCTGCGTTATACCTTTTGGGATCATTGCCATGTTGGTATGGTGGTTTTACCAGGCCGCCATGTGGGATCCCCAGGGCTGGTTATCTCCTTTCGGGATCAATTCGGTTGGTACATGTCTGATGCAGTGGGGGATTGTGATAGCATCGTTGGTTTGCGCCAACCGATGGTTGGTTGGGCGGATACAGAAAAATCATTCACATCGGGACATATCTTCATGAGTTTGGGAGCAATTGTCATCATGGTGGTGGTTGTAGGTTTGGTAATGGGGGGGTTTGTGTGTGGAATAGGGGTCGCTATTCGGCAAGAAAGTCTAAGACAACGTGATGGTGGTGGCGAGCAACCGCAAGCCAAATCGGAGCTTGCCGATGACTGAGAGAATTCAATCAGCCCGATGGCTCCCTCCGGGTGTGATTTGCTCAGCGCACCGGACTGGCCTTGAGGGCCGCTTTGCCGTTTTTTACATAAACCTGAAATTTTACAGAATTGCAGTTGTATCTGTTTTTGAGATCGGATTCGTTTTTCCGGAGTTTTTCTGAGAAGCGATCATAAGAAAGACCGGTAATCGGCTCCCCACATTGTTTTTTGGTGTGTATAAATTGATTGAACACCTCACGATAATGAACCTCGGTTGAATTATCTGTTGGGATGGATTGTTCGGGTTCAAATCCGGATAAGGTTGGAGGTGCATCATCGTTGGTTCTGTCGAAGGGTTCGAAACTTTCGGGGTTTGATTCAGGTGATGAGGATGCCATAATGAGATTGGATGGTGCGGGGGTTACTACAGTGTCTTCAGGCTCGAATTCCGAAGATGCCGGATAGGTTTGCATTGGATGCGCAGTGGGTTGGGGTTGACTCTCGTTGTCGTCTGGAAATTGGAGGTATCCATTGTTGAGTTGTTCAAATGGTGGTTTGGGTTGCAGTTCATCCGGTTGCTCTGCGAGGTCGACCGGTCTGGGGTTGGCTTGGTCGCCTCCAAGAACATTTTCAAAACTCCCCATGGCTTCTTCATGGAGATGGGAGGGGGCATCCTGGTTTTCATCCGACCATGATGTGCTTGGTTTGGAATATGGACCCAGCAAATCTGAAATCGGCTCATACGAGGTTATCAAACCGGGTTTTGATTCGGAACCGATGAGTTGTGCCAAGTGGCCGGCTATCTCTTTGTAAATACCAGAATAATTTTCAACCACAATCGATGAAGCACTGCCATTGGCCAACATGGCGGAAGCGTCCCTGAGTCTTTCAATTTCATTGGACTGAGAAGTGCCGGATAAAATAAAACACAACAATAGGGCGAAGGTCAACAGCGCGCCACATCCAATCAGTGCGATGTTCTGGGTTTTTTGATGAATCGTGATGAAATATGTTGAAGGATGGATCGCCACCAAATGTAACATGTCGGTTCCGCTCGGAAGGTGTGATGCACGGGCCGAATATGCTTTTCCTCTATAATCTACGAAAATGGGTTTGGATTCTTCGGGATTTCCAAACCAGATAATCTCTCTGGAATCGAGGTGGGGGATCAGTTGATCCGCCAGCTCTGGTTTCAAAGTTGAGGCCGCCAATATTTTTCGTAGAAATATCGCCACTTCAAATCCCGAAGCTTGTTTCAATGCTTGAGCTTCGGTGGATCCGAGTTGGTTGTAGGACATGAGGCAGCCGATATTCTCACCACGTTCATTCTGCACAGCGCTGACCGCCATAAGTTGAGGCTTGCCGTCGATCTCATAAAGCCCGTCTCGCGATATTCCTTTTGCACATTCTTGAATGGCTGGAATTCCCGCCATATTGTCACCATATTGTTGACTGTCGGGAAATCTGGAGATGACCGTTCCTTGGGGAGTCAACAATACCAGGTTGATGGACATGCTGATCTTGTCTTTGATTTCCTTCAGGGCCGGTGTAGTTTCTTGATGGGTGGTTTCTAAAAGATTGTGGGCTTCAGTGATCGGCGTATCGGATGAAATGTTGGGCAATCTTTTCAATGCGGACAACAGCTTTTCATTCCGGGTATGGTGAGACAAATCTTGTATCATTTTAAATGCTTTGAGGCGTATCTGTGAAATGAGTCGATTTCCCGCGCCTTCGAGCACGGATGAGGCCTGACTGTCGATTTGACCTCGAATCCAATGATTGAGGCCCAAAAATGCTGCGACGCAAACCACCGCAACCAGAATGATGGTCATCAAATAAGCTTTATACTTCATCATGGTGGTACCTCACATTGCGTTGTACAAATATCGATTTGCCATCTTGTTTCTATTCTTCCTCGATTTCAATCTCAGGTTCCACATTGTCGAATGTTGGACCCTGAAAATCTGTTGCCGGTGACTCCTTCTGCTGGGGTTTTCTTTTGTCCATCTTTTTTACAGGGGTTGGTTCGCTGGTCGGGTCTTCCTCGTTCAGCTCTGTCTTGATGGTTTTTTCAGATGGTTGTGAGTTCCGGTTTTTCTTTCTCTTTTGGGTTGCGATTTCTTTAGGCTGGGGCTTTTGAATATTTTTAGTGGGTTGTACAATGTTGGATGCTTTTTGGGTTTCTTTGGGGAGAGGTCGTTTGGGTTTCTCCTGTGGTTCTACAGCTTTTTCGATTCTGGGTGGTGATGGTTTTGCGGTGAGAGATTCTTTGACAGATTCCGTGGAGTTGAAATCGACTTCCACAGCACCATACATCGGAACCTGAACTTCGCTTTCCCACTTTCTAGAGCCGTTTGTATAGACCCGAACTTGATACTTTCCTGGTTTTACCCGCTGAAAACCGAAGCGGCCCTGCTGATCCGTTTGGGCGACAAGGGAGGAATTGGAGCTGACAACGATGAATGCCGTCATGAATGGGTAGAGGTGACATCGAATCTCGAGCATGTCCTCACTGAGAAATTTCTGTTCGTAGGTCATACCGGGCTTAAGATCACTGAATTGAAACGAATTGGGACCTTCCGTATAGCAGGAATAGGATTTTTGATCCTGATTGTCAAAGAGGATGCTTCCGTTGGCAGATATGGTTTTGATAGGAGGTGAAAAACGATATCCATTGATTACCATGCGGTTGTCTTCTTTGGTTTCAAGCTGGGATTGGTTGCCTTTTTCCAATGGCTCCAATGTGACGATGGTTGGATGCAGTGGCGGCAGTTGGGTGTTTTGTGCTCCCAATCTCCAGAAATGATCGTCGTTTGGGAACACGTATTTGGATTCGTGCTCAGATGCAGGCACCCTGCCACGCACTTGGCCTGCGAAAGTGTTCGATATAGGGCATAATAATAGAAGCACAATCGTCGTGATACGCATTGAAAATCTCCTGATGAAACCATCCTAGAATGTACGCCCATGAATGTCAAGTAACGATAATAACGAACTATTTTATTTTGCTTGGTTGCTTTTTGTCATGTTTTCCAAATCGAAGGCATGCTTTCGGCTCGTGTCGGGTATCAGCTCGATCGGCTCAGGTTGTATACGTTGCCCATCGGGAAATCGATGCAGGCTCAAAGTGCAATGCTCGAGCTTGAGAAAGCTTCCACCCGGCTCGGCGGCCCCCGGATTTGCGATAACCCCGAATTGTGTGTTTTCGAGCAAGGCCTCGTGCGTATGGGCGAAAACGACCAGATCGACATCCCTTCGACACAACTCCAGGATGGCGCGTTTACGAACCGAACCGGCCTCTTTCGAGCGGCCCGGCCAAGTTTTCTTTCTACTGAATCTGGCAAAGGCCAGAGCAAAATCTAGCGCGAGCTGATCAGGCACGATACGATCGCGTAGGGCCCGAATCGGTGGGCTTTGCAACGTTCGTCTGAGGAGTCGGGTGGCGATATCAGTGGGACTGGTCCGATCGCCATGGAAGGCGTAAATGGATAATCCCTGAAAGCAGAGTGTGGTGGGGAAAGGATGTATGTTTGCTGTATTGCAACCCAGGACTTGGTCTGATAGATCAAAATCATGGTTGCCTTCAATATAATCAATCGGTGCATAGTTTTTAAGTGTGTCGATGATGTTTGCGTAGGTACGCTTGACCGCTTGGTTTGGGCCTGCCATATAATCAAAGAGATCTCCCAGGATCACCAGACGTGCATGCGGTGTGTGGTTGGCATTTAAGAACTGTTGTAAAATGAGTTGATTGGGATCCGATGATCCTTTGAGGTGGGCATCTGCAAGGAAAAATATGGGTCCGTCAGTCAGCATGAAATGTCACATACGTCGGGTGGTTTTCTCAAGTAGGAGAGTCTGTACACCGGAATGCCTTTTTCCATGCATTTTGTCTCGCGATGGGATCGAACCGCCCCCATGCGTTGTCGCTGAATATATACAGCATCCACAGGGCGAAAGGCATCGTGGTTGGAGAATAACGTCTGCATTTGGTCCGCCAAGTCCGGCACATCGGTTTGCAGGAAGATGAATCCTTCGGGTTTTAGAATATGCGCGACACAATCCAGCATATGCGGTTGAATGAAAGAACGTTTTTTATGTCGCTTTTTCCACCAGGGGTCCGGGTGGTGGATGGTGATGCCCGTTATCGTGCTGTTGCCGAACAGGAGAGGTAGATCCTGGGTGACATCACAGCGAATGACTCTTAAATTGGAGAGGCAGGCTTTTTTGGCCTGAGCCCTGAGCTTTTCGGTCCACTTTTTTTTCACCTCCAACGCAACGACATTAACCTCGGGGTGCGAAACGGCTCTTTCCCAGGCGTAATGTCCGCGTCCACAACCTAGATCTACCTCGATATCATTTTGATTTCTAAATGCTTTACACCAATCTGGAGGTCTGAGGGTTGTTTTGAGCTGGGCGGATGTTCTCATTAACGATTTCATGGAAAAGAGTTAATAATACCAAACTGATTCGGCATCCATGATAATCGACTCGTCGGGTTGTTTTTTCTTTCCGCAGGTTCAATGTGTTCGTGATAAACGTGCTGCAAGTAATTGATAATTATAGTTTGCCACTTTGTAACGCGTGGACCCTTTTTCTGCTTCGATCAGCTTTTCAATCGGTTCGATGGCGTCCTTTGCCTGGAGCTTGTTGAGGGCCCACATGATGGCAAAGCGCACATTTTCGGACTCATCGGCAATGACTTGTATCAGTGGTTGAACAGCTTTTGGGTCTCCGATGCGACCCAGCTCGTACGCGGCTTTTTCCCGTATGGCCGGGTGGCCGTCTTTGAGCTTTT
>JBFFBT010000271.1:0-7949 GCA_041560255.1 Myxococcota bacterium | reverse complement strand
TCCGGGTCGACGTTGGTTTGAACAACCAACCAGTGAGCATGATGGCGCTCGAAGGCTCCTCTAGGCATCGTGCCGCTGTAATAGATTCCGTCGTATTCCATGCGAATTTGATGCTCTGGTCCGGCCAGGATGGCTTCCAAGAGTCTGCCGATTAGATCGTGAGCCGCAGAGAAACAGGCGCCCAGGTTGTTGTGATCATATGACGGCAGCGCCTTTTCGCCCCCTCTGCTTTCTCCCGAAGCATTGGTGATTTGAGAGAATGTCGAGAGCTCACCGACGGTTTGACGCAACGCCGAATATACCCACCAGGGATGAATATTTCGGGTTTCGCTAAGCTGGTTGAGCATGGGGACCTGACGGTTTAATGCATATAAGGCGAGCGTCATGGCTTGCACTTCGCGCGGATCTTTGTATTCTTCCAGTTGACCGCATCTCGAGGCCACCTGATCTCTGACGTCGCGTATCATTCTACTCAAAAACGGAGAGCACGCAACAGCCACACAAGGGGGTACAAAATTGTGAGAAAGATGGATGCTGTCGCCGGATCGCTCGAGCTGGGCTATCGGAATAAACGAGTAGTTATCCAGATTTTCGAGCTCATCTTCCCAGAAAATTCTCACCATATGACGTAGCAACTTCACTTGCGCTTTGGGGCCCGTGCTGTGAAGATCGGAAACTTCTTCAGGGTCCGCGGTGGTTGCATACCTTGTCGTAGCTCCGGGCAACTCGTCTTCCGTGGGTACAACGGTTACATTGGATGAGGTCGGGTTCCAATTGCGCAGGCCCAGATAGATACGAAAAGGTTTGTCACCTTCGGCCCAGGCTTCATCGAAAGATCGAGGCCTGAGAACGGCATTTCCCGGAAAGACAATGAAGGTTCCATCCGGGAAAATGAATTCGCCCTCCAATACTTCAGCCTGCTTCATCCCCAATGCGGCTTCCTGCATTTTCAGTTTGGCGACTCCCCAGAAGTATGGTTGCCCGTATTCGAGCACCGGACTCACGATGGAGCCGAGGTGTTGATCCAAAAGCTGAAAGTGTTGGGGCTGCAAAAAAAGCCCCTGGTGCCAAAAAAGTGGTCTAGCCCCTTTCACTGTGTACCTTCACTTGCAGTTTTTGTTGTTGATCTTTGTCGGCTCGAAGTCCCTTGGAGTCAAGGTGCAGGGTGAGCACGAGCTTTTTCGGCCAGCGGTACTTGTCTTTCCACATCCAAAATCCTTCTTCATAGTATTGGATTGGAATGGAGTACAACCGGGTGCTTTTGGGTGGAGATGACTCATAATAGCCGGCCACCAAACCGACGTATTGGGTATTCTTGTACCGATCTAAATCGATGGTGCGATCCTCTTTGGGATGTAGAATGATACGTTTGGATGTGGTCACCGTATCTCCGAAGGAAGTACAATTGAGAAGCCGGCCGACTCCTTCTTGGGTTTGCACCAATTCCCGAAAGGCTTCCGGCGCACTCAACTGATACACACACATGACCAATGTATGTGGTTCGCCTTCATAAAGATTCAACGCCGAATCGGCCAGAAGCTTCAGTTGTATTCCGTTTGGCTCAAACGGTAACTCCGACGATACAGCTTTTTCGGGTGTCGAGGCACATCCGGATAGTACCATGACGACAATCGCAGCTAATGTTTTTCCCGCATGCGTACAACGTGCTGATAGCAACATGGGTTCTTGCTCCCTTTTTGTGTTATGAGGACTCCTTTTTTCAGACAGAATAGGCCAAGCGAATACTCCACCTATATGATAAAATAGCTTGCTTGTCAAACCGATACATGATTGTCATATTTATCCAATTGTGGTTATAAATCGGTATTCCTGGTAGGATTGAGTCCGCGTAGACCGAGGTATTTACAAATGGTTACTGGGAAACAAAAGATCGATTCGGTGGTTTGCCACAACACGCTCACCGTAAGATATCCGCGCAGGGAAGGCTTGATTGCGGCGATTCGCAGGCAGGGCTCTAGAGGGGTTTTGTTTATCGAAACCGGTCGAAGACTGGAACTTGCCGAACAAGTGCATGTATTGATTGAGTTTCCTTCTGACAGAAGGTCCTTTCGGCTTATGGGAAAGGTAGTATCCAGGCGGCGTGCCTCGGGGATTCCACCGCTTTCTGCCGGAGTTGAAGTTGAGTTTCCTGCCGAAGAAAATCGCAAGCTGCAACTCGTGTTTGATTTTGCTCAGGGGAAAAAGATCGAGTTCATCGAGCGCAAGAGCAAACGCCTGCCTTGTTCGTTTCAACTTACATATCGAAGTGATCAAGGTTTTGTACAAGAGTGGATAGAAGATATCGGTACGGGCGGCACATTTATTCGCACTGAAAAACTCATGCCGATTGGGGCTGAGTTGGTATGCCGGCTCAAGCCGCCGGGTTATTTCCTGGGTATCAAGATCCATTGCAGGGTAATCTGGCTCAAGGATTGGGGATTTCCCAAGGGAATGGGGGTAGCATTTGTTTTTCAAAATCGGAGACAACAGCACAGAGTCAGCAACCTGATCAATCGTTTGACCCGCCAGCGCACCCGCATGACTCTCGAAAAGATAAGCAAGATCAGGCGGAGGGAAAGTCTTTAGTCCGCGCTCTTTTCCTATTTTTCGATGCCTCTGCGGGCGGATACACCTTTCGCGTAGTAATGCTTGACTTCATTCATCTCGGTGACCAAATCGGCCGCGTCGATCAGTTTGGGATGAGCTTTTCTGCCGGTAATCACAATCTCGACGTTGCGTGGGCGGTTTTGGATAACTTCTAGCAATTCTTCGACATTATAAAGATTGTAGTGTACCGCGATATTGGCTTCGTCCAGGATGACCAATCTGTACCGGCCCGAATTTATGATTTCTTTCGCTTTTTCAAGGCCTTCACGGGCGGCCTGGATATCTTTGGGCTCTGGGTTTCTTCGGATGAAACAATCTCTGCCGGCTTGGTGAATCGTGATGAAGTCTTTATAACGCTCCAACGATTCGAGCTCGGCATACCACATGCCTTTGACAAACTGGATGATATAGACATAGAGGCCTGCTCCCGCTGCCCGCAGGGCCAGGCCTAGACTGGCGGTGGTTTTTCCCTTGCCGTCACCAGTATATACGTGGATGAAACCCTCCGGCCATTGGGTGTCATCGCTTGCAAGCGGAGTGTTATTCATGTTGTTGCTCCTTGATTTCATGGAGATTTGGATGACGCCGTCAACATCAGGAGTATAGATCAAGAAGATTGTGTTCTGTCAAGCCGGAGGAGCGCAACCCATTTTAATATCGAGCTTGTTGACGAGTCCTGTTCGCAGTTTCTCACAAGCCTGCCCATAAAAATTAATCTTGTTATGTTCCGGATCATAGTCGAAACCTTCCAGATGGTTGGGATCGCGAGGTACCGCCACACCGTCGAAGTAAACCCATAAATAATTGGGCTCCTCCGGTACAACGCCGAGCGCCTGGCTGCATCCGAGCACCATGCCGCCGATTTCTTCCAGCACGGTGTTAAGCTCGTCCAAACTATTAGCTTGGTAATACTTGATCGCGCCATCCCGAGCGCGTCCACCCAGATCCGCCAAATCGTTGAGTAAGTCGGGGTTGGAGGCATTGACATCCTCGCCCAGTCCGATCACGAATGTGTCGATCCCGTCTGAATGCAGATCGCTGACCGCCTGGCGGGTCAGATTGGCGTCGCTCTCGAGGTTTTCAATTGTTCCATTTCCATCCGGGCAGGAAGGCATGCCGTCTGTGAGCAAAACAACGAAGTTTTCCCGGCTGGTATCATGCAGTCCTTGGTAAGCGTTGGCGTTTTCAAGTGATTCTCCTGTGGGGGTACCACCATTGGCTGTCAGGTTGTCCACCTTGCTGCGGATAAGTGGTACCGATGTGTCACTGCAATCGACTGATACAATGCCCGGGGTACATGTCGAAGCGCCCGGAAACTGCATCCAGCCGAAACGGATTTTCCCCTCACTCGAGTTGAGCAGTGCATGGATGGCGTCCTGGGTGTCCTCAAGCTTGGTGCGATCCGATCCCGAAGATGTGGCTCTTTTCATGCTGCCCGAACGATCAACCACCAAGAGTAAATTAGGTGGAACAGATGTTGCTTCGATGGCTACTTCATCGCAAATGGGGGGATCGTTGGAGTCTTTTTTCCTGCATTCGTTCATGGGGCCGCAATACTCGTTCGGACCGCAGTCTTCGTCTTTTTCACATTCTACAATAGGGTAGCATTTTCCGTCTTTTTCACAGTACTTACCGTCACCACAATCCTCGTTTTTGGTGCATATGAGATCCTTTTTCCTGCATTCCTTGTCCGGGCCGCAGATTTCGTCCTCGGCGCAGTCCTCATCTTTCTCACAAACCACTACGGGATAGCACTTACCGTCATTTTCGCAAAACTCGTTGTTTTTGCAGTCTTGATTTGTTTTGCAAGTCGAATTGTTGGGATCCGGATCGGATTGGGAACAGGTGGTTGAGAAATAACCTATTGAAATAAATAAACAAAAAATTAATAAACCTCTTTGGCGACAAGCTTCTATTGCCATATCTTCCTCCTTCGATACACCGATCTACCTTATAATTGTATCTTTTTGTAGACTGCTCCGTCAAGCCAATCAGATTGAGCGTAGCTGTTTTCTCATAGTGACACATCTGCGGGCTGTTTCGATTGTCAGGTTGCCGGCGTAAAAGATGTGCGTTGACGTTTGGGTGGCTGATACGTACACTTTCTCGTATGTCCCATGAAGATAAACAGGTTGAGCTTACTACCCGGGCGATATCCATCGTGTCGGGATCGGAAATCTGTGAGCAACGCTTCCGGCTCGTTCAGTTGGCGGGTCCTGAAGTCGGCAAAACGTTTGCGCTGCGTGACGAGCGCACCGTGGTGGGAAAGAGTGTGGATTGCGATATACCTGTTGCCGATCTTACCGTCAGTAGAAAGCATTTTGCCGTCGTCAACGAAAACGGTCGGTATTTGGTCAAGGATTTAGGCAGTACCAACGGGACGTACCTGGATGGGGCTGGTATCAAGGAAGCCTATCTTCGGGCCGGTGGATTGATCAAGGCGGGTGAAGTGGTTTTTCGTTTTCAACCCGAATACGATCAAGTTCGGGTAACGCCTTCGGATCAACACCGATTGGGAGATTTGGTGGGTAGTTCGCTACGGATGCGGGAGATCTTCGCCACGCTCGAAAAAGTAGCCCGAAGTGATGCCACCGTGTTGATTTTTGGAGAAACCGGCAGCGGAAAGGGCGCAGCCGTATCGGCTTTGCATCAAGCCAGCCAGCGAAAAAATGGTCCGCTCACCGTAATGGATTGCGCCAGCGTCGCGCGAAATCTTATGGAAAGCGAGTTGTTCGGGCATCTCAAGGGAGCCTTCACAGGCGCGAGCTCGAGACGGCTCGGAGCGCTCGAGGCGAGCAAGGGCGGAACCCTGTTTATTGATGAGTTGGATGATCTTCCTCTGGATTTGCAGCCCAAGCTATTACGGGCCATCGAAGAAAGAGTGTTCATGCCGCTGGGCTCCAACAAGCCGGTGAAGTTTGACGCTCGGGTGGTTGCGGCCAGCAAAAAAGATCTGTGGAAAGAGGTATCTTACGGCAACTTTCGAGAGGATTTGTATTATCGTTTGTCGGTGGTCAGCATGCGGCTTCCTCCTCTCAGGGAAAGGCCCGAAGATATTCCTTTGTTGTTCGATCATTTTTCAAAAGGAACCGACTTGTGCTTCGATCGGCTCAGCCGGGATGTACAGACGCGTTGGTTGCAACACACCTGGCCCGGTAATGTTCGAGAGATTAGAAATGCGGTAGAACGTTTACACGCATTTGGCGCCGATGGTCTCGGACTCAATCCCGAGACCGGTCGATCGCCAGGTTCGCGAGATGTGTTGTTGAGACCGGATCTTGAAAGCCCATTCAAGCAAGCCAAGGAGAAATTGATACTGGAATTCGAGCGCAAGTATCTCGAACGCCTCATGCAAGGAGCCAAAGATGGTATCGCCGGCGCGGCCCGCAGAGCCGGCATCGATCGAAAGCATCTTTACAGTTTGCTCGAAAGACACGGGTTTTTGAAAAAAGATGACCAAAAAGAAAGTTGAATGAGATTCGTGTTCAGGTCGTTGAGTTTGGCGTCCGCAGATATTTCTTCAGGTTGTATTTTTCAGCCAGTTCCAGGCGTTGCTCATCGGGTAGTGAATGCATGTAAGCTTTCCATCCAGGGCAGAATTTCGCATGCCATCTCCAGATTCTTCCCAGGACGGATTTGGGGTTGCGATCGTACCTGGCTCTGAAAGAGCAGGTCGGGCAGTTGGATTCGGCCATGTATAACCTCCTTTGCCTCGATTGATCCTTGATAGGATCATAAAGGATACAAAACGATTTGCAAGACTCGATGCAAGGGCAGTCATTTTTAGATTTTTTTCTCGACTTGACAGGTGTCGGCTTGGTTGGACACAATGAGGACTGTAAGAGAACCGGATTGAGGAAGGAGAAATTCGTGATAAGAGTTCCTATATATTGGGTGATGGTTCTTGCTCTTCCGTTTGAGATTTTGGGTTGTAACGGTAATGACGGTGGCAGTCTGGGGCCGCAAATCGATCTCGAGATTAATGTGCGCCAGCTATGCAACTACGGAGTAATTGCAAAAACAGAGACTCGGTGCGACAACTCCGAACAGTGCAATGTGGGCGGGATTGTGGATCGATATTGTTGGTTGGATGTGCCTGGAGACTATAAAAAAGGATTCTGCCGGCAATGTGTTGATTCACAGGACTGCCTGGCGGGATACGGATGCGATCACCGTTGGTGCCACCGGACCTGTAACGTCTCGAGCGAATGTGAGTCAAACGAGTATTGTACGTTCGGGTATTGTCGCAAGCCGCATACCCAGGGGACCCAGATTGCTTTTCGCAACAAGGGCGATCGCGATCTTACCGTATATGTGAATGAAACCAAGTTGGTGGGCGGAGATGATGCCTGCGCATTCAGCCGTTTGGAATGGAATCCTGCCGGCCAAGATGTGGTTACCCTGGGTCCGGGAGAGGAAGACCTGTTTTTGAGCGTCAAGTATACTCCCCCGGATGTGGGCGAATACCGTGCAATACTGGAAATCCACTCTAATGCGGTAAATCACAATCCATTGCTGCTCATGTTTTGCGGACAGGCCAAGGAGGTGGTTTGCAGCTTGGATATCGACGGAACCTGCCCGGAATGCGCATCTTGCACCTATGATGATTTCAAGGACATGATCGCCAACCCCCCGCCTCCTGTGGATTGCAGTGATTTTGATTGAAGCTCAATCCGCGGCTTGAAGCTCGCACGAAAAGTCGGCGGTGAGAAAATGTCCGTTGGTAAAAGAAAATGAGCATTTTCCGGATAAGTTCTTGCCTGCCTGGTCTCCGCCCGAACGGATTTCACAAAACCTGCCGTCGTACTCCGGCCATTGTTGGGTGCTTGAAGGTCGTGTCAGGGTAACGCGGTCCAGAAATTCTTGGCCGTCCAATTTTAATCCGGGTACTTTCTCGATACCATTGAGTGCTATGCCGATTCTGGCCGTCCACTCTCTTTGTTGATCGGGGTTGTTGATATAGTGTACGACGATGGCCCGATCGGTTGCCGTGTACAACTGACACTCGACAACATCATATCCGCAATCCATCAAATCGCATTGGCCTCCGTAAAGTCCTCCCGGATCTTCGCTGCACACCGATATGGTCATCGTCATTGCAACCAATAATCCCATAAAGAGGTGGCTTTTCATGATTTCAATCCTTTTCGGTTTTCCACGTTCCGAGTTGAAACATGAGATGCTCTTTGGTTTTATTGTCGGATGGATCCAGCCAACTGTATAGGTATGCTATGCCGACTTTACCATCCGGCAACACCGCGGCGGCGGTCTGAGCGCCTTCCATTGCTCCCTTGTCGTCCGACACCACGCTCTTTTTCCATTTGGTTTGATCGGTCAGCTCG
>JBFFBT010000270.1:0-7952 GCA_041560255.1 Myxococcota bacterium | reverse complement strand
GAATCTATAATTTTAACAATGGATCCTGGATAGAATCTATCCAGGATGACGGCATTTTATGCAACTGGCGAGTTTACTCATATCAAAAAAATATGGGACATTCTTAGCTCTTGGTGGGATTATTACAAACGCCGACCTTGAGCATAACACCAAGGAGGTGCCTAACCAGTGCCGCAAATGCGTTAAATGTCAACAAGCTTGTCCTTTGGCGGCGTTGAAAAAACCATATGTCCTTGATAGGAAAAAGTGTCTTTCAAATTTATTGCAGAGTGCAGGTTTATCTTAAAATGCTCAAGCCATAATGGAGAATAGAGTAGTTGATTGTGAAATATGCCAACAAGCCTGTCCATGGAACAAAAAACATCTTGATTATCCTTTAGCAACTCATATGACGGAATTGTTTCAAAAGAAAATTAAAGATTGGAAAAAATTTATTATTTACCTGATTTGATTGCTCTTTCAGAAGAAGAATATAGAGAAAAACTTAGTCATCTAAACACAGGTATTCCTTATAATCTATTCCGTCGAAATGTTTTAATTGCAATGGAAGCTGATTAAAGCGTTGGATTACTAGCACTTGGTTTGAAACTCCATGCAGAAGCAGTAAAAGAAATCAGTTAGGAATGCAACTGAATTGAAATAGAACGATCCAACAACGACATTCACCGGAACTCAAAATCGCTGTCGCGATTTTTCGCCCGATGAACTGTTCGTTATACGGAACAAGAATGATGCTATCAGAATTGGAAAAACGTAGGGTAGAAAAAATTATTGGTGAATGGTGTAACGAAAGGGTACCGGAGCATATAAAGAATCAATTGCGTTACGCTTATCAGATATCAAAGCAAGACGTACAAGTCTTGCGATATGGACAAAAATTTGGGAGATACGAGTACGACAGACTCAACTCAAGGCAACATTCTGTATAGATGTGATAATACTCTGCATATGCATGTAAGTTTATAGTGCAATGTAAAGATCGAGCGCCGTGAAATACAGGCCCATTTCTTTGATGGTTTGTTTTGTGCACATGCTCCAGGCCTGGGCGTAGAGCCTGACTTGGGGGGCGTATTTTTCGATGATTTTCTCCAAACCCTGGTGGTTGACCCGGTCGGTTTTATAGTCCACCACCACCCAGCCGTCGGTTTCTTCGAACACCAAATCGATAACTCCCCGCAGGACTCCGGGCAAGGTAGCGCCGGTATCGGCTTGGGTTTCCTTCCAGGGTATGACGAAGGGCGCTTCTGCGAAAAAGCGCAAACTTTCTTTGGCTCGTTTCCATAGATCCGATCGAATGACCGATTGAACGACGCATAAAACCTCTTTGGTCCATTCTTGATCCAGATCTTCTTCTAGAATGAGAGTATTTGCCAGGTTGGATAAATCTTTACCGATATCCTTCATGGCGGCTTCCAAAAGAGCATGGATGACTCTGCCTCTGGCGGAGCCTTGATCCCTTTCTCCCTGCCAGGTTTCTTGTTGTACAAAGAACGTATCCGGCTGAGAGTCGAGCGCGATCTGTCTTGCGGTCCTGACCGAGTAGGTCGGTCTTTTTAAGGTTTCCAATTTGTTGAGGATATTTTGTTCGGCTTGCTCGAACGAGATATTTGGGGTGCTCTCGGTTTGATGTTGCGGGGCGGATTGAGGCCCGGGATCATCGATTTTTTTACAGGCCTGTAGATACGGCGCGAATGCGCTCCAGAGGTTCGAGTCTTGACGGGCGGCTTTTTGAGTAATGACCAACATCGAGCCTGCCCGGGTTGCCGCAACATACAAAAGTCTCATGAGCTCTGCCTGTTGATAGCCGTGTTCGATTTGTTTCAAGCCCAAACCATCGATCCAGTCGGCGGGATGAGCGATGGGTTTTTTGTAGAATCCTAGAGTGGATTTTTCGATCGACATATATCCCTTGGTTTCGGTGCCGATACGATCGATGTGTAGGTGGGGCTCTTTCGGTTTGCCTCCGGTCGGACCTGCCAAAAAAACAACCGGGGCCTCCAGTCCTTTTGCTTTGTGTAGGTTCATCAATCGTACGGCCGGATCGTTTTGGGACCGGGCCGACATGCCGTCGAACGGCAACGTGTGATCCACAAGCTTGGCGAGATACTCCAAAAGCTCTGTGGGGCCTGCGGTTTTGGATTTGGCCGCTCGCATGAGCTCCAATGCCTTATACAGGCTTCCGGCCTGGATCGATCCCTTGGGGCCGATGGCCGCTCTGGCGGTCAGACCCAAATCCGCTACCATTCTTTCGATGGCAGGCATGCCGCCGATTTCATCCAACCAGCGGCTGTAGCGTCTGAGCCGAGAGGTTACATCCTCGAATCTTTCGGCAATTTCCTCAGGCAGCGCATCCGGCTGCTCAGAGCGATAATCAAACCGTCCACCGGCTGCTTTATACAGATACAGCATACGGTCACTGATGCCGAACAACTCACTTCGAAGCACTGCCAGAAAAGCGACCGGGTTGTCGGGTTTGACGGTTGCCTCGAGCGCCGAATGCAGGAGCCCAAGCTCGGAGGTTTGGTTCAGCACACTGCCGCCGGTGACCTCGTGTGGTATGCCATAGGTCTGCAAAACCTTGGCATAGATCGAAAGATGGCTTTTGGTGTACGTGATGATCATGAAGTCGCAGGCCCGTGCCTTGCGGACCTGATTCGATACTCCCTGGTTAGGATTTTCGCTTGTCTCTCGTGGGGAGCCCGGCAGGGTAAGACCTCGATCGAGCGCATTGCGTATGAAGCGGGCGATGAGATCGGCTTCGTATTCGATCGTGCTGGATGTATTTGTACAAAAATCCTTGGGTATGTCCAGAGACCAGACGCCGGACAGATCGGCATTCGGGTGAACTTTTCGGCCTCTTTGGATTGCGAGATAAGAGGGTGAGAGGTCGGTGGCTGACTTTGGAAACATGCCTGTGAATGTCTGGTTGATCCAATCGAGGACGGGCTGTTCGGTGCGAAAGTTTACCGATAGCTCGACGGGTGGAGCATCCCTTTCGAGTATCTGCTTGACCCGATTGTAGATTGTGATATCCGCGCGCCTGAATCGATAGATGGACTGTTTGGGATCGCCCACGACAAAAAGAGCACCGGGTGCGGGTTGCAATCGACTCCAGCCGGATGGGTTTTGGGTAACAAAGCTTCGGCTGGTGAGCAACAAGAGCACTTTGGCTTGAAGCGGATCGGTGTCTTGAAACTCATCGACCAGGATATGGGTGTAGCGTTTTTGAAAGTACGCTCTGACATGGGGATGGCGTTGGAGCATATCGGCTGCAACCGAAAGCAGATCTTGAAAGTTGAGCACACCTAAGTCTCTTCGCAGCCGATTGTAGGTGACGGCAGCTCGTTGCATAATGTCCAAGATGGGCTGGTATCTTTTTGTTCGAAAGGTGGATAAAGCAACCCGGGCAATCTCGGTGCGTACCTGTTCGAACAGATCTTTTTCTTGTTGGGCGATCTTTTTATCCGGCCAAACATTTTTGACTACGGGTGCATTGGGCTCGAAGGTCTCGAGCAAACTGATGAGATCAACGTTTTTTTGCATATTCAGGTGTTTCGCCTGCCTGCATAACTTACGGATTGCCGGTATGAGCTTATCTCGGCCGTAAGCGACCGGCAATCCGGGCTCCAATCGGCTCAGATGCTCGAGGTACTCAACCAGCACCTTCTGGTGGGCTTCATCGATGATTGTAACCTCCCGCCCTTTTCCCGCCGGCCAACTGTCGACATCCGGGTAGTCGGTGTACGTGAAAAATGCATCTTCGAGATCCGAAAGCCCGATCCCGAGATCATCCAAAGCTTGGATGGCAGGATCTGCAGTATCCAACGAGGTGCTTTTTAAAAAAATCCGCCAAGCTTCCTTGCGAAGCGTCAGGTCGGTCTGCTCGTCGATTTCTTCAAATGAGATATCCACGCCGGCTTCGAACGGTCGTTCGCGCAGCAATCTTGCGCAAAATGCGTGAATCGTGCCGATGAAACCTTGTTCGGCGTTTTGTAGGGCATCGATAAGTCGCTGGTGATACACTCCATGCTGGTTGGAAATGGAGGCTTCCAGCTCGAAAAAAAATCGTTCTCTGAGCTCGGCGGCCGCTTTTCGTGTAAAGGTTACCGCCACCAATTGTGCGATGGCGCAGCGGCCTTGTTGTAGTAGGGCTTTCATGCGTTCCACGATACTGGTGGTCTTGCCGGTTCCGGCGGCGGCTTCGACCAGCATGTTTTTGTCCAGCTCGGTCCGAATTCGCTCCCTTTGGTACATATCGACGATCGGGGAGTCATGTGGTACGTTCATGCGCAGGTATTCCTCTGGTTGGTTTCGGTATCTATATCCAAAATATCCAAATAAAGAGTCTAGGTATCATGAACTCTCAAGATACGGTACGCATCGAGTGGTTTGTTTTTGGGATTAATGAGTTTTTTAGCAATCTGTCGAGCCGTGGTTGACACCTCGCCGAAACAAGCCGTGTACTCGCTCGTGCTGATATCTTGAGGATCGTCTGTAAAAGGAAAACCGCCTGCGGACATCAGATTGCAAAGATGTTCGATGTAAACCAGGCCTGCTCTCAACTCGGGAGCCTCGAAATCTACTTGCAACCCACATTCGTTTCGGGACGGAAAGTAGTATCCAAAACGCTCCACCCTGGCATCGGGGGCAAGCTGGGTTCGCAAAAGGGTTTCTACCAAGCTGGTGTACAATACATTTTGTAATATCCGTCCCTGGTGGAAAGGTGGATCCTGTCTGTATTTCCATGCGCTGCCGGTTTTATAGTCGATGATCCGGTAACATTGTGGATTTTGCTTGTTGCGATCCACCCGATCGATTTTTCCCTTTACCCGGATGCGATGCCCGCCGGGCAGCCGAATTTCGATTGGATCGATATAACGCATACCACTATCGGCGTCTTTTGGAGGCTCTCCTATGTTAACTTCCAGCCAGATGGGCTCACACTCCATGCATATCGATTCTTGATCCCTGAGAAATATGAACGCCACGTTCTCGATTTGTGCAATTTCTTTTTCAATCAAATGTACATCTTCCGAATGCGCTTGGGTTGTGTGTTGTTCGATCTGAGATCGTATGATCTTTTTCATCAAATCGCGATCCCGCTCCCAGCAGGGTGTTTGGTTTTCTTTTAAAATGGTCTCGAAAAACTCGCAAAAAACCGCATGTAAGAGCGATCCTCGAGTCATGGCGTCCAGCCAACCTCTTGACGGTTGTCGGTAGATGGGAGGCAGTGCGATATCCAGTACATACCGAAAGAAAAATTCCAGCGGGCATCTGCCCATGGTCTCCAAGCTGGCGGCTGAAAGCACGATTCCTGAAGGATCGTAGGGATTATACCGTGTTCCGGCTTCGGGAACATACCCGTCGAATTCGGTAAAAAGATCACTTTCCCGGGCCTTTTTGGCAGCTTCGCCGTGTTTGAGATGCGGGTAGGCTTCCATGACAGATGCTTTTGGGTTGAGCTCCGGGTCGGACCCGCAGAGTTGTACCAACCACCACTCGGCCTGGCTGATACATTGATCCGATCTGTCAGGGGTGAGTCCGCAGGTGGCCATGGGTGGCTGATAACCGGGATTGCATCGGCAATTTTCAGGATCGTATGATGATTTCTTTGCCTGCAGAATGGGTTGGGATGCAAACAGATCCCTATCGTCCTGCAATTGAAGATAAGAGTAGGATAGGTGCATGCGATGATTCAGGCGGTCTTCCAGGTAACGGTAACTTTGAAGCATCCGGCGTTGCTTTTCCTGAGAGGTCTGTAGCTGATTGGATAGTTTTGATTTTTCTTCGTCCAACAGCAAGGGATCCTGCATCTGGGCTCCAGGAAACCGGCTGTCGTCCAAGCCGAGGACAAAAGTATGCGGCCTGAACGACTGTCCTCCGGCTTCCAGCTCGGTCACATACACATGTCCGGGCCGTGGACCGTGTCCCGCGACCCGCACGCGATGAACAAGGCGTTCCAACCAATCCCAGGCGACCAACCACTCCGGCGTTTCTTCTTCTGTCAGGCAATCTATCTGTGCTTGGATGGCGTCGACAAGCTCTTTGCGGCTGTATTCCGGTTGCTGTCCACTGGTGCGCACGTTACGGTTGAGAAAAAAGGCAGCCTTTTCAAAGAGTCGCCGTGGGCTTATGGCTTCGATGTTCGTCTCTTCTTTCAATTCGACCCCGTCTGCAAGCAGTCCTTCCATGCGCATCTGATGCGCAATCTGTTTGGAGCGATCCTGCCTGAGCCAGGTGAGCCATGAAAGCAAGGCGCGTCCCGGCCGGAAAAAGCGTGCCGGGATGCCTTGCGAGAAGGTTGCAGGGATGCGATTGGTCAAAAAAAGCTCTACCATAATGGGAACATATGTTTGATAATCGGTGTACAAAATCTCTACCCGATCGAATGGGATTTGATCTTCGACACAGCGCCTGATTGCTTCCCGTATTTCTACCGCATACCCACAAGCCCGGTGGATTGTGATCTGTGATCGATCCGCTGCCTTCGAAGAGTGGTTCGGCATCGATATGGGTAACGGCAATTGCGTCGGTTTTGCATTTGCATGGGGCAGCTCGGTGCGAACCCGGTTGGGAAAGGCTTGCCAAAAATCCAATTCCACTCCACGCAGGATGGTTTCTTTCGGTTTGATGAGCAGGAGATCTTTGGGCAGCTTGTAGGCCTGGCGTCTCAGCATGGATGCCGCGATGCGCAGACTTTCGGCTTCATCCACCCAACCGTTTTGTCGTAAGAGGTTTTCGTAGTTTTTCCGAATGAGCAGCAGCTCTTTGCCCTTGGTGGGAACCTCGAAAACACTCGAGTCGGCAAGGTCGTATCCGGCGCCGCTCAGTCGAAGGCTGCGAATGGTCTGATACAAAGCGTTGACGAGGCTTTCGGTGGGTTTTTGCGCTGTGATGTATCCATCGGGATTGTGTCCCACTTCTTTGAGGGCTCGGGCTATGAGGTGTAGCTCCTTGATATGGTTGATAATTTGCATGTCCTGGTGGTTGAGCGTGGATTGGATCATTTTTCTGGCCGTTCCGGATAGGGTCGTCTCATGAAGGTTGGCGGTGGGACAGCCAAAAAACGCCATGGCGTCCACCCAAGCACGGCCGATACGCAACGAAGGCGCCAAAAGCCATTTTTCTTCAAGCGGATGTCGTATACACAGTTGCTTCAAAGCATTGCAAAAAGGATGGTGTTCGATCGACTCTGGGGAGATATTTTTCGATTCATACATGTCTTGCTCTTGCCTCTCTGCCGGCTATTGTTGCATGAAAGCTTTTCCCAACCAAGTCATGTTATGCTAGGTTGCCAGGCAGGTTCATATGAGGAAAGGAGCATATTTTCATGAGCGGTCCCAACGTCGTTCAATACGAGCCGATCGGTTTGATTCGCACGCCATATCAAGCGGATGGCTTCTGCCCTTATCAACCTGTAGAACGAGAAGAAGGCGAAGCTTGCATCGAGCTTTACCCCGAGTACCAGGAAGGCCTAGATGGTCTCGAGCACTTCACCTACTTGTATGTATTGTACCATTTGCATATGACACCCGAAGGAAAAGCTCCCATGAAGGTCATGCCTCCCTGGGCGCGGGGGGTGAAAACCGGTTTGTTCGCCACCCGGATGGAAAGAAGGCCCGTACCCATAGGGTTGAGCATCGTAAAAATCAAGCGGATTGAAAACCATAAAATTTTTACTTCATTGGTTGATGTTTTCGATCAGACACCTCTGTTGGACGTCAAACCGTATATTTTGGATCTGGATGCCAAACCGGACGCCAATTTGGGATGGATTGGCGATATTGATGGGTACCAACACCTGCTCGATCACATTCGAGGCATTCCCCATAGACACTCCCATCATCATGACGAAAAATAGGGCCGATTCGAGCTTCTATCCGCCGAAGCGCACGCGATGTGGGTGGGTGTAAATGGTTGCGTGATCTTTGCGGACAAATCCGCATAAGGTG
>JBFFBT010000269.1:0-7975 GCA_041560255.1 Myxococcota bacterium | reverse complement strand
CCATAAATTGTCGTTGGACGGTTTGTCTCGGGCGGTGGTTTTCGACCACCGAAGATAATCTTTGGCGAACAATTCTTCGCGTTTGGAATCGGTGAGATTGCTGTTTTGCAGCATGCCCTCCAGATGAGGCCCGAGCCTATCGGAGTACAAGTACATGGTTTTGAGATCTCTTTTGTGAATGGCCCGTAGGTAGTTTTCGTTGGCCTGCATGGGTGGGGCATAGGCGTTTTGCCGCATGGCGACCATGGCTCCGGCAAGCACATATAGACCGAAGACGGCTCCGAGTAGCACGATGATGGTTTTCTTGCTGAGCATGGGTTAGATCTCCGTATGTATACCGATGAGGCGGATCCGGCTGCCTACGCGGATATCGTATTGTTTGACGACGCCTGCATTGACTTCCAGGACATATCTGGACGGGGAATCGATCGAAAGATGCTGTTTGGACAAAGGTTGGGTGTTTTGTATGGTGCCCAGGACGCGTAGGTTTTCTCCGATAAAGATAATGTCCAAAGGAATGTAAGTGTTTTCCATCCAAAAAGATTGTACTTTTTCGGCCGGGTAGACAAACAGCATGCCTGTCATGGCTTCTAAGTGTCTGCGGTACATGAGACCTCGGGCGCGTTGTTCCGCCCGGGTGGCCAGCTCGACTTCAATCCGCAACTCTTTTCCTGAAGAGGTTGTCAGCACGACTGCCGGGGGTTGTTTCGGGTTTTCGAGACAAGCCGGCCGGTTTGCGCATCCGTTCCACAAGAGTATGCATGACAGTATGGTCTTTTGCAGATGTCTCATGGTTTTCTTTCCGTTTCATCTGGTTCTTTGAGGTTGTCGCCGGTTTCTTTCGGATCCCACTTTCTTTCCAGCCAACTGCGCAAGCGCAATTTTCGCAGCAATGGGGTCAGGAAATATCTCGATGTGACTGTCACTGCGATCAACCCGGCCCCCAGCAGGCCCCACACAGCCATTCGAGGTGGTTTGCCGGGCGCCATCAACGCGGGTAGAGATCCGGTCAGCAATCCTACGGCTATCAAGCCCCAGAATAAGTCGATTCCGATTCGGCGCAATGTCAGGCGTAGGCGGGGGCTTTCCGGATCCCGCAGATTGAACGACAGGCGGCCTGCCTCTAGATCGAGCAGTATTTGGGAGAGTTGTTGGGGAGTTTCGTTGAGAAAATGCGACAGTTGTAACAACCCGCGCAACAACCCACTCTGCAGATCGTCGATACGGTAGCGTTCTTTGAGCATGCGTTGCACATATGGCAAAGCCACGCTGGACGGTTCGAGCTTGGGGTGGAGACTACGCACGGTTCCTTCCACCGTCGCGAGTGCCTTGATCAGCAACAGATACTCAGGCGGAATCCGTATTTGGTGCCGCTGTGAAAGATCGACCAGCCGGCTTACCAGCTGGCTCGAGTCGATCTTTTCGAGTTTCCTACCCAATGGGCTGGCTAAGGTTTCTTCTAGGTCTTTTTTGAACTTCGTCAAGTCTATCCGTTTGGTCTGTGATCCCAAACGACACAACAGGCGCGAGAGGGTATCCGCATCCTTGAGCATGATGCCCAGTCCCAAGAGAGCCATGGTTCCACGAGCGGTCGCCGACAAACGGCCCACTTGACCGAAATCAAACAAACCAACTCTTCCGTCGGGCAGCACTCTCAAGTTGCCTGGATGAGGATCGGCATGAAACAAACCGTCTTCGAAGGCTTGTTGGTAAAATCCTTCGATCAAATTCAACGCGGCCTTTCTTGCGAGCTCGCTGCTGGGTTGGATTTGCTCGATGTGCATGCCTTCGACACAACACATCGTCAATACATTCGGCCCGGAAAGCGCGAAGATGGGTTGGGGTACGACCAGGTTGTTGCGTTCTTTGAAGTTTGTATAAAATGCCTCGAGGTTTTGAGCTTCCCGCTGGAAGTTGAGCTCGAGGCCGATGGCGCGATCGAACTCACGCACCACCTCGACCGGATCATAGAGAGCGCTTTCCTCGATGACCGCTTCGAGCAAGTGGGCCAAGTAATACAATATGTCCAAATCGCTTCGGATGATTTGTTCGATGTCCGGGCGCTTGATCTTTACGACCAGCTTGCGTTCGTTTTGATCTGTGGCGAGGTGGACTTGCGCGATACTGGCGGATGCAAAGGGTTCCTTTTCGAAATGTTTGAAAACATGTTGCGGGTCACTACCCAGATCGGTCCGGATGATTTCTGCCACTTGTGCGTAAGCAAAAGGAGGCACTTGATCCTGAAGGGTGCGCAGCGCTTGGACGTACGATTCCGGGATGATATCGGGCCGGGATGAGAGCAATTGACCCATTTTTACAAAAGTGGGACCGAGCTCGGTGAGCATTTTGGATAGGCGTTGGGCCGGGCTGCGGGTTTGATCGGACTCGACATTGGGTCTACGGATGCTCAAACGCTCGTAGATCTTTGCCCGATCGAGCAGATCTCCGAAACCGTTTTTCATGACGATTTGGAGTATTTTACCTACCCGGTTGATATCCGACACCGCTTCTTTGAGCAATGTTTTTCCTCCTGCCCTGGTTCCCGGCGCATTCTCATGCGTCGGGTGCTTGTGCTGGAAGGCCTACCAGCCTGGGTGCGTGGGGATCGATCCTGGTTACGATCTCATAGTTGATGGTGTCTGCCCAGGCGGCCATTTGCTCTGCTGTGATGATTTCATCCCCTTGTTTTCCCAGCAAGACGACTTCTTCTTGCGGCTCGATTGTGGGAATATCGGTGACATCCACCATGATGAGGTTCATGCAAACCCGGCCGCGGACACTGGCGCGGTTGCCTTTGATGAGCACGTGCGACCGGTTTGACAGACGCCGATCGTATCCGTTTGCATAACCAACCGGAAGTACCGCTATTTTGGTGGGGCGCGTAGTGCGGTAGGTGCAGCCGTATCCCACGTACGAGCCCGTAGGCACGTCTTTCAATTGCGCGACAATGGTTTTCCAAGTCATGGCCGGGGTGAGGTGCGGTGCCCCTCTGCCTTCCATATGAGCCGACAGAAAGGTTTCTTTGGAGGGCCACATGCCGTACATTCCTATTCCGATTCTGACCATGGCGAAATGGGTATCCGGAAACAAAATGGCTGCGGCCGTACAGGCCGTGTGGGGATAGGCGACTGGAAACCCGGATGAACGGATTTTTGCGAGCATATGGTTGAATTGCTCCAACTGTCCCCGGGCATAATCATGTAGGGTGGTGTCTTCGATGTTGGCAAAATGGGTGTGGGCGCCTTCGAGGGATAGGTGTTTTTCGGCGCGCAATATGTTCAGCACCTCATCGAGCTCGATGGTTGAAAACCCCAGACGATGGGTGCCGCACTCCAACTTGAGATGCAGTTTGGCTTGGGTTCCCGACATAGATGCGATTTCGGCGGCCCGATGCAAGCTCGGAATACTCGATACGGTAAAGTGGTAGCCGTTTTGCACGGCGATCTCGAGATCGTCGAAGGGTACATAGCCCAAAATTAAAATGGGGACACGTAATCCCTGGGCGGACAGCTCCACGGCTTCTGCGATGTGAAATACCCCCAGCCAGTCCGCCCCGGCTTCGACCGCCGCGCGGGCTACCGGAAGCATTCCGTGTCCGTATGCCTGACCCTTTACGACGGCCATGAGCTTGGATTGTCCGGTGATGAGTGTGCGGAGATTTTTGAGATTGTTTTTGATTGCGTCGGTATCGAGCTCGATCCATGAAAGCGGTCTGGTCATTTGGTTCGCCTGCCGAAAGATAAAGAGTTTTCCTCCCGCCGAATCGCATCTGAGCGATTGGCCGGGTACCAGCATACCGAAGTTTACGGATGGGAAGCAAGTTTGCTTATATTGATGCCTGGACATATTTGTCGCAGTCATGGTAACACAATGGCAATCGTTGCAATGTAAAACCTTGAACAAAGGAGGTTTGAAGTGATTTGGACCAGAAGATCGATGGCTTTGGTGGTTTTTGTCGTCATGGGGTTGCCCGCTGCGGTTGCGGCCGAAGACACATCGAAAGGAAAACCAATGGTTGTGGCAGAGAAAGACATACGGGCCGTCGCCGAATGGCTCAAGAAGAAACATGGCCCCTCCCATCAGGAACGGATCGATGCCGGTGTGCGCCAAGTGGCCGGTTTGTGGACCCAAAAAGACGGAACGATCGAAGAGTATACAACCTTTTGTAAAACACATTTTTTGGCAGGTAAGGATCTGGATGCTTTGTTCGACCGGTTTCAACGCAAGCTGGACGCCATAGACGGTGGTTTCAACGCGATGTCGCTTGTTCTGCAGCTTGAAATCGATGAAGATTTGGGTGAAGTGATGCCGGTCGATCGGTTGTTTGCCGGATTCAGCCCGGCGGCCCATATGAGCGAAGATATGTTTATGAGCAAGCTTTCCTTTGTAGCGTTACTCAATTTTCCGGTGTACGACCTCAAACAAATGCTCGCAAAGGGGGATGACTGGACCAACCGCAAATGGGCCGAGGCCAGATTGGCTCAACGGTTTTCCCGGCGTATTCCCGCCGAGATCATACAGAAAATAGGTCAACTGCAGGCAAAAATCAGCGACTACATTTATGGATACAATATTTTTCTCGATAAGGTGATCGACTCCGACGGCAAACCCATGTTTCGAAAGGATCTTCGATTGATAAGCCACTGGGGCTTGCGGGACGAAATCAAGGCCCAATACGCCGCAAAAGATCTAGGTGGTCTTACAAAGCAGCAGACCATTTATGCCATCATGCTGCACATCATAAATCAGCAGATACCGGCCGCGGTCATCAACAACCCGAAGGTGACTTGGGATCCACATGCCAACTTGGTTGATGGCAAGCAATCCGAGCGGGAAGACGATGTGCGTTACCGTTATCTGCAGGAGGTTTTCAAGGCCGAGAAAATGTTGGATCCTTACTATCCCGGGATGACAAGCGTCATCGATAGGCGGTTTAATTTGGAACGGGAAATCCCTGAAAAAGATTTTGTCGACTTGCTCAAAGCCGTTCTATCTTCTCCGGTGGCGAAACAAGTGGCCGAGTTGATCGAAAAGCGCTTGGCGCGCAAGCTGCAGCCCTTCGATATTTGGTATGACGGCTTCAAGTCCCGGGGATCATATGGCGAGCAGCGCCTCGATAAAATTGTCGGGAAAAAGTATCCTAATGTGGCCGCGTTTGAGCGGGATTTGCCGAACATATTGAGAAAATTGGGATTTTCTCCCGCCAAGGCCGTGTTTTTGGCCAAACATATCGAGGTGGATGCTTCCCGAGGACCCGGACATGCGTGGGGACCCGGTATGCCGAATCAAAAGGCCCATCTTCGCACCCGGTTCTCAAAGCAAAAAATGGATTACAAGGGCTACAACATCGCCATTCATGAGTTGGGCCACAATGTGGAGCAGGTATTGAGTATGAATCGAGTGGAGCATACTTTGATGGCTGGTGTGCCCAATACCGCCTTTACCGAAGGTTTTGCTTTCGTTTTTCAAGCGAGGGATTTGGATCTGTTGGGTTTGAGAAAACCCGATGCGGCGCAGGCGGCCAAAAAGGCGTTGGATGTCTATTGGCAAACATTTGAAATAGCAGGTGTAAGCCTTTTGGATATTCAAGTATGGCATTGGCTGTATGCCCATCCCGAGGCGACAACCTCCGAGATCCGCGACGCGGTTGTAGCCATGGCCAAAGACATCTGGAATAGGTATTATGCTCCTGTATTTGGTGTCAAAGACAGCCCCATCCTGGCCATATACTCACACATGATTGCCTATTCTTTGTATCTACCGGATTACGCCTTGGGGCATATGGTGGCGTATCAAATCGAAGATTATTTCAAAAAACGGCTTCCAGGAAAAGACATGGAGCGCATGTGTTCCCAGGGAGATATCAATCCCGATTTGTGGATGAAGCGAGCGGTGGGAGAGGCAATATCGGTAAAGCCTCTCATCGAAGCCGCGGGCAGGGCGCTTAGAGCCAAGCTGTAATCCTCACTGTCCCGGCTGTAACCAATCGACTTGCTTAACCGATTCCAAATATCAAAATCCAAGTTTTGAGACGGGCAGGTGTGAATATTCTCTCGATTTTTCAAGCCGCACGAATGTTTCGCAACAGAAACTAGATGGATTTGGGCAAATGCTGGATGATTTTGAAAATCTTTTTCATTTTCCGCTCGTTGGGCAAAAGCAGCTCGATGCCCATGCCTGCAGGCAGAGGGCTTGTGCTCGCTTTACGGACCCAACGGACGATTCCTTTGAAAAAGGTCGGTTTTTTCAATTCCGGCAGATGGGTGGCCAACTCCAGCTCGCTGCCTTCAGGCAATGGGTTTTGTGTTTTGATGAACAAGCCGTTGCTGGAGATGTTCAGAATCGATCCGGTGGTGTAAATATATTTCGTACGCAAGTCCACCACGAGCCGGGCCTCCAGCCTGGGAAATTCTCGACGTTCCGCAGCCTCCATGGCTTTGCCGTCCTCTCGTATCCTGATTGGGTTAACCATATCCAAATCATATCCGGTTGTGATCTGTCAACTATTTGTTTGTCAGAGATTATTTGAATTGTCGTGTGAAATGATGTCGGTATCCGTATCAAATTGAAATTTTCTGATTGCATAGACGATATGTTTTGATCCACAATCTTTTCCTCTTGTTTTGCCAGGCTTGGTCAGAACCCATCGGCATGACACTGAAAAGTATGAAAAAACAAACTGGGTGATAAACCATGACGGGTTTAGAAGTTATCGGAGCATTAACAGGTGGATTGGTCGGTTTCGGGGTAATAGAATCGTGGATGCATCGCCGCAGGCTGAAAAAGATACCCATGCGAATCCATGTTGCCGGCACGCGCGGTAAGACCAGCGTGACCCGCATGATTGCCTCGGCTCTTAATGAGGCTGGAATCACAACAGCCGCAAAAACCACCGGGACACTGGCTCGGATGATATTTCCCTCCCATAGTGAGGTGGCGATATATCGACCTTTGGGAGCCAATATTATCGAACAGAAACGTATCGTCAAAGGCTCCAACGATCTCAAAGCGGAAGCTTTGGTAACCGAGTGTATGGCCCTACAGCCCATATTGCATTGGATTTTGGAGTCGAAGTTCATCAAGGCAACTCATGGCGTGATCACCAATGCCCGGGCCGATCATCTGGACGTCATGGGGCCGGCCGAGGCGGATGTAGCCCGGTCGCTTGCCGGGATGATTCCGGTACGTGGCGTTTTGTATACCGCCGAGCAACGCCATATCGGTATTTTCGAAAAAGCCTGTAAGGATCGAAAAACCCGTCTCGTGGGAATATCTCAAGAGGATATTCAAGCGGTGACGGATGAGGAGCTTTCGGGGTTTGGGTATGTCGAGCATCGGGAAAATGTAGCCTTGGTCCTGAAGTTGCTGGGAGATCTGGGCATCGATCGCAGCACTGCGATCCAGGGCATGTGGAAAACCCGCCCGGATCCCGGAGCATTGTCGGAGCACGTGATTGATTTTTTCGGACGCCGGATTGTTTTTGTGAATGGTTTTGCCGCCAATGATCCGGAATCGACCGAAATGATCTTTCGTTCCGCGCGTCAAAGACACTCGAGCTTGGAACGGGTAGTGGGGATTTTTAACCTGCGTGCCGATCGCCCTTCGCGCACGGAACAGCTTGTCAAAGACTGTACGTTTTGGCGGGAAGCCGACCGGATTGTTTTGATGGGTACCGGTGGGTATTTGTTTTTACGCATGGCTGTAAAGATGGGTGTGGAGCAAGAGTTTTTTGTGCAGGCAGAGGCCGACAGAGCTGAAGACATCTTTGAAAGGATTATCGAGACATGTGGTAATACGACTTTGTTGGTTGGTATGGGAAACATCGGTGGACCCGGGTTGCCGCTTGTGCGTTTTTTCAAAAATCGATCCACACTGGAGAACTTCAAATGATGGAATTGCTTCCCATTGCTGTCGGTATCAGTTTGACGTTCGGCATCCTGTTTACTGAAGTATTCGGTATCGCGACCGGAGGTCT
>JBFFBT010000268.1:0-7978 GCA_041560255.1 Myxococcota bacterium | reverse complement strand
TTCCCACGCCACCTCCGGTTGTTGTTTGGTGTGGGCAGATTTGTATGCAAGGCGCATCCGGTGTAAACTGGATTTGTCAGCCAGGAGGAGTTTAAGGGATAAACCACAACGAGGCATCTATGTGATCGATTTAGCTTAATTTTTGAACCTTACCCAAAAAAGACCCTTTTAAATTTTGGAATTGATTTGTTGAGTACCTCAAAAAAACTGAAGAAATGTGTATTTTTTCTTGACATGTAAGACCTAATATGTATATTTGTACTATGGCTCACTTTCATATAAAAAAGAAAAACGGAAGACCCTATCTTTACGTTAGGGAAATCGCTCGTGTAAACGGCAAACCCAAAGTAATCAACCAAATTTACCTTGGCTCTCCTGAGAAAGTGGCATCCTTGGCCAAGGGTGAAGCAGATGTTGATGTTCGTTTACGCATCGAAGAGTTCGGTGCTCTGTGGCTTGCAAACGTTATGGATCAAGACATTGATCTGGCTACTATGATTGATGAAATCATCCCAAGACAACCTAGAGAGAAAGGTCCATC
This sequence comes from Myxococcota bacterium, assembly GCA_041560255.1. Classification (GTDB taxonomy): domain Bacteria; phylum Myxococcota; class B64-G9; order B64-G9; family B64-G9; genus JBFFBT01. Next base: position 7,437 of record JBFFBT010000268.1, on the reverse strand, counting down.
TGTTGGGGAATACTTTCTTTACTGCGTTCTCAATCGTATGGTCGAGGCTTGTAGCAAAAACCGGTTGGTTGATTGGTATAAAAACACAGCCATTCAGCAGATCAGACCGGTTCAGATAGACGAACTCAATAGTCAACGATACTGGGGAAAGTGGGACCGGGTATCTGAAAACGATTTAGATAAAATAGCACGTCGGTTTTTTATGCGTGTTTGGGAATTGGAATCACCAGAAGCCAACAGTTTGTTGTTTGACACAACCAATTACTACACATTCATGGATAGCAAAACAGATTCTAAGCTTTCCAAAAGAGGTAACAACAAGGTAGGTAGGCATCATCTTCGTCAGATCGGTTTAGGTCTGCTGGTGGCAGGTGAAAGTCGCTTACCTCTTTTCTACAAGGCATATCCAGGCAACTTGCATGACAGCAAGCTGTTTGCCGAAGTAGTGGATGAAATGTTTGGTGTCGTATGTGGATTAGACAAAACAAAGCAACGACTTACTGTGGTCATTGACAAGGGCATGAATGCAGAAAGCAACTATTCCTGGATAGACGATCATGATCGAATTCATTTTGTCACCAACTATTCGACCTATTTTGCTAAAGAGCTGGCAACAACGCCCGTTGAGAAGTTTGAGCCGGTAGAGATAGAAAGAAATCTCATTTTACAACAGCAAGACCAGAGTGAAGAGTGTTTGTTGGCATATAGAACAACAGGGGAGTACTGGGGAAAGGAAAGAACGGTTGTTGTAACACACAACCCGAAAACAGCACGTAAGCAAGAGTATACACTTGAATCCAAACTGGAAGCGCTTCGATTGGAATTGCTTGAGATGCGAGCCAAGATTCGAGATCAAGCACCACATTGGCGGGATGCCGATGCAGCCTATGAACGCTATTTGAAATTGTGTGAACATCTCAGGATACCATCCGATCTCTATGATGTTGTTGTGCTCAAAAAGGATGGTGGATTGACCATGAAATTTCAAAAGAACGCATACAATATCAAATGCAAACAATCCGGATTTGGGCGTAATATTATTATCACAGACAACATGGATTGGACAACGGACCAAATCGTTCAGGCCAGTTTGGACCGCTGGAAGGTAGAAGAGCGTTTTCGACAAAGCAAAGATTGCGATTTGGTTGGCACTCAGCCAATCCGCCACTGGACCGATAGCAAGATCCGATGTCATCTGTTTACCTGTGTTGTGGCAATGACCTATCTGAGAAGATTGGAACTTAAACTCAAAAACAAAGGTTGCAACCGGACTGCTTCAGCTGTAATGAGTGATATGAAAAATTTACATTCCGTTTTGACTTTTGGTGATGGACGTAGCAAACCAAAGAGAAAAATCGAGACACCTTCGAAGACCCAGGCCGAAGTCCTATCTGCCCTAAATTACTTCGTTGACTCCCGTGGGGTCCTGCAAAGCCACTCCTCGTAATAGCTTGTTTCTATTATTCTATCTCGTGACATCTGAGTTTATGCCTTAAAGTCCTGTCAGCCATTCTAAATATTGCCACTCTTGTCCTAAAAAAAATGGTCATTCATCTGGAACCACCTGTCATGCCTGCGAAAGCAGGAATCTTGTACGAGGCCAACCTCAATTCCCGCCTGCGTGGGAATGACCAAATTGTCCAATCATTGCAGACATACACTCTCTGATAGTTGGATGTATTGGATACTCGTGAGTAGATAACGAGAGTTTACTATTTTCTATTTTGGGCCAATACCATTATTTGGCGGGGTGTGACGTTGAGGCGTTCGAGCGGTTTTTCGCTCAAGCGTATCATACTGGTTGGAGCCAGACTGAGAGTGATGTTTTTCAATGATTCGGTCAGGATTCCCAAAATGGGTACTTCACGGCGGCTTAGTAGATCGAACACTTGAACCCAATGGGATTCGTATCGAAAATTTTCCTCCATATCGATGGGTTCCCAGCCGGTCAGTTTGAGCTTTCTTTGAAAACCCGCTGTAGTATACGTCCGAATGTGTTTTGTGGGCAGGTGGCCCGGTCTTTCAAGCGGCAGGAAAAACAAACCCAAACCATGGGGCTTGGTATGCGCGGCCAGTTGTTTGAGGGTTGCAAGGTCTTCGGATACATGCTCGAGCACGTGGGATGCGATGACGATGTCGTAATTATCGGACGGAAAACACACATTGCCGTTCGGGTCGCACTCCATAAAAGAATGTTGCCGATAACGTCGCAGGCGGTGATCTTGCTCGATACCTTGGATCGCGTCGCACGATGCTTCACAACCGTGTATGCAGCAACTCCCATCGAAGCGGAAGAGCAAATCACCCGTGCCGAAGCCCAGCTCGAAGACCTTTTGATGTTCAAAGGGTATTTGGTTCTTTCGAAAAAGCTCTTCCATCAGGTAGAGACGGTAGCGACAATCGTATCGAAACAACCACCTCAGTTTTCGAAATTTCCGGTAAAAACCACGATTATACAGATATTTCTGTCGCTCGAGATCAAAGAGCAGGGTGGTTGCGTCAGCTTGGGTAGCCTGGATTTTTTCCTGGGTTTCAACGATTGGGTAGTTGATCTGCATGTGAACACCCCGGGGTAAACGGTTACCATCAAATTGCCTCGTTTTCTTGTTTAGCAATTTAGCAAAAAACATGCCATAGTGCGTCAATTGATCCATGATATGAAAAAAACAGCGAAAGCATTGATTTGGGTTTTTGTGTGCGTTCGGATTCGGGTTTACGAGTGCATGCTGATTTGTATTTAAAATTCACACTGTGGAAATCGGATCTGCAAAGCATTTTTTGACCGTAGATCCATCCAGTCGGAGTTGGAATTTTCTTGAAAAATAAATGGATTTTCTTGACAAAACGGGTTGAATGGGAGAATACTCAAGAAAGTGGGAGATAGTGGTATAGAGTGGATGATTATGGTATAAATTGGTCTCCTCCTGCTGGATGGAGGCATGAATGTTTAGTGGAAGATACGAGCATGCCATCGACGCCAAGGGACGTACGAGCATTCCCTCGAAGTTCCGGGAGATTTTATCGTCTCGCTACGGTGATGATCGCCTCATTTTGACCTCTTATGTCCAACCATGTCTTATCGCCTATCCGGTGAGTGAATGGCAGGTCATTGAGGAGAAGATTCGGGCCTTGCCTCGTTTCGATCCAAAGGTGATGCAGGTCAAGAGAGTATTGGTCTCGGGAGCGACCGAGTGTTCCATGGATCGGGCCGGAAGAATATTGATACCGCCTGTACTTCGAGAGTTTGCGCGGCTTGAGAAGGATATTGTTTGGGCGGGCATGACGGACAACATCGAAATATGGTCCAAGGAAAACTGGGACGAAATGTTCAAACAAGCCAGGGATGAGATTGCGAAGTTGGGCGGTGAGTTGGGGCTCTGAGGTTTGAAGCGGTTGAAACCGGATGCGCGTCCGGTCGTTGTAGTATGGTTTTTGGGGTTGGCGCCCTGAGTTTTGAGGAGGGAGTTTGTAGTGAAGATCCACCATCACCAGCCGGTTATGGTCGAAGAGGTCATAACCATGCTCAACCCACGTCCTGGAGGCAGGTATGTGGATTTGACATTGGGTTTGGGTGGTCATGCACGCCGGATTCTCAAAGCCTGTGGACCGAATGGCTTTTTGGTGGGTATCGAGCGGGATGGGGCCGCCCTCGAACAGGCCCGGCAAGAGCTTGCGCCTTTCAAGGATCGTTTGCGAATATTCCAGGGTTGTTATTCACAGCTGCCTCGGTTTTTAAATCAAATGGGTTGGGATTCGGTGGATGGGATGTTGGTTGATTTGGGTGTATCGTCTCTTCAGCTCGATGATGCGGAGAGAGGTTTCGGTTTTCAGTCTCCCGGACCCATCGACATGCGGATGAACCCGGAAAGCGGGATGCCGCTCGAAAAACTTCTGAGTCAAGTGGATGTGTCCAGCTTGGCGGGAGTGCTTCGCAGATATGGAGAGGTCGACAAACCAAAATTGTTGGCCAATCGTATTCTCAAGGCCCATCGGGAAGGAAATCTCACAAATACGTTGGATCTCGCCAAGATCGGCAGTGAACCGGGTGGTAGGAGGAAGATTCATCCGGCTACCCGTGTGTTTTTGGCTCTGAGGATTTGGGTCAACCAGGAGTTGGAAGAGCTTGATGAAATGCTCGCAAGATTACCTGAGCCGCTTTCAGAGGGTGGCAGGTTGGTGGTGCTTTCTTTTCACAGTCTCGAGGATCGAAAGGTAAAAGCCAGATTTCGTGAGCTTTCGAGCGGATGCGTATGTCCAACCAAGTTGCCGGTTTGCCGGTGTGGGTACCGGCCTGTATTGAAGTGTCTACACGGAAAACCGATACGCCCGACCCAGGCCGAGAACCGTAGCAATCCACGATCGAGAAGTGCTGTGTTGAGGGCTGCAGAGCGTATTGCTCCCGTAAAGAGAGGTATGCAGTGAGAAAGTCTCGCAGGTCGATCAAAAGAGACCGCCGATCGGATCGGAGCCGAAGGGTGGTGCCCGAGCTTCGAAAATGTCCGCCATCCGGTTGGTATGTGGGTGTTTTGTTAATTGTATTGTTCGCATTGGCTGCCGTGATACATGTGCGTTCCAGGCATCTGGTGGTTCAATCGGGCTACCGATTGTCCGATGCAACCCGGGAGCATGAGCGCTTGATGGCGGATTATCGTAAATTGCAGGTTGAAGTCGCCACATTGAAAAATCCCCGCAGGCTAAGAGAATTGGCTGCGAGTTCGCTCAATCTATTCGAGCCGAAAGCTTCGCAAATCGTTTGTGTGGATGAAGAGCCAGAGGGTAAATTGGCGCTGCAAAACAAATAAATAGTTTGGATGTTTGGTTGGTAGGGTTGAAATGCCGGATAAAAGACAAACTCGTTGGATGCGGTTTCGCATGCATGCGGCGGTAGTCATGCTGCTGGTATTCGGCGGTTTATTGCTGGGCCGGATCTGGACACTACAGGTCACCCAATCGGATTGGCTGGAAGGACTTGCGCGCGAGCAGTATCTCAAAGATATTTCGCTGGAATCGATGCGGGGTCCGATTGTCGACCGTAACCATACGCCCATTGCCCTGTCGGTCATGACCGACTCCATTTTCGCATCGCCGGTCGAGGTAAAGAACTTCAAAGAAACGGCTCGAAAGCTGGCCGGTGTTCTTTCTCTTGATGCGTCTCAACTTTTTCGGAAATTGGCGTCCGGCAAACATTTTGTTTGGATCAAACGAAGGATCACGCCTCAAGAGGCCAACCGAGTTCGAGAGTTGGGGTTGGTGGGAGTTCATTTTACTCGTGAAAGCCGCCGCTATTATCCAGCTCGCGAGCTGGCGGGATCGGTAGTAGGTTTTGCCGGAGACGGACGGGGTCTCGAGGGTGTCGAGTTGATGTTCGAGGGACAGCTGCGAGGAGCGACGGTATTGGCTCAGGGTATTCGGGATGCGAGAGGTAATATCCTGTTTGCCGAAGGGGTTGGAGATCAGGATGTCAGCAAGGGGGGAGGCATCGTGCTTACGATCGATCTGGCCATTCAAGAGATCGTAGAAAGTGAGCTGATGCAAACCGTGACAAAGTTTCGTGCCAAGGCTGCCACGGCAATCGTACTCGAGCCTTTTTCGGGTGAAGTGTTGGCCATGGCCAATGTGCCTCCTTTCAATCCCAATACCTTTTGGAAGTTTGCTCCCGGGCATTTTCGAAATCGTGCAATCACGGATTGTTTTGAGCCCGGATCCACCTTCAAGGTGTTCACCATGGCCACTGCGCTGCAGAACCAAAAAATCCATAATCGGACACGTATCGATTGCGAGGATGGCCGATTCGAAGTTGCCGGGCACGTCATTCATGATCCAACCAAAAAAAGCAAAGGCTGGATGACGCCGACCGAGATCTTGGTTACCTCGAGCAATGTTGGAATCGCCAAGATCGGCATGAGCATGGGAAGAGAGCAATTGTTGACCGGCCTGCGGCGGTTCGGTTTTGGTAAAAAGGTGGGCATCGATTTACCCGGAGAGATGGGATGTGTATTGAGAAATCCCCGATCTGATATTGGATTGGCGACCATTCCGTTTGGACAAGGGGTGAGTGTTACGCCTCTGCAGCTCGTAACCGCCCTGGGATCGGTTGCCAATGGGGGTGTTTGGATGAGACCGTTGGTGGTGCGTGAAGTACGGGGGCCTAAAGGCGAGATCTGGAAGCAATACGATCCCGAGCCGGGTGGCAGGGTTTTGGAAGCCGGAGTGGCCAGAGAGCTTACCAAGATGATGATAGAAGTGACCCAACCCGGGGGTACCGGCGCTTTGGCGTCGATTGATGGGTTCAACGTAGCGGGTAAGACCGGCACCGCCCAAAAAGCCGACCCGATTTCCAAAGGATACTCCAAGGACAAGGCGGTGGCTTCATTTATGGGTTTTGTACCGGCCGAACGTCCTCGAATTGCGGTTTTGGTCGTCGTGGACGAACCTGCCACCAACTCATTCGGCAGTGTCGTGGCCGCACCGGCGTTTTCGAAGATTTCCGAGGCAATTTTGAGATATCTCAAAGTATTTCCTGTTGAGCAACTTGACGTTGTCGCGGCGGCGGCGCCAAGTAATGACAATGAAAGGCATCTACCCATGGGTTCTGCGACCGCATTTGTCGAACGCGCAGCATCGAGTGATTGGCCGAAAAAGGAAGGGTTGCCGGATTTGCGTGGCGCTTCGATTCGTGAAGCGCTTTCGAGGTTGTCGCCGTATGGTGTGGAAGTCGAAGTCCAGGGCAGCGGCCGGGTGACGGGGCAAACCACGAAGCTTGCCAAAGCAGGTGGATTGCAGGTTTCAAAGGTTTCACTGACCCTCGAGCGCATGGATTGATTGGGTATTTGATGCTTAGAATGCATAGATACAACCCGGCCGTCTAGGATACGGGATGTTATGAAAGTAAAAGCTTCTTAGGTCTGGAGATTGGATACGCATGGTGGAAAGTAGGATACAAAACGGCGCTCCATTGAAAGAATTGATCGAAGCCTTGGAAGTGCTGGAAATGCGCGGAGATGCTGCGGTCACAATCCGACGGATTGTGAGTGATTCGCGCTCGATCCAGCCTGGCGATTTGTTCGTGGCGGTCGGTGGATATCAAAACGACGGTCATCGGTTCGTCGACCAGGCAGTTTCCGGAGGAGCCGCGGCCGTGGTTGTGTCGAGGGAGATCAGTGAGTTTTCATGCAGCTGTCCGATTGTAAGGGTAGGTAACTCCAGGTCGGCGTTGGCTTGGTTGAACGCTGCGTTCTGGGGTTATCCTTCCAGGTTTGCACGACTCATTGGAGTCACTGGAACCAATGGAAAAACCACGCTTACATATATGTTGGAATCGATACTGGTCTCAGCCGGCATGTTGCCGGGGATCGTCGGCACCATCCAGGCCCGCTTTCTTGACCAAAGGCATGCGTTGACCCATACAACGCCCGAAGCGGGATTACTGCATGAGAT
>JBFFBT010000267.1:0-8036 GCA_041560255.1 Myxococcota bacterium | reverse complement strand
CTGCCCTTGGTAACCCCGCTGGTCACACCTCCCACAGTTCCGGCTTCATTGCCGGTGCTTTGGGAGAAAAACGATCCCTTCAACGCAATGGAATTGCCGTCGACCACTACAGTCGAGCTGCCCGAAGCCAAATCTTTGGACTCGGCATGGTTGGGATAGGGCACCGGAACGGGTGGACCGGACGGGGCAGGCGTCAAACAAACATCCGGTAAGAAATCCACCATTCCGTCCGAAGATTTATGTACGACGGTAAGATTGTTGACCATCAGTGTCGCCGGCATGCAGTGATCCTCTTATACATTTTTTACCCGTTGTATCAATACACCCGATCGACATCCGTCATCTGAAGCCGTCCAAACAACTGCGGACTGTCTCTCGGTATGGATTTTATCGAGGTAATATATCGCCAAAGCCACCAGAACGGATCCTGAAGCCGCCGCAGTGTCACCCAAACAAACGGCCGGGTGCTCGACAATACACGGAGATCCCAACTTTTTCCCCAACCTCACCAATGTGAATCCCCATTCCCGCATGCGGACCGGTTCGCCATTAAGATCGCAAAATACAATTGGTGACTTCTCTTCCCCCTCCAGCAGACCCAAAAGGAGGTTGCTCAAAGTAACTCCGGTGTTGTTTTGAAGCTCCTCGGGCGAACACTTGGCATGCTGGCATTTTTTCACTCTAAACGACGAACGGTATTGCGTCGGAGTACGAGTTCGGCTCTTATGAACGGGATTTCTCAACAAAACAAATCCCGCGGCTTCACCCGGTATGAAACCATCCACATTGCGATCACTCTTGAGCCGATAGTTGCGATCCAGCTCTTCCAACCAGGGAGCAAAAAAATAGCTATCTACCCCACCAACCAAGGCTGCCTGCATATCTCCCTTTTCCAACCCGGAAAGAGCGCCCTCCATGAGCTCAATCATGCCGGAATGTCCGCTGGTGCAAAATTCGACCGGACGGAAACCATATCGTCCGATGAAGCCGAAAAACCGTTCAAAAAATGCTTTGGATTGCTTTTTCGTCCACCCTGGCCGTTTTTCCGGTAAAGATAGAAACAACCCGGTTTGATCCGGTGAAAGCCCGATACGTCGCCGACTTCTTGCCAAATCAAAGTAGGCCAATGCAGAAAGATACGCCAACCAATCGATCGGATCGGGGTAACGCTTTCTTTCTTTGTCCAAAAACCTGCATACACCTCCGGCAAGCCGCCTGGCCGGCTCGAACTCCGGTTCGTCCGTCATACAACAATACAACCGCTCTACTTCGCTGATTTGAGATATGGAAGCGGATACCGAACAGAAATTCTGCCTGACACCTACTCCGGCAGATGAGATCAATCCGATCGATTCGATAGAAATCGATCCGAATTTGCTTGCTTGTAGATTCTGCTCAGACAAGTTCTTGAAACCTCATGCGTCAGCGCTGCCCTTGGTTGAACACTGACTGCACCGTAACCGTTCACCCGGGGTAGCGGTGACTCTTGAGATTTCGAGGACTTGTCTGAGTAGGGCTTACAAACAATCGTTGTTTGATTGTTTGTAAGCCCGCGAGTTCCGCAGAAATCGAAAGAGTCATCGCTACCCCGGGTGAACGGTTACAACTGCGCCTTTCAGTTGAATAGACATGCAAGTTCAATGCCAAGCTCTTACTGTATAATCAGGCGGAGTTGATTTCCGCTACATAAAATGATAGATTTACTTGAAATCAAAAGGCGCCGGCAAGAGATTTTTTAACCTGGTTCGAAGGACTCTGCCCTGTACATTGGCCAGTAAAATGGGTAAATCTTTGCAAAACTCGGCCAGCACCTGCAAGCAAATCCCACAAGGTGTGGCGGGAGGATCTCCATCGGTCACGACCGCCAATTTGTCAAATGATATGTGGCCCAAACAAACCGCCCGGGCGATCGCGATTCGCTCGGCGCACAGGGTGGCTCCGTAGGAGCGGTTTTCGACATTACACCCTGATATGATGTCTCCATTCTCACATAGCAGGGCGGCTCCAACTTTATAACCCGAGTAGGGAGCATAGGCCCCATCACGAGCCTGTTGGGCGGCCAGAATCAGTCGATCGTCCAAATCATCCAGCTTTTGCATATCTTACCGTCAATTGCTGGTTTAAAATTCCATTCGACTTACCAGAGTCGGCACAAAATTTTGTAAAGAATTTTCGGCTCGTCTGGCAACCGCCTGCACCTCATGATGATCGAGCTTTTTATCGGACAAACCCGTCGCCAAATTGGTAACCAAAGAAAGTCCTAAAACCTCGACACCCATGTGACGCGCGGCGATGACTTCCGGTACGGTGGACATACCCACCGCATCCGCTCCCAATACCCTGAGCATGCTCACCTCGGCCGGGGTCTCGTAAGAAGGACCCGTTACCGCGGCATACACGCCTTCTTGCAGCTCAACACTGCATTCGTCCGCCACCTCACGCGCAAGCTGTCTCAACTTGGCTGAATATGCCTGAGTCATATCTGGAAACCGCAGGCCCAATCGGGATGAGTTGGGTCCTATGAGCGGATTGTACCCCATGAGGTTGATATGATCTCGAATCAACATGAGATCACCCGGGCGAAGACCGGGCCTTATCCCACCCGAAGCATTGGTAATGAAAAAACGACCGGCGCCCAATCTGGAGAGCAACCGCACTCCCATCACAACTTGCTCCATGGTATAGCCTTCATAAAAATGAAAACGACCCTGCATGACCGCAACCGTCTTGCCCCCCAATTCACCAATAACGAACCGGCCCTGGTGCCCCTCAACCGTTGATACCGGAAATCCAGGCAACTCGTGGTAGTTGATCTCAACCGCCCTTTCCACCAATCCGGCCACGTAGCCCAATCCGGAACCCAGCACAATACCCAGTTGTGGTTTTCTCTGGGCGCGTTTCTGGATCAACATCCGACATCGTTCAAGCAATTGCATGGATTTTATCATGGTAAACAACTCCTCAGACTCAAGTTCATATAAACCGGATCAATGTATAACCTCGCTGCGTTTTTTTGAAGACAATACTCTGCGAACCAATCTCATTTTTTTCGGCGGCGCTTCACCAATCAGGTAGGCTTGTTCCAAAAACCCGCATGCTTCCTTGCATTTCCCGGCATCGTGATAGAAAATGGTCGCCAAAGGTCGGCCTTTTTCAACGCGATCCCCGATCTTTCCATGTAGAATCAAACCTACGCCCGGATCGATCCGATCCTCGGCCGTTCTACGTCCCGCGCCCAACGCCATTGCGGCCGAACCGACCCGTTCGGCATCCAACCGCTGGATAATACCCCGTTTCGTTGCGGTAAAATCATGGGTTTGATCGGCCAACGGCAATCTGCTCACATCATCTACACAACCGGCATCCCCGCCTTGAAGCGCAACCAGTTGCCTAAATTTTGCGAGCGCTTCCCCTCGTTGGACGATCCCGCGTACCCAGGACAGGGCTTGGCGCATCGAATCACATTTACCACCCATGACCAACAAGTGGGCAGCCAGCTCAAAAGAAAGATCGGCAAGATCTCCAAAAGATCTACCGGATAACACATGTACGGCTTCGATGACTTCCAAGCTGTTTCCGACATGCGTGCCCAAAGGTTGGTCCATATTCGTAACCAGAGCAGTCACTTGCTTTCCCGCCCCGGCGCCTATCCTCACCAAAGTGTGCGCCAACAAACCGGCTTGTTTCGGGGTTTTCATAAACGCACCCGAACCTACCTTGATATCCAACACCAGCGCATCGATTCCTTCGGCCAGCTTCTTAGATAGAATACTCGATGCAATCAACGGTATGCTCTCCACTGTAGCCGTAACGTCACGCAAAGCGTACAGCTTTTTATCCACTGGAGCAATCGTTTCAGTTTGGCCGCCTATGACCAAGTGTGCCTCGGTCAGAATGCTTCGAAACCGGTGACGATCCAAATTGACACAAAAACCCGGGATGGACTCCAGCTTATCCAGAGTGCCGCCCGTATGGCCCAAGCCTCTGCCGGCTATCATGGGCATCCACAAACCCGTTGAAGCTACAATGGGCGCTAATATCAATGAGGTTGTATCCCCGACTCCCCCGGTAGAATGCTTGTCCACCTTCGAGCCCGGAAGATCGGCCCACTCCAGTAGATCGCCCGAATGCAACATCTGCTCCGTCAGGGACAATGTCTCTCCATCCTCCATCCCATTGAGCCAAATCGCCATCAGCAGCGCCGTCGTCTGGTAATCCGGAATCCGTTTGGTCCGGACTCCCTCGACGAAAAAACGAATTTCTTCGTCATTCAAGGATTGCCGGTCTCTTTTTTTCCGGATGAGCTCAACCATTTGCATGTCAAACCTCCGGGTTCAGGTCGAAAACAGAGAGAAAAAGCTCACTCCGCTCCCAGTCCATTCAACCCCGAGCGCATGTGCAACCGTTGCACCTAGATCCGCAAACGTATTTCGAACCCCCAAATCACCTCCCTTGGAAAGCCTTGGGGTCCAAACGAGTACGGGTACGTACTCCCGAGTATGATCTGTATGGATCATAAAGGTTGGATCACAACCATGATCCGCGGTGATGATGAGCAAATCGTCCCGGTCAAGTCTTGGACACAACTCTCCCAATCGGACATCAAAGTCCTCCAAGGCTCGAGCATAACCCCGAGGATCGCGCCGATGTCCATACTGCATATCAAAATCCACCAAGTTGAGAAACACCAATCCCGTTCGTTGCTCATTCAACACGTCAAACAGCTTGTGCATACCATCTTGGTTGTTCTGGGTGCGTATCGATCTCGTCAATCCTCTGCCGGCGAAGATATCATCGATTTTTCCCAGACCTACCACGTCCAATCCGGATTCAACCAGGGTGGTGAGCACCGACGCAGTTTCCGGCACCATGGTGTAGTCATGCCTATGAGATGTACGAACAAACGACCCCGGCACGCCGACAAAGGGTCTGGCGATCACCCTGCCTATCCGGTAGGCATCCAACAGGTTGCGCGCCTGTTCGCAGGCCGCATACAATTCGGCGAGCGGGATGACTTCTTCATGGGCGGCCAACTGAAACACGCTGTCTGCAGAAGTGTAGACTATCCATTTGCCCGTTTTTATATGCTCACGGCCCAAATCTTCGATGATCTGGGTGCCTGAAGCAGGTAGATTGCCCAACACTCCTCTGCCGGTAAGATCGGAGAAGGCCTGGATAATCTCAGTAGGAAACCCTTTGGGATACATCCCAAAGGGTTTTAGAATATCGATTCCCATCATCTCCCAATGACCCGTCATGGTGTCTTTGCCGACGGAACGCTCGGCCATTTTACCGTACCAACCCATTGGATACTCAACCTGAGCCAATCCTTCGATGGAAGCAATCCTACCCAATCCAAGCTTGTTGAGATGAGGCAACCCAAGACCCGATACAGCTTGGGCGATATGTTGCAGAGTCGCTGCCTGCATATCACCATATTCATGAGCGTCGGGCAATGCACCAATCCCGACACTGTCGAGCACCACCACAATCACTCTTGAAAAAACGCTTCGGGCCTGCATTGCATCAACTCCACCAAACGGTCAAAAGCCCTAGATCTCTTTGAATCGAGCGGTAAAATGCCGCAAATAGGGCGCCTGATAGGTAAACGCCAAACCCCTCAATTTTGTTTTTTTACGAAGGATATTTTCGAAAACCTCGATGATGTAGTCGATATGACTTTGGGTATACACCCGTCTCGGAATAGCCAGGCGAACCAAATCCATAGCGGCCAGGTTTTCTTTTCCGGATTGCGGATCGTGACGACCAAACATGACCGTACCCACTTCTACCGACCGAATACCGCCTTCCAAATACAGTGAGCAAGCCAAAACCTGCCCCGGCAGCTTTTCCGGCTCGAGGTGCTCCAAAAATGAGCGCGCGTCGACAAACACGGCGTGTCCACCCGGCGGCTTTACGGTTGGAATACCCAGATCTTCGAGATGGTTGCCCAAATAGGCAATCGACGCAATTCGGTACTTCAGATAGTCCTCATGCAGTACTTCTTCGAGACCAATGGCGATGGCCTCGAGATCTCTTCCAGCCAACCCCCCATAGGTAGGAAATCCCTCTGTCAAAATCAGCAAGTTCCTGGCCTGTTGGGTCCAATCCTCGTCATTGAGAGCGATGAAACCGCCAATGTTGGCAAGACCGTCTTTTTTTGCACTCATGGTGCAACCGTCCGCATAGGAAAACATTTCTTTTGCAATTTCCAGGGGTGTCTTGTCACCGTAACCCGCTTCGCGCAACTTGATGAAATACGCGCATTCGGCAAACCGGCAGGCATCAATAAAAAACGGAACCCCGTATTGCCTGCACAAAGTCGAAACACCCCGAATGTTTTCCATGCTCACCGGTTGGCCGCCGCCCACATTGTTGGTCACGGTCAACATGACCAAGGGAATATTGTCACGACCCTTTTCCCGCAACACCGTCTCGAGCTTTTCGAGATTCATGTTGCCCTTGAAGGGATGCTCGGTCGACGGTTGTCTACCTTCGTCAATGACCAAATCCAAAGCTTCGGCTTTTTGAAACTCGATATTGGCCCGGGTCGTATCGAAATGATTGTTGCTGGGGACCACCATTCCCTTTTTGACGGCAATCGAGAACAAAATACGCTCGGCCGCGCGCCCTTGGTGCGTCGGGATAAGATTCTTGAATCCAAAAATATCCCGCACCGATTTCTCCAACCGGTAAAAACTCGGACTGCCGGCATACGACTCATCACCCCGCATGATTCCCGCCCATTGCTCGGCGCTCATGGCCGAGGTGCCGCTGTCGGTCAACAAATCAATCAACACCTGCTCGGACGGCAAACCAAACAAATTAAAATACGCCGCTTGCAGATACTGCCTGCGCTCTTCGACGTTGGTCATTTTAATGGGCTCGATACATTTGACTCTGAACGGCTCGATAATCGTTTTCATCCCAACCCTTTCTTCTTCGATATATAATTGTGATTTCTCATCTCAAATCGTAACCTATCCCGACCAACCTCATCGCGTCAATCCACCAACGACATTTTTTCTTGGCACGCTTCTATTGGTTTGATAAGTGATGCGCTTGGAAAATGATTAGCCCATACCTCATCGAAACCCCCGAGGAGCGAAATCATGCCTGAACTTGAACGAGAACCAGTAAAAAAGCAAACGTTTTCAGATACTCCCACCATTCCATACATCGAAGGCGACGGCATCGGCATCGATATTACCCCGGCGATGAAAACCGTCGTGGATGCCGCCGTGGCCAAATCATACAAAAAGAAAAGAAAAATCAAATGGATAGAGGTTCACGCGGGAGAAAAGGCCTACCGCGAGCAAGGGGAATACCTGCCGGAGACCACCATATCGATGCTTCGGCAACATAAAGTCGGGATCAAAGGCCCCTTGACCACCCCCATCGGACAAGGCATCCGGTCGCTCAATGTCACCATAAGACAAGTATTGGATCTTTACTCCTGCATCCGGCCGGTGCGTTGGTACGGATCGGCCTCTCCACTGAAGCATCCGGAAAAAATGGACATTGTGGTATTTCGTGAAAACACCGAGGATGTGTACGCAGGTATCGAGTATCCGTCCAAAAGCCCCGAAGCTCAGAAAATATTGGACCTGTTGCTCGAGCTGGGCGTAGATCCCCAAAAGACTTCGCCCGACTCTGCGATAGGCATCAAACCCATCAGTCCCTTACGCACCAAACGACACGTACGTAAGGCATTGCGCTGGGCGGTGGAGAAAAACAGAAAACGAGTCACCCTCATGCACAAAGGTAACATCATGAAATTCACCGAGGGCGGCTTTATGAACTGGGGTTATGAAACCGCCCAAGAACCCGAGTTCGAAAAACGTTTTCTTACTGAATCCGATCTATGGGATCGTTTTGCAGGCAGTCTACCCGCAGGCAGGCTGCTTCTCAATGACCGAATCGCCGATAACATGTTTCAGCAACTGCTCACCCGCACCGATGAGTATGATATGATTGTCGCTCCCAACCTCAACGGAGACTATCTTTCCGACGCGGCGGCCGCCGGTGTAGGCGGT
>JBFFBT010000266.1:0-8105 GCA_041560255.1 Myxococcota bacterium | reverse complement strand
GGACGTATTTCCCCCTTACCAACAACCTCAAGTACGGGCACAATTGAGCTTCGTTTTGCAGGGTATTCTTTCCCAGCAACTTTTACCCAAATCCAACGCTCAGGGCAGGGTCATGTGTGTCGAAGTAATGATCCCCAACCCAGCTATCCGCAATTTGATCCGCGAAGACAAAGTACACCAGATATACAGCCAAATGCAGGTGGGCCAAGCCAAGTTCGGGATGCAAACCATGAATCAATCACTCCTGATGTTGTACCAACGCAAGCTCATCACCCTGGACGAAGCTTTGGGCCGCAGCCATGACGTCGACGAGCTTCGAAATATGCTGGCATCCAGCTCGCAGGGAGGTCCTGGACAAAACCAGATGAAACGAATGGCCACCCGGCCGGGAGGCAGCAAACCTTGAGGTATTTTTTTCAACAATCCCTGGAGGTTGGATAGATGGCCACATACATTTGGGAAGGGAGAACCAAGGCGGGTGAGATCCGAAACGGCATCATGGACGCCAAATCATCCCAAGATGTCGAGCAGAGGTTGCGTTCACAGGCCATCACACCGTCCAAGGTCAAGAAAAAGCCCTTTAAATTGAGCATCCCCAAAATACCCGGGTTCGGAGGCGTACCCCTGAAGGATCTGGTGGTGTTTACCAGGCAGTTTTCCACCATGATCGACGCAGGTCTTCCGCTGGTGCAGTGTCTGGAGATTTTGGCCAGCCAGTCGGAAAACCGAACCATGAAAGACATCTTGTACAACGTCAAAGAGAGCGTCGAAAGTGGTTCGACCTTTGCAGAGGCCTTGAAAAAGCATCCCAAGGTGTTCGACGAGCTCTATGTCAACTTGGTGGCGGCCGGCGAGGTCGGCGGTATTTTGGATACGATATTGTCAAGACTCGCGGTGTACATCGAAAAAAACATGAAGCTCAGGAAAAAAGTCAAAGGCGCCATGGTCTACCCTATTTGTATTTTAATCGTGGCCCTCGCGGTGTTGTTGGTTTTGCTGTATTACGTCATCCCCGTCTTCCAAAAGATGTTTGAAGATTTCGGCTCCAAAGCGGCTCTGCCCGCAATGACCCAGGGGCTCATCGATCTGTCTCAGTGGATGCGCAACAATTATTTCATCGTCTTCGGCACCTTCTTCGGAATCCCGCTGGGTATTCACTTTTTCAAACGTTGGCCCAAAGGCCGCTACATCTGGGATAAGATGATGCTCAAAGTACCCCTTTTCGGCGAGTTGCTGCGCAAGGTGGCCGTGGCCAAATTCACCCGGACACTGGGGACCATGGTATCCTCCGGTGTTCCCATATTGGACGGATTGACCATTGTGGCGAGATCCGCGGGCAACCGAATCGTGGAAGAAGGCGTCTTTTACACCCGCGACAAGATTTCAGAGGGCAAGACGATGGCCGAGCCGTTGGCCGAGGCCAAGGTTTTCCCGGGTATGGTGGTGCAGATGATCGCAGTCGGCGAAAACACCGGCGCATTGGATCAAATGCTTGTCAAGATCGCGGATTTTTACGATGAAGAAGTAGACGTCGCCGTGGATGCGCTCACCTCCCTCATGGAGCCCATCATGTTGGTGTCGCTGGGCGGCATGGTGGGATATTTTCTCATTGCCATGTATTTGCCTATTTTCAGCTTGGCGAGCGTCGTACAGTAATACAAGCTGGTTGGCGGATCGTTTGACAGAAACAATACCGAGATCGATCGATTCCACGGATACGGGTAAGCGTCGTCGTTTGTTGATTCTGCTGGCCTCCCGCAGCGTCGTGATGACCACCCTGCTCGGTTCGACCATTTTTTTCAAGCTCAAAGCCGGCGTACCCGGCACATCCCTCACTCAGATCATACTTTATACGACCGTGGTGGCGGTCTATCTCATCACGGGCGGGTATTACCTTTTTCTACGATCGGCCTCCGATCGCATCCGCATATTCCTGCATGTACAAGTCAACATTTCGTTCGATGTGATGATTGCAACGACCCTGGTGTATCTTACGGGCGGCGTGGAAAGCCCTTTTACCTTTCTGTATGCGCTGCCCATTATTCACGCTGCGGTCTACTATCCGTACATCGGCACGTTCCTCACCGCCGGGCTCAGTTGCTTGTTTTTGGGAGCATTACTCATCCTGGAACAACAGGAAATCATACCGGTCAACTTGGAGAGCCACACCAACAACCCACCTTCGGGCGTCAGAGTCATCTATCTTTTGGCCCTCAATTACACTGTATTCGCCGCCATTGCATGGCTGGCAAGTTACCTGGGTGAGCAACTACGACGCACCGGTGACAAACTCAGATCGACAGAAAGCGATCTCGAAAAAGTCACCGCGCTCAACCGAGACATCATCATCAGCCTGCGCAGCGGCCTCATGGCGCTCGACCCCAAACGCTGCATATCTTTGCTCAATCCGGTCGGAGAAGAGATATTGGGCGTATCGGCGGCCACCGCCATGCGGCAACCGGTCGAGGAAATATTTCCCGCCCTCCTGTCACTTTTGGATCAAGATTGGTCCGAGGACTACAATCGGATGGAAGTCAACCACATCCGCCCAACCGACGGCGCAACCGTTCCGATCGGTTTGACTCTTTCCAACCTCAAAAGCCCGGACAACCATCAGGCCGGTATCCTGGTGCACCTGCAGGATCTGACCCACCGAAAAGAAATGGAAGCTTCGGTAAAAAGAGCCGAACGCATGGCCGTTTTGGGCACCATGGCGGCCGCCATGGCGCACGAGATCCGAAATCCCTTGGCTTCCATCAGTGGTTCGGTGCAGATGATGAAAAGAAACGAAAGCACGGATCGACAGGCTCGACAGCTGATGGACATCGTCATTCGAGAGACAAAAAGACTGGACAATCTGTTGGCCGATTTCCTGCTTTACACCCGACCCAAAGCCCCTCGGCCCATCGTCTGCAATTTCAAGGAATTGGTCGAGGAAACCGTCTCGGTTTTCCTGCAACAATCCGACCACGATTCGGTCGAAATCACCTGCAAGCTCGACCAAATCAAAGCCGACTTGGACGCGGATCAATTGCGGCAGGTACTCTGGAACCTTCTGTCCAACGCCGCCAACGCCATCGGTTACCACGGAAACATCACGGTATCCACTTCGTGCCTACAAGCTTCAAATTCGACCCAATGGATCGTACTGGAGATCTCCGATGAAGGTCCGGGGGTCCCGCCAGAATTACGGGATCGGGTCTTCGATCCGTTTTTCACCACCAAGGAAAACGGTACCGGTTTGGGATTGGCCACGGTAAGCCGGATCGTCACGGATCACGGTGGTTCGATACAACTCGATTGCCCGAAAGAGGGAGGCAGCCGATTCATCATATTTTTACCCGGAGTCTGCCATGAGTGAAATTTTGGTGGTTGATGATGAACGCAGCATGCGCGAGTTTTTAGAAATCATGCTCGCTCAGGAAGGCCATCAGGTCCGAACGGCCGTGAACATGAACCAAGCCATCGAGCTGGTCGAAGAGCTGGTGCCCGAATTGGTGGTCACTGATCTCAAAATGCGAGGCGGATCCGGCATCGAGCTTCTCAAGACCGTAAAAACCCGCCATCCCGAAATCGAGGTGGTGGTCATCACAGCGTTTGCCTCCAACCAAACCGCCATCGAAGCTTTGAAGCAAGGCGCCTATGATTATGTCACCAAGCCTTTTCAAATCGATGAGCTCAAAGTGGTCATCCAAAGAGCGCTCGAGAAGCAACGCTTACTTTTTGAAAATCAACGCATGCGCGCCCGACTCACCGACAAAGGCGACTTCGGAGATTTGGTAGGAAAAAGCCCGCGCATGAACGAAGTATACCGCCTGATCGAACGGGTTGCACCCACCCGATCCAACGTGGTGATTACCGGAGAAAGCGGCACCGGCAAAGAGTTGGTGGCAAAAGCCATTCACACCCATAGTCAACGAGCCAACGGCCCGTTTGTCCCCATCGACTGCGCCTCCATCCCCGAGCAACTCATGGAAAGCGAGCTGTTCGGATGCGTTCGAGGCGCTTTTACCGGCGCCACGACCGACCGCAAGGGGCTGTTCGAGCTGGCCCGGGGAGGTACGGTGTTCCTGGATGAGATCGGGGAGATCCCAACCACCATTCAGGTCAAGCTTCTTCGCGTGCTTCAAGAAAGGGCCATAAAAAGATTGGGTGAAGCCAATGATCGTTCGGTGGACGTCAGAGTGGTAACCGCCACAAACCGGGACATCGAGCAGGAGGTTCAAGACGGAAGATTTCGGGAGGATTTGTTCTTCCGTCTCAACGTCATCCGAATTCACTTGCCCGCATTGCGCGAGAGGAAGGAAGACATCCCCGAACTGGTGCGTCACTTCGTCAAAAAAATCGCCAGCATGGAAGAACGTACCGCACCCGTCGTACTGACAGAAGCCATGGATGCCCTGGAAGCCTACGATTTTCCGGGCAACGTAAGGGAGCTGCAAAATATGGTGGAACGCGCCGTGGCTCTTTCGGCCAATCGGCCGATCGGCGCCGAATTGTTTTCTGATTATTTTCGAAAGAGCGAGGTGCTTGCCAAACTGGATCTCGACAATTTTCCGGATGAAGGCATCAACTTGGACAGTGTTTTGGCGACGGTGGAAAAACGTCTCTTGCAACAAGCGCTCGAACGCACCAACGGTATACGAACCGAAGCGGCCAAATTGCTGCATATCACTTTTCGCTCCATCCGTTACCGACTTCTGAAGCATGGCTTGGACACCATGGACAACCAGGAGCCGTGACAAAGATGAAAAAGTGTACCAACTATGAAAAATTTATAGAGATTGAATATTTCCAAAGTTTGGGGTATCCTGAAAACAAAAAGAGGTGGAAGCATCAATCATCGCCTCATACATTGTTTTTCTCCAAATTTTCATGCAGTTGTCAATTAAGATATTCCACCCGAAAAACCGAAGGGAAACACCCTTCATGGCATATAAAATGCATAAACTCAAACAGATCACAACCCGCATCCCCTGGATGCCGACCGTCACTGGAGGAAGCCTGAAATGAAAAGCGTCAATCCGGTCAGACACAATGGTTTTACCCTCATCGAGCTGCTCATTGTCGTGGTGATCATCGGTATTTTGGCTGCGGTTGCGATCCCGGCATTTACATCCTACCTCACCAGATCGAAGGCCTCGGAAGTGGCCACCATCTTACAGACCATCCGTGGAGCCGAGGAAACCTACTACACCAACCAAGGAAAACGCTACACCGACAACCTGCCCGACAACCCTCCTTTGGACGGAGATTGCACCTGCACCAAAGACGCCCGACAATGGGATCTGCCTGCCGACGGACCATGGGCGGTATTGGAGTTCGACCCGGGAGGACCCACGTATTATAGCTACAGAGTAACCTCAAATTTTGTCAATGGATTGCGCACGAACGTGCTTCCGACCGCCGGGTTCGCAGACAAGGGCACGAGTTGGCCGGCGTTCCCGGGACCCTGGTTTGTGGCGCAAGCCTGTGGAGATGTGGATTGCGACGGCCAGGTGGCCAACTTCTACATTTCATCCCATAACAGGAACGTGTTCCATGAAGAGCATGAAAAAGGTGTTTATTAATTTACGTATCGGCCCCATTTTCGACCTGATATCGGCAAAGCCATATGCAGGCGCACATCAACGTGGGGCTACTTTAATCGAGCTCATGGTCGTGGTAGTCATTGTCGGACTTCTGGCGGCCCTGGCCTTGCCGGCCCTATCCAGCTACGTCAAAGAATCCCGGTTGTCCGAGACCACAGGCAACATTCAAGCCATTTTGGAGTCCGAGGAAGCCTACCTGGCAAGATTCCAGCATTACACCCGCTCGCTGCCCTACTGCCCCGCCGCCATACCGCCGAAAAACCAAACCGTGGTCTTTCGGAAAAATGCCGCCGACTGTCCCGATTGGGAAGTGCTCGGCTGGTATCCGGACAGCGGGGTGCATTTTCGCTACCGGGTGGCCACCCACTATGACGGCTCGGGCGTCGATCAACCGGCGACATTACGGACTTTATGCACCGGCGGCTCCGGTGGCTGCGCCGAGACAGGCTGGGCGATTGACTGGGAAGCCGAGGGCTTCACCCTTCCACCCATTCAACCCTGGTGCGCCGTCGAAGCCCAGGCCGACACCGACGGAGACGGTAAATTGGTGTTTATGCGCAGCAATTCCATCAACAACAAGGTATATCGATCACCCAATCCAAGGCTCGACAACGAGACTACGTATTGATCGGCAACCGTCCTCAGGCACTCAAAACAGGTAACTCAAAGATATCGAACCAGCCAAAGCCCATCCGTCGTGCTTATAACCCGGAAATCCTGGATTATTGGTCTGTAGACCCTGGGCTTCGAGCATGGGTTGTCCATCTATCAGGGTCTTGGCGTGGTCGGCAAACTCATCTCGAATGAATTCGGGATCCTTGTTGACTTCGACCGGCACGAGATACCAGCTTTGTATACCAAAATCCAAACGCGCAGGTTTATCTCCCAATACCAATTCCATCCGATAACCCAAGCCCACAACCAAAAGATCATTGTCGACATAGTTCGTGCGCCCGATCTGTTTCGGGACCGGCGAAGGCCTATAGGAAAGGCCTCCCAACAGGATATGCCCCGGTTCGGGCTCGAAGCTTCCGCCCGTCGACAACGAGTAGGTGTCCGAGAAAGCAAACCGACCAGCATTTACGCTCGAAGTACCCGGATGGTTTGGATCTTCAAATACGGCGGTTTCTTGGGCGCGCTTGTGATGGTCATCGATGTAATCGGCCCAGTGGTTCCAGGTGAGGCCGGCTTCCCATTTCCAACTCCCGACAGTCAACCCCACGGCAAGATTGACTTCCATAGGCTCGAAGTCCAGCACAATGGATTGATGCTGTCTTACGCGCTTGGGCTCGACCCCATTGCTGCCCGGTTCGTGAAAGTTCCATAGGTTTATCAAGGCATCCGATTCGATTCCGATATAGCGTCTATCCCTCCAAACCAATGACAAACGAAGCATGTCGGCCGGATCGACGCTGATTCCGAAGACGGCCCGCGGCTTGACACCGCCCTCCAGCTTGATGTTCATTTGAGCATAATCCTGTACCGTGGCTTCGGGAACATACGCCCCGGTCGTGGCTTGGGCATACAGGGAGGTTTCGAGTGAAAACCCTAGGTTGACCCCGGGCGCCGGCCGGTAAGCCGCTCCCAGAAACGCTTCGATCGACCGGCCATATTCACCAATGCGTACGAAATGAACCGTGTTGGAAAAAACCTGCTCGCGCTCATCGGCATAGTGGGCCGAGGCGGACAAAAATCCTTGACTTGGAACCAACAAGGAAAAACCTATCCGAAAATCTTCAACCCCCAATGAATGAATCATGCCGATACCCATATATCCGGCCAATTCATCCTGCCGATTGTCCGCTCTGGGATTGGGCAACTCACAAGTAGGCAGCGCACGATCCAGGTTGTTCCCCCCGGAGCCTATGTCCGACTCGTAGATGGTAATGGGAACATCCACCTGATTGGGTCGATCGAACAGAATGGCCCGAAAATGTGGTTGATGCACAAACAAGCCCAGACTCAACTGCGATTGCTCATCCATGAGCAAGGCGGGATTGCTGTACAGCACGCCGATCCCTCCGCCGTACACGCTCTGGGAGTTGGCTTTCGATATTGCATACCCGTCATATCCAATGATGCGAAACGGCGATCCGAACGCCTCGATCCCCCACAACACCACCGGAAGAAAAAACCACCCGAATCTCAACCATGCACGCACAGCAACCTCCTTGAAAAGAACCCAACCCAAAACCCCCCGCCTCCAGCTCTTTCGGAGGAAAATGCCATGATCCGACTCAAATACAAAGAGAAATCTGGACAGAGTCTCAAAATGTGATTATTTTTCCCAGGGTTGTCGATCCAAGCTTTCCAATCTGACCAAATCCGACAGAAACTCGATCAATGATCTGCGTTGATCGGCGCTCGTTTTCTCAAACTCGATTCCGACTCCGGGCTCTAGGTATGGATGAGCCGGATCATCACCGGCAACCCGAACCACCCGCCCTTGCAGCGTCAGTGTTTGAGGGGTTACGGGGTGTACAAGCATGATCTCGATTTCGCTTCCCCGAGGGG